>JBQCHO010000134.1:0-85903 GCA_051954635.1 Sphingomonas sp. | reverse complement strand
TTGCCGCCCACCCCCAGAAGCCCCCCCCCATCAACCGCCTGCCACTCACCGGCGTCATGCCGCCAAGCGCAATCATCGGGATGGGGACTGACGCGGCCACGCGCCGCGCCCCGGCAACTCCCAAACCAGGTGCGCCGGGATGCGAGCGGGTGGCGAATACCGGCGAGACGAACAGCAGGTCGGCGCCGGCGCGGACCGCGGCGATCGCTTCGCGGCGGTCATGCACGGGCCAGGTAACGATGCCACGACCGCGGCGGCCGTGCGTCCCCGCTTCGCCGCCGCCGAGCGGACCGTCTCCGGCGCGGACGAGCACCAATCCCTTCGCCGCTGCGATCCGCGCGATGCGGCGAAACAGGCGGCGGCGCTCGGCGGGCGGGGTTGCATATTGGCGGAACACCACGCCGCTGCCGCGCGGCAGGCGGCGGAGCGCGTGCCACAACCGATCGCCCATCCGCTCGTCGGTAATCAGCCAGATTTTGGGCAGGCGGGCGGGGTGGCGGCGGGTCACGCGGCTCCCTATAGCAGCGCGCATGACCGCCGACGACAGTTCGACACGGCTCGCCGCCGTCCATGACCAAATCGCCAAAGGCGCCGCGCTCGCGGGCCGCAAGCCAGGGGCGGTGACGCTGATCGCGGTTTCCAAAACGCACCCCGCCGACGCGATCCGCCCCGTGATCGCCGCGGGGCAGCGCGTGTTCGGCGAGAATCGCGTGCAGGAAGCCGAAGCGAAATGGCCCGCGTTGCGCGGGGAGACGCCGGGAATCGAATTGCACCTCGTCGGGCAATTGCAGTCGAACAAGGCTGAAGACGCGGTCGCGCTGTTCGATGCGATCCACTCGGTCGACCGGCCGTCGCTGGTCGCGGCGCTGGCCAAGGCGATGGACAAGGCCGATCGCAGGCCGGCGTGCTTCGTCCAGGTCAATATCGGTGACGAGCCGCAGAAGGGCGGGGTCGCGATTGCCGACTTGCCTGCATTGCTCGCGGAGGCGCGGGCGGCCGATCTGCCGATCGCCGGGCTGATGGCGGTGCCGCCCGCCGACCTCGAACCCGCGCCCTATTTCGCGCTGCTCGCCAAGCTGGCGCGCGAGGAAGGGCTGGCGGGCCTCAGCATGGGCATGTCTGGCGACTATCCGACCGCGGTGACGCTCGGCGCGACGCATGTCCGCGTCGGCACCGCCTTGTTCGGGAGCCGCACATGACGCTCGACGCTCTCAAGTTCGATGCGCTGATTTTCGATTTCGACGGCGTGCTTCTCGAAAGCGAATATGCCGGCAATGCGCAGATCGCGGAGTATCTGACGCGGATCGGGCATCCGACCAGCCCCGAAGAATCGATGGCGCGCTTCATGGGGCTCGCCGACAAGGAGTTCATCGCCGCCGTCGAGGGTCATATCGGGCGGCCGTTGCCGGAAGACTTCTACACCGTGCGCGCCGCCGAGGATGCCCGCGTCCTCGCCCAGGGGCTCGATTCGGTCGCCGGCGCGATCGCCTTCGTGCGCAGCCTGCCCGACGTGCTGCCGCGCGCGATCGCCTCGTCGAGCACGACCCACTGGATCACCACGCACCTCGCGCATCTCGGCCTCAGCGATGCGTTCGGCGACAAGATTTTCTCGGGCCGCGAGCATGTCTCGCGCGGCAAGCCCGAGCCCGACGTCTATCTCCACGCCGCCGACGCGCTCGGCGTCGGCATCGAGCGCTGCGTGATCCTCGAGGATTCGCCGGTCGGCGCAACCGGGGCGGTCGCCTCGGGCGCCTATGTCATCGGGCTGGCAGCGGGGCGTCACTGCCAGCCGGGTCACGAAGCAACGCTGCGTTCGATCGGCGTCGATGCGGTGGCGCACAGCTTCGCCGAGGTCGCGGCGCTGCTTACCGGAACCAGTGACGCCGCACGAAATAGATCGTGATCCCAGCCGCGAGCAGCGCGCACACCGTCATGACGCCATCGAACGCCCAGGGTTCGTCGGCATAGGGAATGCCCTTCACGTTCATGCCCAGCAGCCCGGTGATGAAGGTCAGCGGCAGGAACACCATTGCCACCACCGCAATGACGAGCGAGCGCTGATCGATCTGTTCGGACCGCAGATCGGTAAGCGCTTCATGGGTCAGCGCGGCGCGTTCGCGGATCGCCTCGAGCTCTTCGGCCATGCGCGCCGCGCGATCGGCGGCGGCGGCGAGGTGGAGGCGGTCGTCGTCCTGCAGCCAGTCGCACGGCAACGACGCGAGCTTCTCGATCGCGGCGCGCTGGGGCGTGAGGAAGCGGCGATACTGGATCGCGGCGACGCGGACCTTGGTCACCACGCGGCGGAGATGGAACACGCGGTCGGCGCTCAAATCGGCCTCGCAATCGTCGAGCTCGTCGCCGAGATCGGCGACCTCGGGATCAAGCTCCTCGGTGATCGCGGTGGCGAATTCGGTGATCAGGTCGCCGGGATCGTCGACGTCGGCCGCCTCGACCGCGGCAACGACTTGTTCGAGCGAGGTGAGCTTGCGCCGCGTTACCGAGATCACCCGCCCCGCGGTCGCCCAGATGCGCACCGATCCGAGCGAATCGTCCTCGTCATCGGCATCGGCGATGCGCCCGCGCAGGTTGAGGAACGCGCCGTCGCCGACGGCATCGCAGCGCGGCCGTGTTTCGGTCGCGGTCAGCGCGTCGACCAGATAGTCTTCAAGGCCGGCCTTCTGCGCCAGCCAATCCTGCGCCTCGCTATTGTTAGTGGCGAGGTGGATCCAGACCAGCCCGCCACTCGTCTCGATCGCCTGCTCGGCCGAAATCTTCTCGGCCTGCCCGCCCGCGACGTGATAGGCGAAATGGCTCATGCCGGCGTCTCCAGATCGATCGACAGCCCCGGTCCCAGATCAGCGGGCGGGGCGGTACAGGCGTGGCGGGGCGCATCGGCGCGCGCGCGGTCGAGAATCGCGGGCGGCACGTCGGCGCGGTGGAAGAGACGATCGGCGCGGCCGATCAGCCGTGCCTCGCGCAGCGTGAGGTCGTCGGGATCGAGCGAGCGGAGGCGGATGGTGACGAGCTGGGGCGGAGCGGCGGTGGCCGTGTGGAGCCAGGCATCCACAGCCTCGGGTTCGGCGACGAGCGGATCGAGCAGCCCGCCCGCCGACATCGCCGTGCCGAGCGCGCGGCGGCGCTCGTCCCCATCGGGGTAGCGCGCGCGGATTGCGTCGCGTGACATCGACAATCGACTCGCTAGCGCGCCGAGCCTGGCGGGCAGGATCGTCTCGAGACGTTGGCGCAGCGTCGCGGCGAGCCCGGCCGATGCGCCGCCGGTGCCGATCGCGACGATCACCGGCGCGCGATCGACGATCGCGGGCAGCGTGAAATCGCACAGCGCCGGGCGATCGACCGCGTTGACCAGCACGCCGCGAGCTTTCAGCCGAACGACCGCGCCCACCGCTTCAGTTTCATCCTCGATTGCGACGATTGCGAGCGCGGCCTCCGCTGCTTCGTCGACGATCCTCGCGCCGGCACGCTCCAGCAAGCGGCGCTTCGCCGCGGCGGCCTCGCCGTCGCCGAGCAGGATTACCGGCCGGCCCGCCACCGCGAAGAACAGCGGCAGGCTGGGGAGCGTCACCGCGACAGCCACTCGGGCACGCGCTCGGCGGCGAGGATCGTCGCGGGCTCGATGCGATCGGCGACCACCGCATAGCGATCACCGTCGACCAGCACTTCGGGGACGAGCCCGCGGCTGTTGTAGGTCGAGGCCATCGTCGCGCCATATGCGCCCGCGGTGCGGAAGATCGCGAGATCGCCCGACTTCACCGCGTCGATCTCGCGGCCCATCGCGAAGGTGTCGCCGGTCTCGCAGACCGGGCCGGCGATGTTCGCGGTCATGGTTTCGCCAGTCGGGCGCACCGCGGCGAAATCGTGCCACGCGTCGTAGAGCGCGGGCCGCGCGAGGTCGTTCATCGCGGCATCGACGATGACATAGGGGTTCACGACCCCCGGCTTGACCCAGATCACCTCGGTCAGCAGCACCCCGGCATTGCCGGCGATGACGCGGCCGGGCTCGAACATCAGCTCGACGTCCCAATCGGCGGTAACGCGCGCGACCATCGCGCCGTACTCGGCCGGGCTCGGCAGCAATTCGCCGGCGCGATAGGGCACGCCGAGGCCGCCGCCGAGATCGACGCGGCTGATCGTGTGGCCGGCGCCGCGCAGTTCCTCGACGAGCCGGCCGATGCGGACATAAGCAGCTTCGAGCGGCGCAAGATCGGCGAGCTGGCTGCCAATGTGGATCGCGACGCCTTCGAGCGAGAGTCCCGGCAGCCCGGCGAGGCGATCGAACATGCCGCGCGCCTCACTGATCGGGACGCCGAACTTGTTCTCCTTGCGCCCGGTCGAGATCTTGGCGTGGGTGCCGGCATCGACATCGGGATTGACGCGCAGCACCGCGCGCGCCGTCATCCCCTTTGCCGCCGCGATCTCGGCGAGGACGACGCCTTCTTCCTCGAGCTCGAGGTTGATCTGGCCGATCCCGGCGTCGAGCGCGGCGGCGAGTTCCCCGCGCGTCTTGCCGACGCCCGAAAAGACGATGTCCTGCGCCTTGATCCCTGCCGCCAGCGCACGGCGCATTTCGCCGCCCGAGACGACGTCGGCGCCGTAGCCTTCTTCGGCCAGCACGCGCAGCACCGCGAGATTAGGGTTAGCCTTGATCGCATAGGCGATGTGCTTGCGCTTGACCCCCGACAGGCCGTCGCGGAACACCTGGGCGTGGCGGCGCAGCGTCGCGGTCGAATAGACATAGACGGGGGTGCCGACCTGCTCGGCAATGAGCGGGAGCGGCACCTGTTCGGCGTGCATCACGCCGTCGATCAGCTGGAAATGGTCCATAGTCAGTTCTGCGGCGGCAGGTCGAACGGGTCGGGATCGCGCTTCTTCGATTCCTTGAGCAGTTCGTCGTCACGCGTCGGTCGCGCCTGGGTCGAGGGCGTGAGCAAGTCCTGCGGGCTCGGCGTCGCGGTCGCGCCGTAAGGCGCGGGCGGCAGCGCCTTGCCCTCGGCCGGCTTGAGCCGCGCGGCCGAGCCGCACGCGGCGAGCGGCAGCGCGAGCAGGGCAATCGCCAACCAAGCCTTCATCGCGTCTCTCCTTCGCGCGCCGCGGCAATCGCCTCGCGCACCCTGACCGGCGCGGTGCCGCCGAAACTGGTTCGGCTGGCGACCGAGGCATCGACCGACAGAACGTCGAACACGCGGCCGTCGATCCGCGCATCGATCGCCTGGAGATCGGCGAGTGCCAGCGCGTCGAGCCCGACGCCGCGGTCCTCGGCGAGCTTAACCGCGCGGCCGGTGATGTGGTGCGCCTCGCGGAACGGCACCCCGGCCTCGCGGACCAGCCAGTCGGCGAGGTCGGTCGCGGTCGAGAAGCCCGCCTCGGCGGCGGCGCGCATACGGGTCGTGCGGAACGTGGCGGTCTCGACCATCCCGGTCATCGCGGCGATCGACAGGCCGAGCAGGTCGTGCGCCTCGAACACTGGCGGCTTGTCGTCCTGCATGTCCTTGGAATAAGCGAGCGGCAGGCCCTTCATCGTCATCGTCAGCGCCATCATGCAACCCGCGATCCGGCCGGCATGGCCGCGGACGAGTTCGGCGGCATCGGGGTTGCGCTTCTGCGGCATGATCGACGAGCCGGTCGACCATTGATCGCTGAGCGACACGAAGCCGAACGGCTGCGACGCCCAGATGATGAATTCCTCGGCGAGCCGCGACAGATGCAGGCTCACTTGCGTCGCCGCCATCAGATAATCGAGCGCGAAATCGCGATCCGAAACGGAGTCGAGCGAGTTGCGCGTCGGGCGGTCGAAGCCGAGCGTCTTGGCGGTCGCCTCGCGGTCGATCGCGAAGCCGGTGCCGGCCAGCGCGGCGGCGCCGAGCGGGCATTCGTTGAGCCGCGCGCGCGCGTCCGCAAAGCGGCTGCGGTCGCGCGCGATCATCTCGTGATAGGCCATCAGATGGTGGCCGAGCGTCACGGGTTGTGCGCTCTGCAAGTGAGTGAAGCCGGGCATCACGCTGTCGGCATGCTCTTCGGCGCGCCCGAGCAGCGCGCCCTGCAGGCTCGCCAGCGCCGCATCGACATGATCGATCGCGTCGCGCGTCCACAGTCGGAAGTCGGTCGCGACCTGATCGTTGCGCGAGCGCGCGGTGTGGAGGCGCCCGGCGACCGCGCCGATCTTCTCGGCGAGCCGCGCCTCGGTCTGCATGTGGATGTCTTCGAGCGCGAGGTCTTCGGTCACGCCGCCTTGCGCGTAATCGGCGGCGACCGCATCGAGCCCGGCGGCGATCGTCGCGGCGTCCTCGGCCGAGAGGATGCCCTGCGCCCCCAGCATCGCGACATGCGCCTTGGAGCCGGCGATATCCTGCTGCCACAGCGCCTTGTCGAACGGGATCGAGGCGTTTATCTCGCGCATCACCGCGGCCGGGCCTTCGGCGAAGCGCCCGCCCCACATCGCATTGGAGCCGTCTGTGCGCGCGATTGCCTGTCTCCTGCTTGCGACGCTCGTAATCGGCGGCTGCGATAGGCAATCGCCGCGACAGGAGCAAGCGGCAGACAATGCCGCCGCGCCCTCCCCCGACGAGGCCAGGTCGCCTGACGAAGCAACCGGCGGAGAAGCAGTTCCCGTCGCCGGCGCGATCGACCGCGGCCACAAGGGCGATGCGGCGCCGACGGTCAGCTTCCTCGATCCCGCAGGCAAGCCGGTGACGCTCGAGGCGTTCCGGGGCAAGCCGGTGCTGATCAATCTATGGGCGACGTGGTGCGGGCCGTGCGTCAAGGAGATGCCGACGCTCGATGCGCTTGCCCAATCGGGCACGGTCAAGGTGGTCGCGGTGAGCCAGGATCTCGACGGCGCGGCCAAGGTGACGCCGTTCTTCAAGGCACACGGTTTCAAGGCGTTACAGCCCTATCTCGATCCCAAGCTGGGGCTTAGCACCGCGCTCGGCGCCAATCTGCCGACGACGATCCTTTATGACGCGCAAGGCCATGAAGTGTGGCGCGAAACCGGCGGTTACGACTGGTCGGGAGATGCGGCGAAGAAGCTGATCGCCCAAGCAGGCTGATCGCGGCCAAGGCGAAAGAGAATCGCGCAAATCGCGATGCATTACAAGACTTGTATGTGCGATTCGGATGACTCACATTCGAGTCGTGGCTGAGCACAGCCACACAG
This sequence comes from Sphingomonas sp., assembly GCA_051954635.1. Taxonomy (GTDB): domain Bacteria; phylum Pseudomonadota; class Alphaproteobacteria; order Sphingomonadales; family Sphingomonadaceae; genus Sphingomonas. The sequence continues at coordinate 78,732 of JBQCHO010000134.1, read as the reverse complement.
TGCTTCAACTAGCGAAAGGAGGTGATCCGATGTCTCATGGTTCAGCAATGGGGTCGGTTCAGTTCGTTCGGGAGACGCACCGCTGATTTGCCGCCGATCGCCGCGGGAGGTATCCTCCTCCAGCCAACGCGGATGATCACAGGAACAGCGGTTCGCATGGTCTCCCGGGCTGGAACATCCGGCCGCTGACCATGCGAGAGGCTGTCGGGCCCGAGGGGGCTCGGCAGCCTCTTTCATGTTGGGCAGCGCACGCATACTCTCCGTCCGAATATTTTGGGGGAGCGTCGATGCGAACAATCACGACAATGATGGCGGCGGCGGGCGCGATGCTCGCGGCGAACGCGGCACAGGCGCAGCGCGCGCCGGCAGTCGAGGAGCGCTCGATCGACCAACTCCGGGCCGAGATGGCACATGGCGTGACCAGCGAGGCGATCACGCGCGCCTATCTCGCGCGGATCGCGGCGATGGATCGCAAGGGCCCGACGCTGCGCGCGGTGATCGCGATCAATCCCGATGCGATCGCCGCGGCCAAGGCAGCCGACGCGCGGCGCAAGGCGGGCAAGAGCCTGGGGCCGCTCGACGGCATTCCGATCCTGGTCAAAGACAACATCGAGACGATCGATCCGGTGGCGACCACCGCGGGCAGCCTTGCGCTGGCAGACAACGTCACGCACCGCGATGCCCCCGTGATCGCCGGGCTGCGCGCGGCGGGCGCGGTGATCCTCGCCAAGGCGAACCTGTCCGAATGGGCCAATATCCGCTCGACCCGCGCGATGAGCGGGTGGAGCGGCATCGGCGGGTTGGTGCGCAACCCCTATGCATTCGACAGAACTTCGTGCGGAAGTTCGAGCGGCACCGGCGCGGGGGTCGCGGCGAGCTTCGCGGCAGCGGGCATCGGCACCGAAACCGATGGCTCGGTGGTGTGCCCGTCGTCGGTCAACGGGCTGGTCGGGTTGAAGCCGACGATCGGGCTGGTCAGCCGCACGCATGTCGTGCCGATCAGCCACAGCCAGGACACGCCGGGACCGATGGCGCGCAGCGTGCGCGACGTCGCGCTGATGCTCGATGCGATGACGCGGGTCGATCCCGCCGACCCGGCGACGCTCAAGCGCCCGCAATATTTCGTTGCCCCGCCGCCTTATGCCGACGGGCTGGCCGAGGCGAGCCTGAAGGGCGTGCGGATTGCGGTGCTGCGGCCCGACATGACGCCCGATCTTGAAGCGACCTACGACAAGGCGCTCGACGTGCTCAAGGCGGCGGGCGCGGTGCTGGTCGACGTCAAGGAGCCCAAGCTCGACGGGCTCGGCGATGCCGAGCAGACCGTGCTGATGACCGAGCTCAAGGCCGACATGAACAGCTATCTCGCGACCACGCCGGCGGCGGTGAAGACGCGCACGCTCGCCGACCTGATCGCGTTCGACGATGCCCACAAGGCGGCCGAGATGCCCTATTTCGGGCAGGAGACATTTCTCACGGCCGAAAAGACCAAGGGGCTGGGCGATCCGGCCTACAAGGCAGCGCGCGCCAAATCGCTCGACCTGGCCGGGCGGCAGGGGATCGACGCGATGCTGGCAAAGGCGCAAGCGACGCTGATCGTCGAGCCGACCTATGGGCCCGCCTGGCTCAGCGATCCCGTCTATGGCGACCAGTATAACGGGCCGAGTTCGTCGACGCTGCCCGCGGTGTCGGGCGATCCCAATCTGACGGTGCCGATGGGGCTGGTCGGCGGTTTGCCCGCGGGGCTGTCGTTCATCGGCCCGGCATGGAGCGAGCCGCGCCTGCTCGATGCGGGCTATGTCTATGAGCAGGCGAGCCATGCGCGGACCGCGCCACGCTATTTGCCGACCGCGGCTATCGCGCCGGGGATGGACGGCGCGATCACGCCTGCGCGGTGAGCCAGTCGGCGAAAGCGCGCATCGCCGGGGTCTCGGGGCGCGAGTTGAGCCGAGTGAGCCAGTAGCTGCCGGTCGCGATCGTCACCGCGAAGGGCTGGACGAGGCGCTCGGCGAACAGCGCGTCCTGGAACATCGCCGGCGGCGCGAGCGCGACGCCGAGCCCGGCTTCGGCGGCGGCGACCATCAGCGTCGAGCTGTCGAACACCGGCCCGCGCAGGGCTGGCGCCAGCACGCCCGCCGCGGCGAACCAGCGCGGCCATTCGTCGGCGCGATACGAGCGCAGCAGCGTCTCTCCGGCGAGCGCGCGCGGTGACGACAGCCGCGCCGCCACCGCGGACGCACACAGCGGGGCGAGCGGCGCGGGCATGATCGGATCGGCATGCACGCCGTGCCACGCGCCGTCACCGAAGCGGATCGCGAGATCGAGCCCCTCACCCGCCAGATCGACGCGATTGTTGTTGGTCATCAGGCGCAAGTCGATGCCGGGATGCGCCTCGGCGAAGCGCGGCGTGCGGCGCAGCAGCCAGCCCGATGCGAACGTGCCGACCACGCCCACGGTCAGCACCTCGCGCAACCGCCCGCCGGCATAGCGATCGAGCGTCGCGCCGATCCGATCGAACGAGTCGGCGACCACCGGGACCAGAGCGAGTCCCTCGTCGGTGAGCGCCAATCCGCGCGGCAGCCGCCGGAACAGCGCGACGCCGAGCCGCGCTTCGAGCTGCGCGACCTGATGGCTGACCGCGCCCTGGCTGACGCACAGTTCGAGCCCTGCCCGTGTGAAATTGAGATGCCGCGCCGCCGCCTCGAACGCGCGCAGGGCATTGAGCGGCAATTGGGCGCGGTCCATGCCCCTATCCATGAATTGAACTGGGGGCTCTGTCGAGAATTGATGCTTTGTCAGCGGCGCGGGCTGGCCAGCAAAGTGGCGGCGTCAATCGAGGGGATAGCCATGAAAAAGAGCCGCTTGATCGCAGCGAGCGCACTGCTCACCTTCCTCGCCACCGGCAACGCTCCGGCGCAGACCTTGGGCGGGCGTTTGCCGTCCGGGCAATGGCAACCGGGACCGGGTCTGACTCAAATTCCTTTATGGCCAGCCAGCGTCAAGATTGCGCGGCCGCAGACCAGCGATCCGGAGAGCGCTTGGTATGGCCACAGCCTGGTCGCCGGAAGGCCCTATCAGGCGGTGCTCGACGTCACCCGCCCGACGATGACGATCTATCCGCCCAAGGGCCGCAACAGCGGCGCGGCGCTGATGGTGTTTCCCGGCGGCGGTTACGAGGCGCTGGCGATCGACCTCGAAGGCAGCGAGGTCTGCGATTGGGCGACGGGACTGGGCATGACCTGCGTCGTGCTCAAATATCGCGTGCCGCAGGATTGGCACCCGAAGGTCTGCCGTCCCTGCGACCAGCGACCGACACCGTTCCTGCCGCTGCAGGATGCCGAGCGCGCGATGCGGCTACTGCGCCAGCGCGCGGCGAGCCTCGGCATCGACCCGCACAAGATCGGCGTGGTCGGCTTTTCCGCCGGCGGCCACCTCGTCACTGCGATCACCAATGCGACCGGGCACGAGTATGCGCCGGTCGATGCTGCCGACAAACTGAGCGCGCGGCCCGACTTCGCGATGCCGATCTATCCGGGACACCTATGGAGCGGCCGCGGCATCGCGCTGCACGATTACGATTCCGTCCGCGCCGACGGGCCGCCCAATTTCATCGTCCAGGCAGAGGACGATCCGGTCGACGACGTGCGCAACTCGATCAGCTATTTTCTCGCGCTCAAGGCGGCTAGGGTGCCCGCCGAGATGCACATCTACGCGCATGGCGGCCACGCCTTCGGCCTGCGCCCGACCGATCAGCCGATCACCCGCTGGCCGGCGCTTGCCGAAAGCTGGCTGCGCACCATCGGCATGCTGCCGAAGCGCAAGTGATTATTTGAGAAGCTCGCCCCTGATTCGCGTCGCGCGAACCGACAGGCGGACCTCGAGAACGAACATCACCAGCCCCGCGACCAGCATCAGCATCGCGAGGATGAAAGTCAGCGCGACGAAGGTGCCGATCTTGAGCGTCGCGAGCTCGCCGACGAACAGCAAGGCCACCACCGCGCAGGTCGCGATCGCGCTGCCGGTGCACAGGAACAACGCGATGTTGATCCCGCGCATCCGGCGATCGAGCAGGCGCAGTTCCCAGACGTGGCGATCATGCTCGCGCCCGCTCGACGCCGGGTGGAGCTGTTCGAGAATCCGCGCGCGATCGATCACCCTCGACAGCCGCCCGGCGAGCAGGTTGAGCACCCCGGCGATGCCCGCGAGCATGAACACCGGGCTGAGCGACAGCTGGATCGTCTGCGCGATCGTCGTGACAGCGGGGAAGGTTTCCATCGGTTCTGCTATGATGCGGGCAAATAGCCGCATTGGGAAGAGGAGCTGCCGATGATCACCTATCTCACCGATCCGACCGACGGCGTCGTCGAAATGACCGTCGCCGGCGGCGTTACGCGCGAGGAATATGACAAGGTCGTCGCCGAGATGGACGGCGCGATCGCCGCGTTCGGCAAGCTTCGCGTGATCGAGATCATCGAGGATATCGACAGCGTCGACAGCGCGCTCTGGTGGCGCGACATCAAATGGGCCTGGGCGCACATGAAGGACATCGCGCGCTGCGCGGTCGTCACCGACAGCGGCTGGATCGGCCCGGTGACGCGCGCCGTGGGCGCGCTGCTTCCCGCCGAAATCCGCGTGTTCAAGCTTGCCGAGATTGGCGCCGCGCGCGCCTGGGTGCGCGGATGAGCCGTTACTTTCCGCCCTCGCGGCGAGTGAGCGCGGCAACGCAGCTGGCGCGATCGATCGTCGCGCCGGTCGGCTGGCGCGCGTCGACATAGGTGACGACCTGCTTGCCGTCCTTCGGATAGAGATAGGTATCGAGCACGCAGATCGGCCCGCCGAACTGCAGCTTGCGCGCGTCGCCCTCGCGCACGTCGGCGTCAGGCTTGCCGAACAGCGAGATCAGTGCAGGCGCCGTCTGACCCATCACGCGCTCCAGCCCGACGGTCGAAAAGGTCGACGCCGAGCGCCCGGGAACCAGCGTCGGGTGGGCCGCGGGCGTGCTGACGCAGCCGGCGAGCGGCAGGGTGACGAGGATCAGGGGAACGAGGCGCTTCATCCTCCCCTCCTGCCGCGCGCAAGCCCTGCGGGCAAGAGCCGCGCGCGGCGATCGGTTGCGCGCGCGCGCCGCGGGCTTTACGGGAAGCCGCATCCGGCCCGCCGGCCGCCTTCTTCCCGATCTTTCCCAGGAGATTTGCTTGACCAGCCCCCGTTTCGACGTCGTCGCGATCGGCAACGCCATCGTCGACGTCCTCGCCCAGGCCGACGACGCCTTCATTGCCCAGGAGGGCATGACCAAGGGCTCGATGCAGCTGATGTTCTCGCCCGAGGATGCCGACGCACTCTACGCCAAGATGGGCCCGGGCCAGGAAGTATCGGGCGGATCGGCGGCAAACACCGTCGCGGGGATCGCGGCGCTCGGCGGCACCTGCGGGTTCATCGGCCAGGTCGCCGATGACGAGCTCGGCCAGATCTTCGCCCACGACATCCGATCGCTCGGCATCCATTATGATACCGCGGTGCGTGCCGGCGATCCGGCCACCGCACGCTGCCTCATCTTCGTCACGCCCGATGGGCAGCGGACGATGAATACGTTTCTCGGCGCATCGCAATTCCTGCCCGAAAGCGCGCTCGACCTCGATCTGATTGCCAGCGGCGCGATCCTCTATCTCGAAGGCTATCTGTGGGACCCCGAAGAGCCGCGCGCCGCGATGCGCGCCGCGATCGAGGTCGCGCGCAAGGCGGGCCGCAAGGTCGCCTTCACGCTCAGCGACGTGTTCTGCATCTCGCGCCACGGTGACGATTTCCGCAAGCTGATCGCCGACGGGCTTATCGACATCCTGTTCGCCAACGAGAACGAGTTGCTCGCCCTCGCCCAGACCGAGGATTGGCAGGAAGCGGTCGACAGAATCGCGCCGCAGGTCGGCACGCTGGTCGCGACGCGCAGCGAAAAGGGCGCGATGGCGGTGCAGGGCGATCGACACGTCTCGGTCGAGGCCGAGCCGATCGAGCGCGTCGTCGACACTACCGGTGCAGGCGACCTGTTCGCCGCGGGCTTCCTCCACGGCCAGGCGCAGGGCCACGACCTCGAGGCGTCGCTGAAGATGGGCGCGATCTGCGCGGGCGAGATCATCAGCCATGTCGGCGCGCGCCCGCAATGCGACATGAAGGCGCTGATCGCGAAGAAATTGGGATGAGGTGTCTTTGATCTGAAAACCGCACCGGCCCGCTCCCCCCACCCCACCTCCCAAGATATTATGCTCGTTGGGAGGTGGGGTGGGGGAGCGGGCCAGTGCCGAACCCAACAAAAAAGGGGCCGCGAGCTTGGTGCTCGCGGCCCCTTTGGTTTGCGCCTCGCGCCGATCAGCGATCGAGCGGTTCGGCGAGTTCGGGCTGGAGGTTGGGATCGGGCTCTACGTCGATGATCCCGCGCCCGACATGCGATCGGCTGCGGCTATAGGCGAAATAGATCACCAGGCCGATCGCGCCCCAGATCGGCAGCACCAGGATCGATTTCCAATCGAGCGACTTGTAGAGATACAAACAGCCGATCAGTGCCAGCGGCGCAACCAGCCACACCACCGGCGTGCGGAACGGACGCTTGCGCTCGGGATCCTTCTTGCGCAGCACCAGCACCGCGATCGCCACCATCGCGAACGCGAACAGCGTGCCCGAGTTCGAATAATTGGCAAGCTGCCCGACCGGCGCGAACGCCGCCGCCAGCGTGACGACGACGCCGGTGACGGCGGTGATGACGTGCGGCGTCTTGAACTTGGGATGCACTCGCGAGAAGACGTTTGGCAGCAGCCCGTCGCGCGACATCACAAAGAAGATGCGCGTCTGGCCGAACATCATCATCAGCACGACCGAGGGCAGCGCCAGGATCGCGGCGATCGAGATGAGGTTGCCGACGCCCGGCCAGCCGATCACGCGCAGGATGTGCGCCAGCGCTTCCTTCGAGCACGACAGCGGTTCGAGCGCCCCGCCGGCGACGATCGCCTGGCAGCGCGCGGCGAGCTCCGGCGTGCCGGGATCGAGGAAGTGGCCGGCGGCATCCGCCACCGGCTGCGCACCGAGCGGCGACCCGATCGCACCAGCAGCGACGAGCAAGTAGAAGACGGTGCAGAAAACGAGGCTGCCGATCAGACCGATCGGCACGTTGCGCTGCGGGTTGCGGGTTTCCTCGGCCGCGGTCGACACCGCGTCGAAGCCGACATAGGCAAAGAAGATCGAGGCCGCCGCGCCCGCCACGCCGGTGAAACCGGTCGGCATGAACGGATGGAAGTTGGCCTGATGGACCATCGGCAGCGAGATCGCGACGAACAGTGTCAGCGCGGCGACCTTGATCGCGACGAGGATCGCGTTGACCTTGGCGCTCTCGCTGGTGCCGAGGATCAGCAGCAGCGTCACGCCGATCGAGATCACCACCGCGGGCAGGTTGATCATGCCGCCTTGGCTCGGCCCGACGGCGAGCGATTGCGGGACCACGATATTGGGCAGGAAGCCGACGAAATCGTGCAAATGCCCGAGCAATCCGACGAAATAGCCCGACCAGCCGACCGCGACCGCGCTCGCCCCCAGTGCGTATTCGAGGATCAGCGCCCAGCCGACCATCCAGGCCAGCAGCTCGCCGACCACGGCATAGGTGTAGGTGTAGGCGGACCCCGCCACCGGCACCATCGAGGCAAGCTCGGAATAGCACAGTGCCGCGACGCCGCAGACGAAGCCGGCGATGATGAAGCTGACCATCATGCCCGGGCCGGCCTTTTGCGCGGCCTCGGCGGTCAGAACGAAGATACCGGTGCCGATCACGGCGCCGATACCCAGCATGGTGAGCTGGAACGCGCCGAGCGAGCGGTGCAGTCCCTTCTTTTCAGCAGTCGCCAAAATGGCGTCGAGAGGCTTTACGCGCCCGAAAATCATACAGGTCCCCCGGTGAGAACGGCGCGGCAAGCGCACCGCCGGTTGCAATGGCGCGGGAGCCTACCGTTAAACGCGCCTCGCGCAAGCCTGTTGCGCGACCGGGCAATGATTCAACCGGTTGGAAAAGCCGATCAGCGGGCGAGCATCGGCCCCAAGGGTTTGCCCGCGAAAATGTGCACATGGAGGTGCGCGACCTCCTGATGGCTGTCGGACCCGGTGTTGGCGAGCAGCCGATAGCCCGGCTCGACAAGCCCCGCCGCCCGCGCGACATGACCGACCGCGCGGACGAAGCCGGCGATTTCAGTATCGCTCGCCCGCGCGCTGAAATCGTCCCACGAGACATAGGCGCCCCTGGGGATCACCAGGATGTGCGTCGGCGCCTGCGGGTTGATGTCGTGAAAGGCGAAGGCGTGATCGTCTTCGTAGACCGCCTTGGACGGGATTTCGCCGCGCAGGATCTTGGCGAAGATGTTCTGATCGTCGTAAGGTTGCGTCGCGTCGACGGCCATCGGCTCACTCCTTGCGTTGGCGCTTTTCCTCGATCCCCGAGAGCCCCTCGCGCCGGGCGAGCTCGGCGCGGACGTCGTCGAGCGACAGCCCGGCATCGGCGAGCAGCACCATCAGGTGGAACATCAGATCGGCCGCCTCGGGCACGATCGCCGCGTCGTCGCCCGAGCAGGACGCGATAACCGTCTCGACCGCTTCCTCGCCGAGCTTCTGCGCGATCTTGGCGCGCCCCTTGGCGAACAGGCGAGCGACGTACGAGGCGTCGGGATCGCCTCCCTTGCGCGAGCGGATCAGCGCTTCGAGCGCATCGAACTGGTCGGAAGCCATGCCCCGCTGCTTACGCGGGGCAGCGGCGGCGTCAATCCTCTCGCCGTTTCGCCGCGCGCCGGACCATCGCCCGCCGCGCGAGCCATACGCCGATCACCGCCATCACGAACAAGGCGATGTCGGACGGCTCGGGCCCGGTCCGCGCCTTGGCAATCCCCGAATGCGCCGCCGGATCATTGGCAAGCGCCGGGGCGGCGATGAAAGCGAGGAACAGGAGTGAGGGCATGACGCACTGGTAGCGAGACAGCGTTAAGCCTCCTTTACCACCCCGGCGAAGGCGTCACTGGCATAACGGCGACCGCACTGCGATCCCCGCCGCGGCGAGCGCGCGATGGGCGTCGGCGATACTCGCCTCGCCGAAATGGAAGATCGAAGCCGCAAGAACCGCCGAGGCATGGCCGTCGCGAATACCGGCGACGAGGTCGCTCACGCCGCCGACCCCGCCGGAAGCGACGACCGGCACCGACACCTGGTCGGCGATCGTGCGCATCAGCTCGAGATCGTAGCCGTCGCGGGTGCCGTCGCGATCCATCGAGGTGACGAGCAATTCGCCCGCGCCGAGTTCGGCGAGCCGCAACGCGTGCGCGACCGCGTCGACCCCCGTCTCTCGCCGCCCGCCATGGGTGAACACTTCCCACCGCGCGTCACCGACGCGCCGCGCATCAACCGAGGCGACGCAGCACTGGCTGCCGAACCGCTCGGCGATCTCGGCGACCAGCTCGGGTCGTGCGACCGCCGCGGACTTGACCGCGACCTTGTCCGCCCCCGCGAGCAACAGCGCGCGCGCGTCCTTCGCGGTGCGCACGCCGCCGCCGACGGTCAGCGGCATGAAGCACACCTCCGCCGTCCGCCGCACGACGTCGATCAGCGTGCCACGCGCCTCGTGGCTGGCGGTGATGTCGAGGAAGCAGAGTTCGTCGGCGCCGGCTGCATCATAAGCGCGCGCCTGCTCGACCGGATCGCCGGCGTCCTTCAGATCGACGAAATTGACGCCCTTGACGACGCGGCCGTTAGCAACATCGAGACACGGGATGACGCGCGCGCGGACGGTCATCGGCTGGCCATTTTCGGTTCGCGCGAAGGCGCGGAGGCGCGAAGAGGAAGATTAGGTTCGCGCAGGGGCGCAGAGGTGTCGTGCCCCGCCGCGCCAGCGGCCCTTTTCCTCCAAGCGATAGAAGAGAGAGCGCTGTCGCGCTCGGAACAGCCTCTGCGCTCCCTGCGTCTCTGCGCGAAAACAAACTCTTCGCGCCTCCGCGCCTTCGCGTGAACCTTCACGCCGCCCTCGCCACGCTGAGCGCCGCCGCGAGGTCGAGCCGTCCGTCATAGAGCGCCCGGCCGGTGATGACGCCCTCGATCCCGTCGCGGGCGTGGAGCGCGAGAATATGGATGTCGGAAATTCCCGCGACGCCGCCGCTCGCGATCACCGGCAGGTCGGTGGCGCGGGCGAGGTCGACGGTCGCCTCGACGTTGACGCCCTTGAGCAACCCGTCGCGGCCGACATCGGTGAACAGCAGGCTGGCGACGCCGGCATCCTCGAACCGACGCGCCATATCGACCACCGAGACGTCCGAGACGTCCGCCCAACCTTCGGTCGCAACCATGCCGTCGCGGGCATCGACGGCGACGACGATGCCGCCGGGGAAATCCTTCGCCGCAGCGCGGACGAGGTCCGGGTCCTTGAGCGCGGCGGTGCCGATCACGACCCGGGCGACGCCGAGGTCGAACCTGCGCTCGATCGCCTCGCGGCTGCGGATGCCGCCGCCCAGTTGGACATAGCCGGGGAACGCCTCGACGATCCGCGCGACCACCTCGCCATTGACCGAGCCGCCGGCAAACGCGCCGTCGAGATCGACGACGTGGAGATGCTCGGCCCCCGCCTCGGCGAAGGCGAGCGCCTGTGCGGCGGGATCGTCACCGTAGACCGTCGCTCGGTCCATATCGCCCTCGGCGAGGCGGACGACCTTGCCCTGTTTAAGGTCGATCGCGGGGAAAACGATCAGGGTCATGCTGCACCCTCGTCATCCCAGCGAAGGCTGGGATCGTTCCGCAACGAAGAGACCCCAGCCTTCGCTGGGGTGACGGCTATGGTCGCCATGCCAAAAACCTCTCCAGCAGCGCGATGCCGTAGCGCTGGCTCTTTTCGGGGTGGAATTGCACGCCGAGCATGTTGTCGCGGCCGATCGCGGCGGTGACAGGGCCAGCGTGATCGGTCGTCGCGAGCACGTTGTCACCGGTGAAGGCGTAGCTGTGGAGGAAATAGGCCTCGCCCGGCTCGATCAGCGGGTGCGGTCTGACCGGTGTAACATCGTTCCAGCCCATGTGCGGCACCTTCGCCGTGGGCGATCCGGGTGCGAGCAAGCGCACCGTGCCGGGAATCCAGCCGAGCCCCTGATGGACGCCCAGCTCCTCGCCCGTATCGGCCATCAATTGCATGCCGACACAAATACCGAGAAATGGCGCGCCCTCACCGCACACCCGCCGATCGAGCGCCTCGACCATGCCCGGAACGCCTCGCAACGCCCCAGCGCACGCGCCGAACGCGCCGACGCCGGGGAGCACGATACGGTCCGCACGCGCGACCACATCGGGATTGGCGGTGATTGCGAGGTCGCTCGCCCCCGCCGCCTTCAGCGCGTTGGCGACCGAGTGGAGGTTGCCCGCGCCGTAATCGATCAGTGCGATGCTCATGCCAGCAGGTCGGCGATCGCCGGGACCGCGAAGCTGGCGTTGAACGGCACCACCTCGAAACTGGCGACGCCGCTGATGACGAACGGGTCGCTCGTGGCCACTTCGGTCACCTTGTCGGCATGGCCGCGCGCGACGATCACCCCACCGGTGCGCGGGTTGCGGCGGCCGGCGACAAGGAATACGCCCTCGTCGAACCCGACTTCGAGCCAGTCGACATGCGCCTTCATCTGCGCATCGACCTCGATGAGCGGCGCCTCATAGGTCAACAGGATCACGCACAGCGGGCCTTCCGAGCGATACCCGTCGGCCATCGCTACAGCACGCCCTTGGTCGAGGGGATCGCATCGGCCTTGCGCGGATCGACCTCGACCGCCTGGCGCAGCGCCCGCGCCAGCCCCTTGAACGCCGATTCGGCGATATGGTGGTTGTTCTGCCCGTAGAGCGTCTCGATGTGCAGCGTAACGCCGGCGGTCTGCGCGAAGCTGTGGAAGAAATGTTCGAACATCTCTGTGTCCATCTCGCCCAGCCGCTTCTGCGAGAATTCGGTCTTCCAGACGAGGAATGGCCGCCCCGAAATGTCGATTGCGACGCGGGTCAGCGTCTCGTCCATCGGGCTCAGCGCCTCGGCATAGCGTCGGATGCCGCGCTTGTCGCCGAGCGCCTTGGCCACCGCCTCGCCGATCGCGAGGCCGGTGTCCTCGACGGTGTGGTGCTGATCGATATGCAGATCGCCCTCGGTGTGGACGTGCAGATCGATCAGCGAATGCCGCGAGAGCTGTTCGAGCATGTGATCGAAAAAGCCGATCCCGGTCGAGACGTCATAGGTACCGCTCCCGTCGAGATCGACGGTCACGTCGATCTTGGTTTCGCTCGTATGGCGGGCGATCGTGGCGGTGCGCATGGCTGCGCTCCATAGCGCCTCCGTCGCACCATGCAATCTTGACCGTATGGCAAACCGCGCTAGGCAAGGGGCATGACCGACGGCCTACCCGACAGCCTGATTCCGTATGACGAGATCGTCCAGGAGGCGCTGCGCGCCGTCGTCGGGCGCGTGCTCGGCCAGGTTGCCGAGGGCGGCCTGCCCGGCGAGCATCATTTCTACATCACTTTCAAGACGCAAGCGCCCGGGGTCGACATCCCGCAACGGCTGATCGAGCGCTTTCCCGACGAAATGACGATCGTCATGCAGAACCGTTATTGGGACCTGGTCGTCGACGAAGAGCGATTCTCGATCGGGTTGAGCTTCAACCAGATCCCGTCGACGCTGGTGATTCCCTATGCGGCGATCACCGGTTTCCACGACCCCGCGGTCAATTTCGAGCTGCGCTTCCAGGTCCAGGACGCCGAACCGCCCGAGCCGCATGACGATGCCGAGAATGACGGCCCCGTCGCCGAACCGATCGAAGACGGCTCGAACGTCGTCGCGGTCGATTTCAAAAGGAAGAAGTAACTCCTGCCCGTCACCCCGGACTTGTTCCGGGGTCCACTGTCCCGCATAGGCACCGGCCGATTGGCTTGCTGCCCGGTAGATGCCGGAACCCCGGCCTCAGCCGGGGCAGGCAAGTCCGGCATGACGGAGAGAGTGATGACAAACACCCGCACCGAAACCGATTCAATCGGCGCCATCGAGGTGCCCGCCGATGCCTATTGGGGCGCGCAGACGCAGCGGTCGATCGAGAACTTCCCGTTCGGGTCTCAGGAGCGGATGCCGATCGACATCGTGCATGCGCAAGCGATCGTGAAGCAGGCCGCGGCGCGGGTGAACCGCAAGCACGGGCTCGACGCCGAGATCGCCGACGCGATCGAGGCCGCCGCGCAGGAGATCATCGACGGCAAACTCGACGACCAATTCCCGCTCGTCATCTGGCAGACGGGCTCGGGCACGCAGACCAACATGAACGTCAACGAGGTGATCGCCGGCCGCGCCAACGAGGTGCTGGCCGGCACGCGCGGCGGCAAGGCGCCGGTCCACCCCAACGACCATGTCAACATGAGCCAGTCGTCGAACGACAGCTTCCCGACCGCGCTCCACGTCGCCGCCGTGCGCGCGACTCAGCATACGCTGGTCCCCGCGCTCGATCGGCTCGAAAGCGCGCTGGAGAAGAAAGCGCGTGATTGGGACCATATCGTCAAGATCGGCCGCACCCATACGCAGGATGCGACGCCGCTGACACTGGGGCAGGAATTCTCGGGTTATGCCGCGCAGCTCGTCAGCTGCAAGGCGCGGATCGCGGGAGCGTTTAACGGCAACCTCAAGAAGCTGGCGATCGGCGGTACTGCGGTCGGCACCGGGCTCAATGCGCCCGAGGGCTGGGCCGAGGATATGGCGGCTGCGATTTCCGACATCGCCGGGATCGATTTCGAACCCGCGCCGAACAAGTTCGAGCAACTCGCGGCGAAGGACGGTCTGGTGTTCTTCTCGGGCGCGCTCAACACGCTGGCGGTGGCGCTGAACAAAATCGCGAACGACATCCGCTTCCTCGGCTCGGGCCCGCGCTCGGGACTGGGCGAGCTGTCGCTGCCGGCGAACGAGCCGGGCAGCTCGATCATGCCGGGCAAGGTCAACCCGACGCAATGCGAATCGCTGACGATGGTCGCAGCCCAAGTGATGGGAAACAACCAGGCGGTCACGATCGGCGGTGCGCAGGGGCATTTCGAATTGAACGTGTTCATGCCGCTGATCGGCGCGAACGTGATCCGCTCGATCCAGCTGCTCAGCGTCGGCATGGCCAATTTCGCCGAGCGCTGCGTCGACGGGATCGAGGCCAACGAGGATCGCATCGCCGAGCTGGTCGGCCGCTCGCTGATGCTGGTCACCGCGCTCGCCCCCGAGATCGGCTACGACAACGCCGCCAAGATCGCCAAGCACGCCCACCAGAAGGGGCAGACGCTCAAGGAAGCCGGGCTCGAGCTCGGCCTGGTCGACGAAGCGACGTTCGACCGCGTCGTGCGGCCGGGGGCGATGATCGGAAGGTAAGGGCTTTCATTCCCGTTCGTGCTGAGCCTGTCGAAGCACGTGGCTCCTCACGCCCTTCGACAATGAGACAGGTGGAAACGTCCCCCGGACGTTTCCAGCCGAACCTGCGAGGTTCGGCGACCTGCTCATCAGGGCGAACGGTGCGGGGGAACTGCCTTTGCTCCCCGCCGTTCTCCTTGCAAACAAAGGGATCATCACATGAGTGCAACCACTATCGGCGCCGTCGTCGGCGCCGCGATCGATTCGATGAGCGGTGACGACGGCGAGGTCGACGGCGCGATCATCGGCGCCATCACCGCCAACGTCCTCAAGATCGCCCTTCCGGTCGCGGCGACCTGGGCGGTCGGCTGGCTGGTCCTGCGCGGCGCCGGTGCGGCGTGGGACCAACTGACCGGCAGCGATGCGGGAGACGACCGATGATCGGCAAGCTGATCGGCGCGCTGGTCGGCCGCGAGATCGATCGCGGTGACGGCGAAAATGGTGTGAAGGGCGCGGCGATCGGCGCGGTCGCTGCGGGCGCGTTGCGGCGGCTGGGCCCGATCGGCCTGGCGCTCGGCGGCGCCTTCGTCGCCAAGCGGGCTTACGATCGCCGCCGCGCAGGACGTCGTGACCGGCAAGCCGCCTGACACCATCCGCCCCGCTTGACGCCCACGCTTTGGCCAGCCACTAGCGGGCATGGCCGCACCGATCCAGCACGACCCGCACGGTTTCAAGCGCCGCGGAGTCCTGTTCGTCCTGTCCTCGCCTTCGGGCGCGGGGAAATCGACCATTGCGCGCAAATTGCTCGCCAGCGAACCCGAATTGTCGATGTCGGTATCCTACACCACGCGCCCGCCGCGCGACGGTGAGGTCGACGGCAAGGATTACCACTTCGTCGATCTCGAAAAATTTCGCGAGATGGTCGCCGAGCACGAATTCCTCGAATGGGCGCACGTCTTCGGCCAGCGCTACGGCACGCCCAAGAACGACGTCTTCCACGTCCTGTCCGAAGGCCGCGACATTTTGTTCGACATCGATTGGCAAGGCGCGCAGCAGCTCTACCAACTCGCCGGCGGCGACGTCGTGCGCGTGTTCATCCTGCCGCCGTCGATGGCCGAGCTGCGCCAGCGCCTCGAACGCCGCGCGACCGACAGCCAGGAGATCATCGACGCCCGCATGGCGCGCGCCGAGAACGAGGTCAGCCATTGGGACGGCTACGATTACGTCCTGGTCAACGACGATGTCGAGGAATGCTTCGCCAGCGTGAAGACGATCCTCGCCGCCGAACGCCTCAAGCGCTCGCGCCAGACCGGGATCATCGGCTTCATCCGCAAATTGAAGAACGCCTGAGCGGCAGCGTCAGCCGATTGCGGCGCGCAGCGTCGCGCGGACGCCGCGGTGCGCGGCATCGTATTCGACCGCGCTTTCCAGGCTCTGCGCCATCGCGCGGATGACGCGCGTGCCGAGCCCGGTGCCGCGCGGCTTGGCATCCTTGGCCATGCCGCAACCGTCATCCTCGACCGCGAGGACGAAGAAGGCGTCGCCCTCGCGGGTCAGCTCGATGCGGATTTCCCCCGACGTATCTGGCGCATAGGCATATTTGCAGGCATTCGAGACGAGCTCGTTGACGATCACGCCCAGTGACACCGCGCGGTCGGTCGGCAGCTTGATCGGCTCCGCGACGAGCTTGAGCGCGCGGGGCGACCCCTGGCTCGACCAGGTCTGCGCGAGTTCGTCGACCAGCGCCGCGAGATATTCCTGCATGTCGACCGATTCGACATTGTCGGCGGTGTAGAGCCGGCGATGGACCTGGCCGATCGCGGCGATGCGACGCTGCGTGTCCTGAAGCGCCAGCTTGGCGCCGTCGTCGGTCAGGTTCGCCGACTGCATCTGGACCAGCGCCGAGACGAGCTGGAGGCTGTTGGCAACGCGGTGGTTGACTTCGCGCAGCAGCGTTTCGAGCCGTGCGTTGCTCGCGCGCAATTTTTCCTCGGCATCGCGTTTGGCGGTTTCGAGGCTCGCGCGTGCGAGCACCTGATCAAATGCGCTGGCGAGCAGGTCGAAGAAATCGTTGCCGACCGATTTGACGACATAATCCGCTGCGCCCGCCTTCAGCGCGGCGACCGCGACACTGCCCTCTTCGGAACCCGTGACGTACACGACCGGCGGTGGATTGGGCAGCGCGCGAAGCTGTTCGAGCGTCTCGAGCCCGTCCATCCCCGGCATGTAATGATCGACGGCGACGAGGTCGAACGGCTCTGCCGCCGCCAGCGCCACGCCGTCCGCGCCGCGCTCGGCAAGCGTCACCTGATAGCCGCGCCGCTTGAGCGACCGTTCGGCAAGCCGCCGCAGACCGGCGTCGTCGTCGATATACAATACGCGTGACAACGAATGGGGTGCTTTCTCAGCTCTCGATTTCGGGAACCTGGATCACCGACAAGAACAGCCCGAGCTGTCGGATCGCCTGGGCGAAATTCTCGTAATTCACCGGCTTGGTGATGTAGACGTTGCAGCCGAGATCGTAGCAGCGCTGGATTTCGACCTTGTCGTCGGTGGTGGTCAGCACGACGACCGGCGTGCGCTTGAGCGACCCCTCGCCCTTAATCTTGGCGAGGATATCGGTCCCGCTCATGTCGGGCAGGTTGAGATCGAGCAGCACCAGCGCCGGGCCGTTGAGCGCGGGGCCGTTGGGCGAGTTGTAGAGATAGTCGAGCGCCGAGGTGCCATCGGTGAAATGCTGGATTTCGTTGAGAATGCCGGCGCGGCGGATATTCTTTTCGATGAGGCGGGCATGGCCCTCATCATCCTCGATCATCACGATCGACACGGAGCGGTGGTCGTTCATTTCCTGTCTTCCTGCGCTGGCATGAAGGTTTGCGGTAGCGATATCCGGAACGTGGCGCCTTTGCCAAGTTCCGAGCTTACGTCGATCATCCCGCCCAAACGGTAAACGAGCGCGCGGACATGGGCCAGCCCGATGCCCTCGCCGGGCTGATCCTGCGCGCCGGAGCGGCGGAACAGATCGAACACGCGCTGATGGTCGCGCGTATCGATGCCGCGGCCGTTGTCCTCTACCTCGAAGATCGCGCGATGGCCGACCGTGCGGCCGCGCACCTGAATGCAGCCTGGCCGGCCGGGCTGCAGATACTTTACCGCATTGTCGATGAGGTTGGAGAGAATCTGGTCGATCGCCAATCGATCGCTGACGATCGGGGGCAGCGGATGATGGATGACGAGCTCGGCGTCGCGCTCGTCGAGCCGGTGGGCGAGCGTGTCGCCGATATTGCCGACCAGCGCATCCATGTCGATCCGTTCGGGAGCGAGCACGCGGCGGCCCTCGCGCGACAGCTTTAGGATCGCGTTGATCAGCGCGTCCATCTTCTGCGTCGAACTACGGATGAAGCCGATCGCCTCGGGCAAATCCTCGGTCGCGGCGAGGCGGGCATCCTCGGTGACGATCTCCGGCGCCGCCTCATCGGCGCGCTCGATCAGTTCGCGCACGGTATGCGTCGCGGCGTCGAGCTCGGCAGTAAAGCCCATCACGTTGACCAAAGGCGAACGCAGATCGTGGCTGACGATATAGGCGAAGCGCTGGATTTCCTCGTTAGCGCGGACGAGGTCGGCGGTGCGCTCCTCCACCGCATCCTCGAGCGATTCGTTGAGCGCGCGCAGTTCTTCGGTCGCGGCGCCGAGCGCGCGGGTATAGCGCAGGACGGTCAGCACCGAGATAAAGGCGACGACGATCAGCAATATGCCGGCGCCGGCCAGGACGGCGTAGAAGGTCTGCACGCTGGCGCGCTGGCGGGCATCGCGCTCGGCGAGCAGGCCATGTTCCTCGCGCGCCATCTGCTGCGTCATGTCGCGGATGCGCTGCAGCGTCTCGACGCTGTCGTCGTCGTGGAACATCCGCGCCGCGGTGCCGAGCTGGCGGTTCGCCACCAGCGCATTCGATTGCGCGCTCAGATCCTCGACATGCGCGATCATCTGCCGCAGCGTGGCGATCCGCCGCGTCTGCTGCGGGTTGTCGGCGGTGAACCGCTCGATCCGGTCGAGCAACGCCGGCACCTGCGCCGAAACCCGTCGATACGTGTCGGCGAACTTGGGCGATGAATCGACGATATAACCGCGCCGCGCGGTCTCCGCGCGCTCGACCGTATAGCGCAACTGCGACACCAATTCTTCGACCTGATAGGTGTGGCTGACCGCCTCGATATGCTGCTGGTTGGCCGACATCACCCAGGCCGAGGTGACCCCGGCGACGATCAGCGCGAGGAAGCCCAGCACCATCGCACCGATCAGCAACCGGCGAATCGGATCGCGCGCACTGCGCTGAGGATCGGAAACCGCCGCCACCATCTGCTCGCGCCTAGGTCATTTCGGACCCGTTGCAAAGCCGCGACACATTGAGGCACATCAAGTTGGCTAGAGCAGCGCGCCCTGCAAGGTCTGACGCCCGACTGCGCCGCCGCCGTGGCGCCGCGCGACTTCCTGTTCAGCCGAATAGCGCACGTCGGGGTCGCGATCGTGCGCGAAATCGGACAGCGTGTAATCGTCGAGCTCGCGCCAATCCTTGCCGCGATGAGGGCCCGAGCGGACGCGCGGCAAGAGCCCGGGCAGGTTCGACCATTCGATCAGTTGCGCGACGCTCGCTTCGTTGAGCATGTCGCGCAGGTGATGCGCGGTGACATAGGCGTCGGGAAAGGCGCGGTGTGCCGGCAGGCCGCGTTCGTGGACGAGCCCGGCGGGCTTGCGCCAATAGCGCAGCACCTGGTTCGAGAAACTGGGGCTATCGGGCCACAGCCTGAGCGCGCATTTCCAGGTGCAGATCCAATCGGCGCCATGGGTCAGCGGCGGCGTGCAGAATTGCTGTTCGAAATCGGCGCGGTGGGCAGCAAGCGCGATCCGGCGAGGCCACGGATCGAGCACCTGGCGCGCGACATCGTGCCACCAAGGCGCGTCGGCAACCTGCTCGTCGAGGATGTGATGGATCGCCTGGGTGATCGGCGGCATCGGCCGGCCGGGATTGACCAGGATCGCGCCGCCGTCACCCTTTAATTCCCAGCGCCCGTCGGCGCCCAGCGCGACGTCCTGCCAGCCGACTTCGCAAACACCGTGTGCCGGTGGCGCCGATCCGGTGGTTTCCAGATCGACGACACGGATAATCTGTTCAGAAGACATGCCCGACAAAGTGGGCGCTCAGGCGGGAGAATGCCACCCCTGAATCGGCGAACCGGCTCAGTGCCCGGCTTGCGGCCCGCGCTCGACGCCCGACTTGGCGAGCTGGTCGTCGATCTGCGCGACCAGCCGTTCAAGCCCCGCCTCGCTCGACGACTCGGCCCGCGCGACCAGCACGTCCTGCGTGTTCGAGGCGCGCAGCAGCCACCAGCCATCCGCCGTATTCACCCGCGCGCCATCGGTGCGATCGACTTCGGCGCCATCGGCCTCGAGCCGGTCGAGCACCTCGTCGACGATCGCGAACTTCCGCGGTTCGTCGACCTGGAAGCGCATTTCCGGCGTGTTGATCAGTGCCGGCATGTTGCCACGGATGTCGGTCAGCGACTGCCCGTTCATGTGCACCGCGCGGATCAGCCGCACCGCGGCGTAAAGCGCGTCGTCGAACCCGTAATAATCGTGCGCGAAGAAGATGTGGCCCGACATCTCGCCGGCAAGCGGGGCGTGCGTCTCCTTCATCTTGGTCTTGATCAGGCTGTGCCCGGTCTTCCACATCACCGGCTTGCCGCCGAGCTCTGCGATACGGTCGTAGAGCATCTGGCTCGCCTTGACGTCGGCGATGATCGTCGCGCCGGGCTCTTCCTTCAAGACAGGTTCGGCCAGAATGGAGAGAAGCTGATCGCCCCAGATCACGCGTCCCTGCCCGTCGATCGCGCCGATCCGATCGCCGTCGCCATCGAAGGCCAGTCCGAAATCGAGCTGCTTCTCGGCGACGAGGCGCTTGAGATCGGCGAGGTTCTTCTCCTCGGTAGGATCGGGGTGATGGTTGGGGAAATTGCCGTCCACATCGGTGAACAGCGTGAAATGCTCACCCGGCAAGAGCTTGACGAGCTTCTCGACGATCGGGCCGGCGGCGCCGTTGCCCGCGTCCCAGCCGATGCGATAGGCGCCGCCAGCATAGCCGACCATCAGCCGATCGACGTAAGCGTCGATGATGTCGTAATCGGTGACGGTGCCAGCGCCGGTTTCCCAATCGCCTTCCGCCGCCATCTTGCCCAGCTTCTGGATGTCCTCGCCGAAAAAGGGCCGGTGCTGAAGGACCATCTTGAAGCCGTTATACTCGGCGGGATTGTGGCTGCCGGTTATCTGTATGCCGCCGTCCACCTCTAGCGTCGCTTCGGCATAATAGAGCATCGGCGTCGGCCCCATGCCGATCCGGACGACATCGACCCCCGCGGCCGTCAGCCCGGCGAGCAGCGCCTTTTCGAGTTCGGGCGACGAAGTCCGACCGTCATAGCCCACCGCCACGCGTGTCCCGCCCGCGCGCCGCACGCAGGTCGCAAATCCCCGCCCGATCGCCTCGGCGTCGGCGGGGCCGAGCGTCTTTCCAACGATGCCGCGGATGTCATATTCGCGTAAGGACGTGGGATCGAAACGGTGGGTCATTCGAGGCTCCTGAAAAATCGATCTGCTAACCGGCTGCGACCCCGAAAGTTCAATCGTGCTTCGCGAGCAAGCTGTCGCGCGCCAGATTGATGCGCCGTGTGAGATCGGCCGAGCCGCCACGATCGGGATGCACCGCCGCGATCAGCCGGCGATGCGCGGCGCGGATCGCCTCGGCATCGGCATCGGGCGCGACGCCGAGCACCGCGCGCGCCTCGGCCTGGTCGAGCCGTGGCAGAGGCCGTCGCTTCTTCGGCTTGAGCCAATACCAGGCGGCGACGGCGACGATCGCCAGGAAGACGAACTTTTCCATCAGGCCGCGAACATCGGCAGCGTCGGTTCGGGCAGCGCGAGGCCGTTCATCATCTCGCGCAGTTCCTGACGCGCGGCGACGTGCGCCAGCCCCATCTCGCCGAATTCCTTCGCATCGATCATCGTCAGCCCCTTGGGGAACAGTTCGCGATAGATCACGCGCTCGCCGAGCCCCGGGATGACGCGGAAACCGACCCGCTTGGCAAGCTGGTCGAGCGCCGACGACACGCGGCGCATGTTGCGCGCCTCGATATGCTGCAGGCGGTTCCTGAGCACCACCCAGTCGATCGTCGAGCCATCAGCCTTGGCGCGCGCCTTGCGGGCATCCCAGATCAGCTCCGAATAGAAGCTCGGTCGCGTCACCTTGAACGTGTCGGGATCGACCTGGCCGATCAGATCGAAATCGACGAAGCTGTCGTTCATCGGCGTGACCAAAGTATCGGCGCGCGTCGCCGCTGTCCGCGCGAACGGATCGTCACGGCCCGGCGTGTCGATCACCAGATAATCGGCGCCGTCCGACATTTCCGTGTAGAGCTGCTCGAACCGCTCGGGCGTCTCGCCGTCGTGCGTCGCGTGGCGCGGCATCGGCAGATCGTGCCCGGTCCGCCTGATCGTCGCGCTACGGTTGTCGAGATAGCGACCCAGCGTGCGCTGGCGATGATCGAGGTCGATCGCGCCGACCCGCGCGCCCTTGGCCGCCAGCGCGATCGCGACATGGACCGCGGTGGTCGATTTGCCCGTCCCGCCCTTTTCGTTGGCGAAGACGATGACATGGGTCTTTTCCCGCCCTTGCGACAAGCCGTGTGATCCTCTGTTGATCGGTGTCCCCGCCCCCCATAGAAGGCCCGCCGTCTGTATCGAAGGGGGTCATACCGTGCAAACCATCCGTGACATCGCCGCGCTGCGAGAAGCGATCGCGGGGTTCCGCGCCGCCGGCGAGCGCGTAGCGTTGGTGCCGACGATGGGCGCGCTGCACGCCGGCCACATGGCGCTGGTCGAGGATGCTAAGCGCCACGCGACGCGAATCGTCGCCTCGGTATTCGTCAATCCCAAGCAGTTCGGCGCGGGCGAAGACCTCGATCGCTATCCCCGCCGCGAAGCCGCCGACGCGCGGATGCTGACCGAGGCGGGCTGCGACGTGCTGTGGACGCCGACGGTCGAGACGATGTATCCCGAGGGCTTCGCGACCAACGTGTCGGTCTCGGGTATCAGCGAAATGCTCGATGGCGCCGCGCGGCCCGGCCATTTCGACGGCGTCGCCACCGTCGTCGCCAAGCTGTTCAACCAGGTTCAGCCCGATGTCGCACTGTTCGGCAACAAGGACTTCCAGCAACTCACGGTGATCCGCCGCATGGTCGCCGACATGGACTTCCCGATCGAGATCATCGGCGTGCAGACGCAGCGCGATGACGACGGCCTCGCGCTGTCGTCGCGCAACATCTACCTTTCCGACGAGGATCGCGTTCGCGCCGTCACGCTGCCCCGCGCGCTGGGCGTCGCAGCGCGGGCGATCGCACGCGGCGACGACACGGCCGAGGCGCTGGAGACGGCCAAGGCTTCATTGCTATCGGCCGGCTTCGACTCGGTCGATTACGTCGCACTGGTCGATGCCGAGACGCTTGCCGAGATGCCCGACGCCGATCGTCCGCGCCGCCTGCTCGCCGCCGCGCGGATCGCCGGCACGCGGCTGATCGACACGATCCCGATCGACGACGGCGAACAGGGTTAATCGCGTTAACCATTTGTTGAAACCATCGCGCCAAAGTGACCTCATCAATTGGGGTTACTAGGGGGTGCGAGATGGGCAACAGCCTGAAAAGCGCGACGTTCCTGATCGAAAGCCGGCTACGTGACGCCGCTCGCGGCGACGCCAAGGCCTATTACGATCTTGGCATGATCTATTCGAGCGGCTCGTGCGGCGGCGCGATCGACCTTGTCGAGGCGCACAAATGGTTCAACCTGGCGGCAGTCGCCGGCAGCGAGGAAGCGCAGCATTGCCGCGCCGAAATCGCCGAGGACATGTCCGCCCGCGAAATCGCCATCGCCCAACGCGCCGCGCGCGACTGGCTGAGCCTGACGAGCCGCCGGGCAGCGTAAGGAGCCGTCACCCCAGCCTTCGCTGGGATGACGGTTATTTCTTTGCCGCGACCTTCTTCTTCGCGGGCGCCTTCTTCGCGGGCGGCTTCTTCGCAGCCGCCTTCTTGCCCTTCTTCTTCGCCGGCCCCGCCGCCGCGCGCGCATCAATCAACTGCGCGGCTTCCTCGAGCGTGAGTTGATCCTTGTCGATCGACTTGGGCAGCGTCGCGTTGGTTTCGCCGTCGGTGACGTAGGCGCCGTAGCGTCCTTCCATCAGTTTGATCTCGGCCTCGGTGCGGGGGTGCTTGCCCAGTACCTTCAAGGGCTCGCGGGCCGCGCCACGCGCCGGCCGCCCGCCATTCGCTGCCGCCTCCGCGAGCTTGACCACCGCGGCGTTCATCCCCGTCTCGAACACCTCGGCGGTCGACGATAGCCGCGCATATTTGCCGTCGTGCTTCAGATACGGCCCATAGCGCCCGATCGCCGCCTCGATCGGCTGCCCGGTCTCGGGATGGTTGCCGATCTCGCGCGGCAGGCTGAGCAGCTTCAGTGCCCATTCGAGGTCGAGCTCGCCAATATCTTTCGGGATTGAGGCGCGCTTGGCCTCCTTGCCCTCGCCGAGCTGGATATACGGCCCGAACCGCCCCGACTTGCGCTCGACCGGCAGCCCGGTTTCGGGATCATTACCCAGCGTCTCCGGCCCGCTATCCTCCGCGCCAAGCCCGCCCGGTTGCGCGAAAGCGCGTGTATATTTGCACTCGGGGTAATTCGAGCACGCCACGAACGCGCCGAACTTGCCGCCGCGCAGGGCCAGCCGCCCATTGCCGCAATTCGGGCATAGCCGCGGGTCGCTGCCATCGGCCTTGGGCGGGAACAGATACGGCTCGAGGAACTGGTCGAGTTCCGCGGTCACTTCGGACGGCTTGAACTGCATCACCTCGGTGGTGCGCGGCTTGAAGTCGCGCCAGAACGAGTCGAGCACCGCCTGCCACTGCGCGCGGCCGCCCGAAATCTCGTCGAGCTCGTCCTCCAGGCCGGCGGTGTAGCCGTATTCGACGTATTTCTCGAAGAAGCGCTCGAGGAACGCCGTCACCAGCCGCCCGCTCTCCTCGGCGAAGAAGCGGTTCTTGTCGACGCGGACGTAATCGCGGTCCTTGAGGACCTGGATCGTCGAGGCATAGGTCGATGGCCGGCCGATCCCCAGTTCCTCGAGCCGCTTGACCAGCGAGGCCTCGGAAAAGCGCGGCGGCGGCTGGGTGAAATGCTGCTCGGCGTCGACGCCCTTCCTGGCCGGCGAATCGCCCTCGCGCAGGCGGGGAAGGCGATTCGAATCCTCGTCCGCGCTGTCGTCCTGACCCTCTTCGTAGAGCGCGAGATAGCCGGGGAACAGCACCACCTGACCCGTCGCGCGCAAGGCGTGCTGGCCGGTCGCATCGGTCAGCTCGATCGTCGTCCGCTCCATCCGCGCCGAGGCCATCTGGCTGGCCAGGGCGCGCTTCCAGATCAGGTCGTACAGGCGGGCGTGGTCGCCCGAGCCGGCGCGATCCTTGGCGAAATCGGTCGGGCGGATCGCCTCGTGCGCTTCCTGCGCGTTCTTCGCCTTGGTCTGATAATGGCGCGGCTTGTCGGGCACATAGCTGCCGTCATAGCGATCGGCGACCGCCTTGCGCGCCGCCGAGATCGCGCTCGAATCCATCTGCACGCCATCGGTGCGCATATAGGTGATCGCGCCGTCCTCGTAGAGGCCCTGCGCGATCCGCATGGTATGGCTCGCCGAAAAGCCGAGCTTGCGCGCCGCTTCCTGCTGCAGCGTCGAGGTCGTGAACGGCGGCGGCGGGTTGCGCGTCGCCGGCTTGGTCTCGACCGAATCGACTGCGAAACGGCCGTCCTCGACGGCCTTCTTCGCCGCCAGCGCGTCGCCTTCGTTACCGATCGTCAGGCGATCGAGCTTGTCGCCCTTCCACCGCACCAACCGCGCGTCGAAGCCCTGGCCGTCGGCTTCGAGATGCGCGGTAACGGACCAATATTCCTGCGCGACAAACGCCTCGATCTCACGCTCGCGCTCGACGATCAGGCGCAGCGCCACCGATTGCACGCGCCCCGCCGATTTCGCGCCCGGCAGCTTGCGCCACAGCACCGGCGACAGCGTGAAGCCGACCAGATAATCGAGCGCGCGCCGCGCCCGATAGGCATCGATCAGGTCGGTATCGAGCCCGCGCGGATGCTTCATCGCCTCGGTCACGGTCGCCTTGGTGATAGCGTTGAAGGTGACGCGCTCGACCTCCTTGGGCAGCGCCTTCCTTTTGGCGAGCACCTCCTGGACGTGCCAAGAGATCGCCTCGCCCTCGCGATCGGGGTCGGTGGCGAGGATCAGGCGGTCGGCGGTTTTGGCCGCATCGGCGATCGCCTTCAGCTGCTTCGCCTTGTCGGCGTAATTCTCCCAATCCATCGCGAAGCCCGCATCGGGATCGACCGATCCGTCCTTCGGCGGCAGATCGCGGACGTGCCCGTAGGATGCGAGCACGCGGTAGTCCGAGCCGAGATATTTTTCGATGGTCTTCGCCTTGGCGGGCGATTCGACGATGACAAGCTGCATGAGGCGATGGATGTCCTTACGTGTACACGCGCGAGGATGCGGTGCCGGCGGCCAGCGTCAAGCCGAAGTAGCGCTGATGCACGAAACCGCAAGCCATGCCGATGGCGGACCAGACATGGCCGGTTGCGCGTCGTCGTGGTCGCTTCCGCTCGCGTTAGATATTGACTGCGCGTTGACGATAGCGCCCGACGCGCTGCGCTTTCCTGTAAAGGAGCGGGATCAAAAATTTGGCGCAGCCCCCTTGGCCGGCAGAAAGCCGGGCCATCCGTCTAGCGAGTTTGAGGGGCAAGCGAGGCGGGGCACCGGCTTAATAGGCAGACGTTCCGCCAGTCTGACGATTGCTCGGCCCGAAAGACGGCGGCGCATCTATC
Organism: Sphingomonas sp.; assembly: GCA_051954635.1. Classification (GTDB taxonomy): domain Bacteria; phylum Pseudomonadota; class Alphaproteobacteria; order Sphingomonadales; family Sphingomonadaceae; genus Sphingomonas. The sequence goes on along the minus strand of JBQCHO010000134.1, from coordinate 52,367 downwards.
GCGGCCGAACCCCAATCCTTGTCGGGTTGATCGGCGAGCTTGAAGTCGAGCGTGCCGCCTTTCGCGACGAAGTCGGCCGGCAGCCACAGCCGCTCGCTCGCCTTGCCGTCGACGCTCAGGTGACGAACATAGGGTGCGTCCGCCGCAGCGCCGTCACCGGTGATCGTGATCCTGGCGTTCGGTCGCGCAATCACCGCCTTGGGAAATAGCGGGCTACCGAGCACGAGTTCGGCGCGGCCGGGATAGAGCGGGTACATGCCGAGCGCGGACCAGACGTACCAGGACGACATCTCGCCGAGATCGTCATTGCCCGAAATCCCGTCGGGCGTGTTGGTCCAGATCTGCCGCATCGCCGCGCGCACCGCGCCTTGCGTCTTGTACGGCTGCCCGGCGAAATCGTAGAGCCAGGGCGTCGCGACCGAGGGTTCGTTGTCGAGCTCCGAATGGAGCGGCCCCGATTTGGTGACCGCCCAGCTGCCGTCATCCTTGTGGAAGAAGGCGTCGAGCCGCCTGACCGCCGCGTCGCGTCCGCCAAGCTTGTCGAACAGCCCGGCGGGATCGAACGGCACCATCCACAGATAGACCGCGCCGCTCGCCTCGACGAAATCGTCCTCGTCGTCGGCGCCCGGATCGAACTTGGCCCAGCTGCCGTCGGCGTGGCGCGCCTGGATATAGCCGCCCTCGGGCGTCGCCTTGGGATTGTAGAGATTGCGCCACCAGCCGGCGCGATCGACGAAGCGGCGCTGGTTGGCGCTGTCGCCGACGATGCCCGCCAATTGCGCAACGCCGAAATCGGCGGCGGCGAGCTCGAGCGTGTCCGCCGCCGAGCCCCAGCCCGGCGCGCCGACCGGCATGTAATGCAGCTTGAGCCACTGATCGAGCCCGGGTCGCTGACCCGAACACAGCACCGGGCAGCCCGTCTTGGCGAGATCGAGCGCGGTCGGCACCGTCGCCGCCTTGAGCAGCGATTGGTATGCGCCCTTCACGTCGAAGTCGGTCCCGCCGAACGCGTGGATCGCGGCCAAGGTTTGCGGCGAGGGATCGCCGTTCATCACGCTCGTCGCGCCGGTCAGGTGCGTCCAGCGGTCCCACACGCCGTGGTTCTGCTTGGCCTGGTTGTAGAGCGATTGCGCGATGTCCGATCCGCGCTTGGGATCGAGCAGCGTGACGAGCTGGACCTGCGAGCGATAGACGTCCCAGCCCGAATAATTGGCATATTGCACCGCCTGGCCGCCGGTAACGCGGTGCACCGCGCCGTCCATCCCGCGATAGCGTCCGTCGACGTCGCTATAGATGCTCGGATGGATCAGCGCGTGATAAAGCGCGGTATAGAAAACCGAGCGATCGTCGGCGCTGCCGCCGGTAATCGCGACCTTGCCGAGTTCGTCGTCCCATGCCCGGCGCGCCGCCGCGGCGACGCCGTCGAGCGTCGAGCCCTTGGGGCTTTCCTTGGCGAGGTTGGCGCGCGCGCCGGCATCGTCGACATAGGAGATGCCGATCCGCATCGTCACGTGCCGCTGGTTCTTGCCGAAGCTGATCCAGCCGCCCGATCCCTTGCCCGGTGTGGGAAAGCCATCCTTGCCATAACCGGTGCCGCCCGACGCGGTGGTCGCCTTGGGGTGGAGCACCGCGTCGGTCCAGGTGCCGCCGACGGTGAATGGCTGGTCGAACTCGGCGACGAAATGCAGCGTGTAATAGCTGTTCCGCTTGTCGGGTGAGATATAGCCGCAGAAATTGCCGCTGGTGACGGTGCCGGAGACGGTGCGGTGCGCCGGATCGATATGGATCGTCGCCGCGCTCGATCCGACCTCGGTGTCGGAGGTGCGGAACAGCAGATTGGCGGCGCCGTCCTCGGGAAAGTCGAAGCGCGCGATTCCCGTGCGCTCGGTTGCCGACAGCGCGACCGCGACGCGGTTGCCGAGCGTCACCGCATAGCGGCCCGCGCTGGCCTGCTCCTTGGCGTGATCGAGATAGGCGGTGAACCCGTTGCCCTCGCCCGCGGCCGAAGGCGACACCTCGACGTCGCGTGTCACCGGCATCACCGGCACATCGCCCGCCGCACCCGCGCAGCCGCTGCCCGACAAATGAGCGATGCCGAACCCGCGCACCCCGTTCGAGCGATATTCGTAGCCGCCGGGCGCAGCGACCAGCCCGCGCCCGCCGGGTAGCGGGACCTCTTCGGGGCTGAACGACACCATGCCGTAAGGGAGTACCGCGCCGGGGAAGACGTTGCCGCCATTGGTCGTCCCGATCAGCGGATTGACCGCGGCGGCGGGGCTGGTGTCGGCCGTCGCGGCGGCGCCCGGGGCGGCGACCGCCAGCATCGAGGCGGCGGCGAGCAGCGTCGCAGTGCGGGTCGTCATTTCGGTATCCCTCCCTGATCCGACGGCCATCGAGTGTGGCCGATTTGCCATCCTCTAGCACGACCGACCCTCGCCCCGAAGAATATAATTGACAATTTGTTTTTTCTATTCAGAAAGGGACCGTGTCGGATCGATCATCGGCGGCGAGTCTGCAGGCGGCGATCCAATCGAACCAGAATCAAGAGAGGCGCAACGGCGCCTGATTCCAGGGAGGGGTATTGCTGAAATGAACGCTCGACAGATCGAACTTATCCGTCCGTCCCGTGCCCGGACGCTGGCACGCCTGATGCTGAGCGCCAGCGCCGTCGCCGGTTTCTCCGGCGTCGCGCACGCCCAGGACGCGACCGCGCAAGCCGATGCCGCCGCCGCACAGGTGGCCCCGGCGCCGGCGGCTGATGGCCAGACCACAGGCGACATCGTCGTCACCGGCTACCGCAAGTCGATCGAGGCGAGCCTGGCGCAGAAGCGCAACGCCAACGCCTTCGTCGACGTGATCACCGCAGAAGACGTCGGCAAATTCCCGGACAAAAACGTCGCCGACGCGCTGCAGCGCGTGCCGGGCGTGATCATCGTGCGAGACGGCGGGGAGGGCTCCCGGGTCAGCATCCGCGGCTTGAGCTCGGACCTGACGCTGACCGAATTGAACGGCAACTTTCTCGCTTCGGCAACGCAGGGCGATCCGTCGCGCTCATTCGACTATCTCCTGCTGCCCGCCAACATGATCGCCAGCGTCGACGTCTTCAAGTCGCCCGAGGCGCGGCTCGATGAGGGTGGCGTCGGCGGTGTCATCATCAACCACACGCGCAAGCCGCTCGATCTCAAGCCGTGGTTCGGCACCGCACAGGTCGAAGGCACCTATTCCGATGTGACCAAGAAGGTCGAGCCCGATGCCTCGGGCGTGCTTTCGTGGCACAACGAGAACAAGACGCTCGGCTTCCTGGTTGGCGCCACCTATCAAGAGCGCACCAACCGCACGCTCGGCGCCAACACCGAAAGCTGGCATTGGTGGTCCGACAGCCAGACCGGCGAGCCGGCGACCGACGTCCACGGCAACACCTACGCCAACGACGGCGCGATCGATTATTGGGGCAGCGGCGAGACGGCTCAGGACGGCACGCACTACAGCGGCTATTGGGCGCCGCAGTCGGTCGACGAATCGGTTCTGGTCGAGAAGCGCAAGCGGCTCGGTATCCAGGCGACGGCACAGATGCGGCCGTTCGACAATCTGGAGATTACCGCCAACTACTTCCGATTCCAGCTCAGCGAGAACAACGTCAACAACGTGCTCAAGGTGCCGGAATGGGGCTATGGCGACGGCGGCAAGCTGTTCCAGGGCGCGACGTTCGACCCCAGCGGCACCATCATGCAATCGGCGACCTTCCAGGTGCCGGCGGAGGGCACTGGCTGCCGCACCGTCACGGTGAACGCCAACGGTGTGCCGTCGGACCCCTGCACGATGGAAACGCCGGCGATGCAGAGCTACTATGCGCGCCAGAAAATCGTCTCCAACACCTATGATGTGCATGGTGACTGGCATGTCGGACAGCTCGATGTCGCTTTCACGCTCGGCAAGACCAAGGCGACCGGCGGCCCGTCCTTCCAGTTCTACGCGCAGGCCAAGCCGCGCGTGGTGAACGGGCAGCACGGCGCAGCGGGCAACGTCAACGGCAACTCGCTGAGCCAGTGGACCTTCACTAACCAGTCGGTGGCGATGCAGTTCTCGCCGGACCTGCAAGACAACATCATGAACGGCCTCACCCAGATCGACTTGGGGTCGACCGGCTCGGGCTATACCAACAGCTCGATCGCGCAGCGCTATGCGCAGCTCGATCTTACCCGGCATTTCGATTCGTTCATCGACTCGGTCCAGGTCGGTGCCAAGTGGCGTGACACCAACATCCACCGCGAGACGGGCGAGTTCGACTGGTATGCGGACGCCGATAACACGTTGCGCTATCAGGATGCGCCCGGTGCTGCCGTCACCAGCCCGGACTTCTTCCTCAGCCAACCGATTGGCAATATCGCCGGCGGCTTTTCGGCGAGCGCGTTCCCCGCGTTCAACATGCCGAACTATCTGAACTATCTGAACGCGACCTATAACGGCCCGGTTCGGGTACCGCAGCCGCAGAATCTCTATAATATCGGCGAACGCATCTGGGCGGGCTACGCGCAGGTCAACTACAAGACCGACACGATCCGCGGCAATATCGGCGTACGCGTCGTCAACACTAAGGAAACCGGCGTCTCGACCGACGTCGTTTATTACGAGGACAAATACTGCAAGCACGAGATTGCGGATGATCCGACGTCGCCGCCGCTCATCGGCGACGACGGGAACTGCCTCGTCTATCCCCAATCCGAGCGCGAACGCCGCGTGTACAGCCCGCATGAGGAGTCGAAGCAGTACACGAACATCCTGCCGAGCTTCAACATTGCCTGGAACATCACGCCTACCTTACTGGCGCGCGGCGAAGCGTCGAAGGTGATCTCGCGGCCGGGTTACGGTGACCTTGCAGGCAACCGCAACCTGACATTCAATTCGGATTGGTTCGTCATCGACCGCGGCCAGTTCGGCGCCCTCCCGGGCTGGTTCGGCAGCGGCGGCAACTTCGACCTCAAGCCGTTTAACGCGTGGCAGTACGACCTTGGCCTGGAATGGTATTTCCATCGCGGCTCGGTGATTGGCGCCACCGTGTTCCGCAAGGACGTGCACGACTTCATCGTGCCGATCGTGATGGACACGCCGACCGTGGTTAACGGCGAGACGGTGACCGTCCAGCAATATTCGACGGCGGCAAACGGGTCGTCGGCGGTGTCGGAAGGTGTCGAACTCTATGCCCAGCACACGCTGGACTTCGGGCTCGGCGCGCAGGTGAACTTCACCTACAACCATACGTCGGTCGCGGACGTGTCGCTGAACGGCGAGAAGGTCGGTACCTCGCCGCTGGTCGGCAGCGCCAAGACGCAGTTCAACGGTTCGGTGTTCTATGAGCATGGGCCGGTGCTGCTGCGCGCGTCCTACACCCGGCGTGGCGAGGTGGTGGAGGGCCTGCAATCGGGGCTCAACGTCTATGACGACCCGTACTCGCAGGTCGACCTCAACGCGTCCTTCGACATCTTCAAGAATCTGCAGCTCACCGCCTCGGTCATCAATCTTACCAAGTCGGAGCAGCGCCAGCACCTCGGCAACGACACGAACGACCGGTTCATCTCGAACGTCTATTCGGGCCGCCGCTATTATATGGGGCTGTCCTACAGCTTCTGATGCGTAACGGCCCGCTGCCGGTGGCGAACGCCGGCACCGGGCCGTGAAATGTTTCCAGGTCGCTCACATCTATGTCGGGATTTGCTGAATTTTCTGACGTGGTTGCCTTCCCCCAGTAGCGACCTGATCATTGGGGCGGCATCATCCGTGGTGCCGCCCCTTTTTTTATCGCCGTTCCCAAGCGGCCTCGAGGAGGATCATGCGCAAGCTCGCCGCCATGCTCGCCGCGTCACTGACGGCCCTCGCCCCCGCCGCCGCGCTCGCCTCCAACCCGATCGTGCCCGGTTGGTATGCCGATCCCGAAATCCGCATCTTCAACCATCGCTATTGGATCTACCCGACGCTGTCGGACGTGTCGGGAAAGCCCGATCCGCAGCATTTCACGGCCGCACAGAGCGCCGCGCGCAAGGCGCATATGGTGCACCCGTCCTATGCGGCGCAGACCTATATGGACGCCTTTTCCTCGCCCGATCTGGTCCATTGGACCAAGCATCGCCACGTCCTCGATATCGCCAACATTTCCTGGGCGGCCTATGCCGTCTGGGCGCCGTCGGCGATCGAGGTCGGCGGCAAATATTATCTGTTCTTCGGCGCCAACGACATCCAGAGCGACAAACAGACCGGCGGCATCGGCCTTGCCGTGTCGGACAAGCCGGGCGGCCCTTTCAAGGACGCGCTCGGCCATCCGCTGATCCCCGCCTTCCACAACGGTGCGCAGCCGATCGATCCGTTCGTCTACAAGGACGACGACGGGCAAGTGTACCTTTACTACGGCGGCTGGGGCCATTGTAACGTCGTTCGCCTGTCGCCCGACCTGCGCCATGTCGAGAAATTCGCCGACGGCAGCACCTACAAGGAGATCACGCCCCCCGGCTATGTCGAGGGCTCGTTCATGATCAAGCGCGACGGCATCTATTACCTGATGTGGTCCGAAGGCGACTGGACCGGCCCGAACTACCGCGTCGCCTATGCGATGGGGAAATCGCCGCTCGGGCCCTTCACCCCCAGGGGCGTCATCCTTGCGCAGGATTTCAAGATCGCGCGCGGCGCGGGCCATCATTCGGTGGTCAACGTGCCGGGCACCGACGATTGGTATATCGTCTATCACCGCCGGCCGCTCGGAGACGACAAGGGCGATCACCGCCAGCTCGCGATCGACCGCATGACCTTCAACGCCGACGGCACGATAAAGCCCGTCGTCATGACCACTCAGGGCGTCACCGCGCCGCATCCCGTCAAGGAGCATCCATGATCCACAAGACCGCCCTGCTTCTCGCCGCGACCGCCTTCGTTTCGACCTCGCTCGCCGCGCCCGCGCTGGCGGCGGAGGCGACGCCCCCCTCGGTCGATCTGGTCAACCCCTTGATGGGGACCGATTCGGACTACACCCTGTCCTATGGCAACACCTATCCGATGGTGTCGGTGCCGTGGGGGATGAACAGCTGGACCCCGGTCACCGGCAAGATGGGCGACGGCTGGGCGTACACCTATGCCGCGCACAAGATTAACGGCATCAAGCAGACCCACCAGCCGAGCCCGTGGATGAACGACTACGCCGCCTTCGCGCTGTTTGCGGAAACCGGGCCTCTCAAGCTCAAGCCCGAGGACCGCGCGAGCTGGTACAGCCACAAGGCCGAAATCGCGCACCCGTACGACTATAAGGTCTATCTCGCCGACTACGACGTCACCGCCGAGATGGCGCCGACCGCGCGCGCCGCCCAGTTCGAGTTTACCTTCCCCAAGAGCGACGACGCGCACATCCTGATCGACGGTCAGGACGGCGGTTCGATGGTGAAGATCGAGCCCGACAAGCGTCGCATCATCGGCTATGTCCGCAATAATCACGGCGGCGTGCCGGACAATTTCCACAATTACTGGGTCGCGCAGTTCGACCACGATTTCACCGTCAGCCGCACTTGGGACGATAACTGGCAGCTTTCCGGCGATCTGTCGCGCGAGGGCGGCCATGTCGGCGCCGTCGTCACCTTCAAGACGGCCGCTGGAGAGAAGATCCACGTCAAGGTCGCCTCGTCGTTCATCAGCCCCGAGCAGGCCGAGACCAACCTCGATCGCGAGATCGGCAAGGACAGCTTCGCCCAGACCGAGGCCAAGGCGAAACAGGCGTGGCAGACCCAGCTCGATCGCATCAAGGTCGGCGATCCCAACCTCGACAACCGCCGCACCTTCTATTCGGCGCTCTACCGCATGCTGCAATTCCCGCGCATGTTCTACGAGACCGACGCGAGCGGAAAGACCGTCCATTACAGCCCGTATGACGGCAAGGTCCACGCCGGCTTCATGTACACCGACAACGGCTTCTGGGACACCTGGCGCGCGGTCTTCCCCTTCTTCGCGCTGATGTACCCCGAACGTGACAGCGAGATGATGCAGGGCCTCGTCAACGCCTATAAGGAAGGCGGTTGGCTCCCCGAATGGGCGAGCCCGGGTTATCGCGACGTGATGGTCGGCTCGAACGCCGACAACATCATCGCCGACGCCTATATCAACGGCGTGCGCGGGTTCGACGTCAACACGCTCTACGAAGCGATGGTCAAGGACGCGACCACCAGCGCGGGCCGCCCGACCGACAAGAAGGGCAATGTGATCAGCGCGGTCGGCCGCGAGGGCGTCGATTGGTACAACAAGCTCGGCTACGTCCCGTATGATGTCGGCATCAACGAGAATGCCGCGCGCACACTCGAATATGCGACCGCCGATTTCTCGATCTCGCAGCTCGCCAAGGCGCTCGGCAAGACCGAGGACGCGAAATTCTACGCGGAGCATGCGCAGAACTATCGCAAGCTGTTCGATCCGCAGTCGGGCTGGATGCGCGGCCGTAACCGCGACGGATCGTGGGAAACGCCGTTCAACCCGTACAAATGGGGCGACGCCTTCACCGAGGGCAATGCGCTGCACTACAGCTTCTCGGCGATGCAGGACGAACAGGGCCTGATCGACCTGATGGGCGGGCGCGATAAATATGTCGCCAAGCTCGATTCGATCTTTTCGACCCCGCCGATCTTCGACGACAGCTATTACGGCCAGGTGATCCACGAAATCCGCGAGATGCAGATCGTCGACATGGGCCAATATGCCCACGGCAATCAGCCGATCCAGCACATGATCTATCTCTACGATTGGGCCGGCGCGCCGTGGAAGGCGCAGTTCCACGCCCGCGACGTGATGAAGAAGCTCTATTCGGCCACTCCCGACGGCTATCCGGGCGACGAGGACAATGGCCAGACCTCGGCCTGGTACGTGTTCTCGGCGCTCGGCTTATATCCGGTCACCCCGTCGAGCGGGCAATACGCGATCGGCAGCCCGCTGTTCCGAACCGTCACGCTGACCATGCCGACCGGCAAGACGCTGACGATCAACGCGGAAAACAACAGCGCGGACAACGTCTATATCCAGTCGGTCAAGTTCAACGGGACGCCGCACGACAAGACCTTCTTCACCCATGACGCGCTCGAACAGGGCGGCACGATCACCTTCGTGATGGGCGCGACGCCGAACAAGGCGTGGGGCGCCGCGCCCGCCGATGCGCCCTTCTCGATGAGCGCGCCGAAATGATGGAGAGCCGAATGACCCCCAATCGCCGCGAGATCATGGCCGGTGCCGGCGCGCTGGCGCTGGCCAGCACGCTGCCCTCGGCGGCGCGCGCGGCGGGTTTCGCGAGCAAGCGCCCCGCGCCGGCCGACCGCAAGTTCACCAGTCCCGCGATCGAGGCCGAGATCGCGCGGGTAAAGGCGAAGATCGCCGATCCCGAGCTCGCCTGGATGTTCGAGAATTGTTACCCGAACACGCTCGACACCACCGTCGACACCGGCACCGTCGACGGCAAGCCGGACACCTTCGTGCTGACCGGCGACATCCATGCGATGTGGCTCCGCGACAGCTCGGCGCAGGTGCAGCCGTACATCCACCTCGTCGGGCGCGATCCGAAGCTGAAGCGGCTGTTCCAGGGACTGATCCAGCGCCAGGCGCGCTGCATCCTGATCGACCCTTACGCCAACGCTTTCATGAAGGACCCGGCGGCGATGTCGAACCTCGACTGGTCGCAAAAGGACAAGACCGACATGAAGCCCGGCGTTGCCGAGCGGAAGTGGGAGATCGATTCGCTCGCCTATACGATGCGCCTCGCGCACGGTTACTGGACGCGTACGCATGACACGACGCCGTTCGACGACACCTGGAGTCGCGCCGCGCAACTCGCCGTCGCCACCTTCCGCGTCCAGCAGCGCAAGGACGGGCCGGGGCCGTATCATTTCCAGCGCGAGACCGCAGTGCCGACCGACACGCTGATGCTCGGCGGCTACGGCCGGCCGACCAAGAAGATCGGCCTGATCCACTCGATGTTCCGCCCGTCGGACGATGCCTGCCTCTACCCGTTCCTGATCCCGTCGAACCTTTTCGCGGTGTCGGTGCTGCGCAAGGTCGCGCAAGTCCACCGTGAAGCGCGCGGCGACGCGAAGGCCGCCGCCGATGCCGAGGCCTTGGCGAGCGAAGTCGAAGGCGTGCTCAAGCAGCACGCGCTGATCCCCGACGGCAAGGGCGGCCAGGTCTGGGCCTATGAGATCGACGGCTTCGGCAACTGGGTGTTCATGGACGACGCCAACGTGCCGAGTCTCTCCGGCCTCGCGATCATCGACGCCGCCGACCGCAACGATCCGCTGTTCAAGCGGACCGCCGCGCTCGCTTGGTCGGATCGCAACCCTTACTTCTTCAAGGGTAAGGCGGCCGAAGGGATCGGCGGGCCGCATATCGGGCTCGACATGATCTGGCCGATGTCGATCATCACCCACGCGATGAACGCCGACGACGACGCGACCATCCGGCAATGCTTGCACTGGCTCAAGACCACGCATGGCGGCACCGGCTTCATGCACGAGAGCTTCAACAAGGACGATCCGTCGAACTTCACGCGGAGCTGGTTCGCTTGGGCCAACGCGCTGTTCGGGCAATTGATCGTCGAGATTGCCGACCGGAAGCCGACCTTGCTCGCGGGCACGATTTGATAATGGACGGCGTCATCCTCTCATTCGCCTCCCCGGCGAAGGCCGGGGTCCAGTTACGAGGGGCTCGATGCTGGACCCCGGCCTTCGTCGGGGAGGCATCTACGTTTGAGTGCCGCGAAGCGATTTCGGGAGAGACAAAATGATCACCGCCAACCGCCGCCAGCTTCTCGCCGGAACCGGGCTCGCCGCACTGGGCAGCGCCGCGCCCGCGCTCGCCTGGGCGGACAGCCCGCAGGCCGGCAAGCCCGACCTGTTCGTCGGAACCGGCGGCCACGGCCATACCTATCCCGGCGCGACGTTGCCCGCCGGCATGGTGCAATTGAGCCCCGATACCAACACCCACGGCTGGGATGCGTGTTCGGGCTATCACCAGAAAGACGGCTCGATCATGGGGTTCAGCCACACCCATCTGTCGGGCACCGGGATCGGCGACATGCTCGACGTGCTGGTCGTGCCGACGCGCCAGCCGCTCAAGCTCGAGCCCGGCCCGGTCGAGCATCCCGAGCAGGGCTATCGCCAGCGCTATTCGGATGAGTTCGCCGAACCCGGCTATTACCGCGTCCGCCTCGAATCGGGCGTCCAGGCCGAACTCACCGCGACCGAGCGCTGCGGCCTGCACCGCTACCGCTTTGCCGATGGCCCTGGCCACATCCTGATCGATTTCGCCCATGCGATCGAGGACGATTGGGACAAGGGCGTCGTCGTCGAAGACGCTTCGCTGACGCTCGATCCAGACGGTACGCTGACCGGCGGCCGTCAGGTCAATCGCTGGGCCAAGGGGCGCCACATTTATTTCGCGATGCAGCTCTCGCGCAAGCCGGACCGCGTCCAGTTCTTCGGCGACGACGGCAAGCCCGTCACCGGCACGAGTATCAAGGGCAACAAGCTCAAGGCTGCCTTGTTCTATGATAACGCCGGCGGCGCGCCGATCCTGATCAAGACTGGCATTTCCGCGGTCGATCTCAAGGGCGCCCGCGACGCGCTCGCCGCCGAGGCGCCAGGTTGGGACTTCGACGGCGTCCACAATGCCGCCCGCGCGACTTGGGCAAAGGCGCTGAACACCGTCCGCGTCTCGGGCGGCACGCCTGCGCAGCGCACGATCATGGCGAGCGCGCTCTACCACGCGCAGCTCGCGCCGACGCTCTTCACCGATCGCGACGGCCGCTATGTCGGGCTCGACCGGCAGGTGCATCAGGCGCCCAAGGGTGAGGAGGCGTACAGCACCTACTCGCTGTGGGACACCTATCGCGCGCTCCACCCGCTGCTCACGCTGATCCGCCCCGATCACACCAAATTGCTGGTCGGCGATTTGATCCGCCAGACGGTCGAAAGCCCTGCCGGCCCGCCGGTCTGGCCGCTCCAGGGCGTCGAGACCGCGTGCATGATCGGCTGGCACGGCGTCTCGGTCATCGCCGAGGCGCACGCCAAGGGGATCGAGGCCGACTACGCCGCCGCCTGGCCGCACATCCGCGCCCGCGCCTTCGACCGCAACTTCCCCGATATCGACAGCACGCAGGGCCGGGGCTTCTATTACGATCTTGGCTACATCCCGTGCGACAAGGTCAACGAATCGGTCAGCCGCACGCAGGAATATGCCTATGACGACTGGGCGATGGCGCACCTCGCCGATGCGGTCGGCGCGCACGACGATGCGGCCAAGCTGCGCAAGCGCTCGCAAAATTACCGCAACGTCATCGACGCCAAGATCGGTTTCGCCCGCCCGCGCTTCGCCGACGGCAGCTGGTGGAAGGATTACGATCCGATCCAGATTGGCCACGACGTGCCCAAGTGGCGCGACTATACCGAGGCGAACGGCTGGCAGGCGACCTTCCTCACCCAGCACGACGCCTACGGCCTGATCGAGCATTTCGGCGGCGACGCCGCGTTCGAGAAGAAATTGGACGGCCTGTTCAACGCCCCCTCGACGCTCCCCAAGGATGCCCCGCCCGACATCGCGGGGTTGGTCGGCCAATATGCGCACGGCAACGAGCCCGAGCATCACGTCGCCTATCTCTACGCCTTTTGCGGCGCGCCGCATAAAACGCAGGCGATGGTCCGCCGGCTGCTCACCGAAATGTACAAGGCCGACCCCGATGGCGTCATCGGCAACGACGATTGCGGCCAGATGAGCGCGTGGTTCATCCTCTCGGCGCTCGGTTTCTACGCGGTCGATCCGGTCAGCGCGCTCTACGTGTTCGGCTCGCCATTGTTCGATGCGGCCGAAGTCGATGTCGGCGGCGGCAAGACGCTGCGCATCCGCGCCGAGAACAACGCGCCTGCGAGCCCTTACATCCAGTCGGTCCGCTGGAACGGCAAGCCGTGGAGCAAGAACTGGATTGCCCACGCCGACATTGCCAAGGGCGGCGAGCTGGTCTTCGTGATGGGCCCCAAGCCGTCGAGCTTCGGCACCGCCAAGGCCGATCGCCCGCCGTCGTTCGGGCGGAGCGCCTGAGCGATGGTCAGGCGGCCGCCTCGGCAGCGCTGTCGGCGGTCTTCCACAGCGCGCCGGGCTTGGGCAGCAGGAAATGGCTGAACGGCAGGATCGCCGCGCCGACCGCGGGAGCGTCCTCGGACAACTCGGCGCGCGCGACCGGGGCAATTGCCGGCAGATACGAGGCGCAGCGCGCCATCAGCACGTTGACGGCCTCGGCGAGCCGCTCGACCAGATGCCGCGGCAGCCGCCCGCCGACCAGCACGCTCGCCGGATTGATCAGGCAGTTGACTGCGCTCATTGCCGGGACGAGTTGGCGCGCGGCGAGGGCGATCCACTGCGCGACGCTCGCCTCGACCTCGGCGCTCATGTCCTCGCGCATCGCGTCGGCGAGGCTGAAGCCCGCACCTTCGAGGTGCCGCGCCAGCCCCGACAGCGACACCAGCTTCTGGATCTGCGGCTCGTCGTCGCCGCCGCCGGCGTGCATGAAGCCGATCTCCCCGCTGCGCCCCTCGGCGCCGCGGACATAATTGCCGTCGATCACCAGCCCGCCGCCGAGCCCGAGCGAGATCAGCAGGTAGAAGAAGCTGTTGTGCCGCTGGCCGTGGCCCAATTGCATCTCGCCCATCGCCGCCGCGGCGGCGTCGTTCTCGATGAACACGGGCAGGTCGATCGGCGCGGCGAACATCTCGGGCAGATCGACGCTCTCCCATGCGGTATAGGCCGCTGGCCGCCCCGGCAGATCGACCGAGCCGAGATCGTCGGGCAGCGCGACGCCGATGCCGACGATCTTGGCCCGGTCGATCCCCGCTTCGGCGATCATCTTTTCGATCGATCGCGCGTAGAGCGCGTGGACCTGATCGGGCAGCGCGTAGGCAATCTCTTCGGTCACGCGCGCCAGCGTCTGCGCGGAGAAATCGACCAGCACGATCGTGACGTGATCGCGGTCGATATTGACGCCGATCGAATAGCAGGCGTCGCGGCTGATCTTGAGCTTGGTCGGCGGCTGGCCGCGCCCGCCGCGGCGTTGCCCGGCTTCCTCGATCAGCCCGTCCTGCAGCAGCCGCCGCGTGATGTTCGCGATCGCCGGCGCGGTGAGCCCGGTGATCCCGGCGAGCTCGACGCGGGTCAGCAACCCGCCGACGCGGATCGCGTGGAGCGTCACGCGCTGGTTGTGGTCGGCGGCGCGCTCGAGATTGGTGCCCGACAGGCGAGGACGGTTTGCTTCGCTGCCCGGCATCATGCCGCAAGTCCGGGCGAAAACGCCGGTCGGACACCGGCTGCGGTCGAAATCTGCATCACGTCTCCCTCGCCACCCACTAGCAATGTGCGATCCCGCTTGCACGCCGCGAGCACAACCCGCTGGATTTGCTCGCAACGCCGCCCGCCGCCGCCGCGCCTTGGTTCCCCCTTATGCCGTTACGGCGAAGCCGCAAAGCCCGTCGCTGAATTGAATTATGCAATTTGATGTATTAAAGCTGCGTTGTCGTCGCGCAAGCGCTGGTGACGCGCCGCCGGACCGCTGTGGCGCAACGAGACAGGGAGGGGTGATGCGGCGGGGCACGTCGATGGTGCTGGCCTGTGCGGCCGCCGCGACGGCGGCGTCGGCAGCGGCCGACGCGCCCGAACGTGCCGGGCCGTTCAACGCCCATTTCCTCGCCGGCGGGATCGGCATCGACGATACCGCGCAGCCGGTCGCCGCGCTCGCCGCGGCGGGTGCGACAACGACGACCGTCGCGTGGGTACGCCCTGATTTCGACCAACATGGCCGCACGGTCCTGCTCGCGCTCGGTGACGATCGCGCGTCGCGGGCCCTACTGCTCGACGACGGCCGCCCGGCCTATGCCGCCGGCGACAGCGAAGTGCGCTGCAACAAGGCGGTCGCTGCCAACCACTGGACCCACGTCGCCGCAGTCGCCGACGGCCGCGCGGTCACGCTCTATCTCGACGGCCGCAAATGTGGTGGCGGTGCGATGTCAGCGCCCGCGGTCGCCGCCAAGGTCGCCGCCGCGCCCGTGATCGACGGCCGCCCGCATTTCGGCGGCACCCTGGTCGATGCGCAGATCGAGCCCGGTGCGGCGTCGTCGCAGACCATCGCCGCGATGGCCGCCAGGCGACCTGATTTCGACACGGTATCGATCCGCCAGGTAGGCGCCGGCTGGCCGTTCCAGCGCGAGGCATGGATCGGGCTGACCGAGACGCAGGACGCCTGGACGCTGCCGCATGCCAAGGGTGCCGATCGCAAGCCTGTGGCGACACCGCCCGCCAATCTGCCGGCATTTCAGCCGGTCGGTGGCGATCGTTGGCAGATCAACGGCTGGCGCCTCGCCGCCGCGCCAGAGGTCAAGGGCGACGGCGCGACGATCTCGCGTGCCGGCTACGACGATAGCAAATGGCTCGCCGCCGTCGTTCCCGGCACCGTGCTGCAGACGCTGGTTGCACGCGGCAAATATCCCGATCCCTATTATGGGCTCGACAACCTCGCGATTCCCGATACGCTGGCGCGCCAGGACTATTGGTATCGCGCGCAGTTCACCGTTCCGCCCGCGGCCGCCGGCAAGCAACTGACGCTGACGTTCGGCGGCATTAACTATGCCTCGGACGTGTGGCTCAACAGTGTCGAACTCGGCACCACCAAGGGCGCCTTCGTCCGCGGCCGCTTCGCGATCACGCCGGTCGCCGGCGAGAACGTCGTCGCGGTACGCGTCTCGCCGCCCCCGCATCCCGGCATCCCGCACGAACAGTCGATCGCCGCCGGCCCCGGCCTCAACGGCGGCCAGCTCGCGATCGACGGGCCGACCTTCGTCGCCACCGAAGGCTGGGACTGGATCCCCGGCATCCGCGATCGCGATACCGGGCTATGGCTGCCGGTCGAGCTCGCCGCGCACGGCGGCGTCACGATCGGTGATCCGCACGTCGTCACCGATCTGCCGCTCCCCGATACGAGCAGCGCCGACATCACGATCACCGTGCCGATCGACAACGGAGATGCCGCGCCGCAGCCGGTCACCGTCCGCGCCGCGTTCGACGACGTGACGGTCGAGAAGACCGTCACCGCCGCGCCGGGCAAGAGCGAGGTCACGCTCTCGCCGGCCGAGTTCCGCCAGCTCCACGTCCTCCACCCCAAGCTGTGGTGGCCCAATGGCTATGGCGATCCTGCGCTCCACGACCTGACGCTCACCGCCTCGACCGGCGGCGCAGTGTCCGACAGCAAGCACCTGCGCTTCGGCATTCGCGAGGTCAGCTACGATCTCTCGCTGTTCGATGCTAAAGGCCGCTTGCGCCGCGTCGCCGTGCAGCCGACCGACGGCTGGTTGCGCCACGAAAAGCTCATCGACGTCCGCCACGAAGCGATCAAGCAAACCCCGACCGGCTGGGTCGAATCGCTCACCCCTGCCGGCGAGACCTCGCCCGCCGTCACGGATACCGACGAAACGCTGCCCGAGCCGCATTTGGTGCTCCGAGTCAACGGCGTCCGCATCGCCGTGCGCGGCGGCTCTTGGGGCATGGACGACGCGATGAAGCAGTCGAGCCGCGCGCGCCTCGCCCCCTATTTTCGCCTCCAGCGCGAGGCGCACATGAACGTCATCCGCAACTGGATGGGCAACAATTACGAAGACCAGTTCTTCGACCTCGCCGACGAAAACGGCATGATGGTGCTGAACGATTTCTGGCAGTCGACCCAGGATTCGCAGATCGAGCCCGAAGATCCGCAACTGTTCCTCGCCAACGCGCGCGACGTCATTAGCCGCTATCGCAACCATCCCTCGATCGTCTTGTGGTTCGGCCGCAACGAGGGCGTGCCCTATCCGACGCTCAACCAGAGCCTCGACGATCTCGTCGCGAAGCTCGACGGCACACGCTGGTACACCGGCAGCTCGAACCGCATCGAGCTGCAGGGCTCGGGTCCTTACGACTACCGCCCGCCGGCCGATTATTTCACCGAGCTCGCCACCGGCTTCTCGGTCGAGGTCGGCACGCCGTCGCTGTCGACGCTCGACTCGCTGGAGGCGTGGATTCCGAAAGAGGATCGCTGGCCGCTTTCGGACACGATCGCCTATCACGACTGGCATTTCGGCGGGAACGGCGACACCAAGTCGTTCATGGCCGCGCTCGACACGATGTTCGGCGCGGGCACCAGCCTGCCCGATTTCGAGCGCAAGGCGCAGATGATGAACCTTGAGACGCACAAGGCGATCTACGAAGGCTTCCTCGCGCATCTGTGGACCAAGAACAGTGGCCGGCTGCTGTGGATGTCGCACCCGGCGTGGCCGTCGAACGCGTGGCAACTCTATAGCTGGGATTACGACAGCTCCGCCGCCTATTACGGCGCCAAGGAAGCCAACAAGCCGCTCCACGTCCAGCTCGACCTCGACGACAACCGCCTCGCGCTGGTCAACACCACGCGCGACGATCGCGCCGACCTCAGCGTCCACACCCGCGTCACCGGCCTCGACGGCGCGACCTTGTTCGAGCGCACCGACCGCGCCGATGCCCCCGCCAACCGCACCACGCCCCTCCCGATCGTCCCGCTCGACGCCGCGCTCGCCAGATCGGGCATGGCGCTGGTCGAGCTCACCCTGACCGACGCCTCGGGCGCCGAACTCGACCGCAACTTCTATTGGCGCGGCCGCGATACGGCTGCCTACCGCGCGCTCGACGGCCTCGCCACCGTGCCGCTCCAGCTCACCGCCACCGCCCCGGTCCGCGACGGCGACGACATGCTGGTCCGCGCGACCCTCACCAATGCCAGCGCGACCCCGGCGCTCGAAGCCAAGCTGACGCTGATCGACGCCAAGGGCCAGCGCATCCTGCCGGCTTATTACACCGACAATTACGTCTCGCTCCTCCCCGGCGAGCGCCGCACGATCGACATCCGTTGGCCCGCCGCCACCGGCGTCACTGGCGCGACGCTTGCGCTGCGTGGCTGGAACGTCGCCAACCAGACCCTCGCAGCGGGCGGCTAGCCCCTTCTCGCCGCCCGCCCCCTTTTTCACTTTTCCTCGGATTCGACACGATCAATGATTGCTTCCTCCCCGATCCCCTCCTCGTCCCAACCGCTTGCCGGCATCGAGCTCGGCGGCACCAAGTGCGTCGCGATCCTTGCCCACGGCCCGGGCGCGATCCTCGACCAGCGCACCGTGCCGACGACCAGTCCCGACGAGACGCTCCCGGCGCTCGGCGCGATTCTCGACGAATGGCGCGCCGGCCCGCGCTTCGCGGCGCTCGGCATCGCCTCGTTCGGCCCGCTCGATCTCAACCCGCGCTCGGCGAGCTATGGCCGCGTGCTCGCGACCAACAAGCCCGGCTGGCCCGATGCCGACGTGCTCGGCCGGCTGTCGAAAAAATTCGCCGTCCCCACCGGGTTCGATACCGACGTCAACGGCGCCGCGCTGGCCGAGATGCGCTGGGGCGCGGGCCGCGGGCTCGACGATTTCGCTTATGTCACGGTCGGCACCGGGGTTGGCGTCGGCCTCGTTGTCCACGGCCATCCCACGCGCGGCATCGGCCATAGCGAGATCGGCCACCTTCGTGTCCCACGCTTCGTGGGCGATGCGTTCGACAGCGTCTGCCTCTACCACCCCGATTGCGTCGAAGGCCTCGCTTCGGGCACCGCGCTCAAGGCGCGCCTCGGCGGCCGCGCGGTCGCGGACGTGGCGGCGGACGATCCCGTCTGGGCGCCGATCGTCGATGCGCTGGCGGCGATGTGCCACGCGCTGGTCTGCACGACCGGGCCGATGCGGATCGCGATGGGCGGCGGCGTCATCACCGCGCAGCCGCACCTCATCCCCGACATCAATCGCGCGCTGGTAAAGAGCCTCGACGGCTATATGCCGCTGCCCGTTCAGGATTATGTCGTCGCGCCCGAACTCGGCGATCTCGCCGGGCCGCTCGGTTCGATCGCCGTCGCTGCGGCGGCAGCGGAGAACGAGGGCATCGGCCGGCTGGCGGCCGAGTAAAAGCTCAGCCGGCGTCGCCCGAGGCGCCCGAGGAGATATCGGGCAGCGTCGCCTGGTCGGCGCCATCGGCGGGGCCGCCGACGAGGATGAAGCGCCGGTCGCAATAGCCGCAATCGACGTAACCGTGCTCGTCGATCTCGAGGAACACACGCGGATGGCCGAGGGCTGCGGGCAGGCCGTTGCCGGTGCCGTCGCAAGCGATGCGGCGATGGGTGACGCGGAGCGTTTCGGGCGGCGGAATCATGGGCAAGGCCGATAGCAAGCGCGGGGCAGCGGGGCAATCGCCAACCCATGTCGTCATGCCAGCGCAGGCTGGCATCCATGTCTGTAGCGATCAGCCACGCCGTAGGCCTTCATCGCGACAGCGATGGACCCCAGCCTTCGCTGGGGTGACGATTATAGGGTGCCAAGGGTTGGCGGGAACGCGCCTTCGCCCTAGATGCTCGACCATGACCGACGCCGCGATCGCCATCGACCATCTCGACAAAGTCTATGCCGGCGGCAAGCAGGCGCTGAGCGATGTTTCGTTCGAGGTGCCGCGCGGATCGATCTTTGGGCTCTTGGGGCCCAACGGCGCGGGTAAGTCGACGCTGATCAACATCCTCGCGGGGCTCGTCAACAAGACCGGCGGGCGCGCGTCGATCTGGGGGTTCGACATCGATCAGCACCCGCGCAACGCCAAGGTCTCGATCGGCATCGTCAACCAGGAAATCCTGTTCGATCCGTTCTTCACCCCGTTCGAGACGCTCGAGATCCAGGCCGGGCTGTTCGGCGTGCCCAAGGCCAAGCGCCGTTCGATGGAGCTGCTCCGCGCGGTGCACCTCGAAGACAAGGCGCGTGCCTATTCGCGCACGCTGTCGGGCGGCATGAAGCGGCGGCTGATGGTCGCCAAGGCGATGGTCCATTCGCCCCCCGTCCTCGTGCTCGACGAGCCGACCGCGGGCGTCGACATCGAGCTGCGCCAGCAACTCTGGACCTATGTCCGCAGCCTCAACGACGCCGGTGTCACCGTCGTGCTGACGACGCACTATCTCGAGGAGGCCGAGGAGCTGTGCGATCGCATCGCGATCATCAACCACGGCAAGGTCATCGCCAACGAACCGACGCGGACTTTGGTCGGGATGACGCAGGAAAAGCGCGTCGAGGTGACGGTCGATCGCGACATCGCCGCCGCGCCCGCCAATCGCTGTTTCGAGAAGATCGAGGTGCTGAGCGACCGCGTGCTTGCGATCACCTACGCCAAGGATCGCGTCAACGCCGGCGAGGTGCTCGCCGCGGTGCAGGCCGACGGCTACGGCATCGTCGATGTCTCGACCCGCGAAGCCGATCTCGAGGACGTATTCCTCAACCTCACGCGCGCCGCCAACGCCGCCTGACGCGCGGTTAATCGCCGCTGTCGGCCGCCGGCACCGTGCGCGCGGCGATCACCTGATCGCGCAGCGCGTCGGCGCTCCGTTCGAGCTGCGCCTGATCGGCTGCCGTCATCCCGCCGGCCTCGGCGCGCGCCTGCATCGCCGCGATCCGCCGCCCCTCGCGGCGCAGCGCCTTGGCCTGTTTGTGCGTCAATTGCCCGCTGCGCCTGCCGTCGCTGATCGCGTCGTCGATCTGCCCGATATCGCCGGAAACCCCGGCCGGCGCGAACCGCGGCGCCGATTCGGTTCGGAACCCGGTATAGCTGTTGCCGCTCTGCGCGAGCGCCGGCCCCGCCGCCAGCATCGCCAGCCCTATCGCGCCGATCGCATACCGCATCGCGTCTCTCCCATTGCCGAGGGGCCGCTATCCTATTGAAACAGCGCCCCCTGGTCCAGCGCGCCTCAGGCGAGCATCCGCAGCCCCGGCTCGCGATCGTAGAACCGCTTCGCCGCGGCCTTGACGAAATCATCGCCCAGCCCGGTCACGCCGTCGTCGGACTTCACCCCGGCCTTGTCGAGCAACGGCCTGGCCGCCTCGCTAGCGCCGATCGCTTTCAAATGGCCGAACGCGTCCATCACGAACTGCACCGCCGCGCCTTCGTTCATCAGCGCCTTGCAGCCCTCCTCGGACAAGACCAGCGCGACCGCGTCGAAGATCTGCGACGGGCTGCCGAGCAATTGCCCGTCGGCCTTGCGCATCGATCCGTCGGCGAGCTTGGCGCCGCCCAATCGCGGCGCGACGATCACCGCCTTGCCCTTGGCGCCCTCGATCGCCTTGATGAGCGTGTCGAGCGCGCCGCCGTCGCTGCCGTCGGCGATCATCACGCCGACGCTGCGCCCTTCGAGCGTGTCCTTCATGTTCTTGTGGATCGACAGCGCGTCGCTCGGCTTCATGTCGATCGGCTCGCGCGCCGCCTTGGCTTTTGCGGGCAGATCGATCCCGATCCCCGCGGCGACGCGCTTGGCAAGATTCTCGTCGACGTTGCGCAGATTGGCGACCATCCGCGGCGCGACCTGCTCGAGTCCGACCTTGGACAGTTCGAACACGAACGACGATGCGATGTGCGCCTGCTCGTGCGCGTCCTGCGATTTCCAGAACAGCCGCGCCTGGCTGTAATGATCGGCGAACAGCTCGGCGCGCACGCGCAGTTTGTCGCCCTGCTCCTCGTCGCCGCTCGGCGCGGTGACGGTGGCGAAGCCGCTCGCCGGGCATTCGCGCGGGCCGCCTTCCTCGCCATGCGCGGCGAGGCTGTTGGGCTCGTAATTGGCGCGGCCCTTGGGCACCATCATCTGCATCTGCCCGTCGCGCTGGAAATTCTGGAACGGGCATTTCGGCTGGTTGACCGGGATCTGGTGGAAGTTGGCGGTGCCCAGCCGCGACTTCTGCGTGTCGAGATAGGAGAACAGCCGTCCCTGCAGCAGTGGATCGTTGGAGAAGTCCACGCCGGGCACGATGTTGGCGGGGCAGAACGCGACCTGCTCGGTCTCGGCGAAGAAGTTGTCCGGGTTACGGTTGAGCGTCATCCGCCCGATGATCCTGACCGGAATGTCGTCCTCGGGGATGATCTTGGTCGCGTCGAGCACGTCATAGGGCTGTGCCCGCGCGAACTCCTCGTCGAACGCCTGGATGCCGAGCTCCCACTCCGGAAACGCGCCGCTGTCGATCGCCTCGAACAGGTCGCGGCGATGATAGTCGTTGTCGGCCGCCTGCAGCTTCAGCGCCTCGTCCCAGATCGTCGATTGCATGCCCAACCTGGGCTTCCAGTGGAATTTGACGAAGGTCGTCTTGCCCGCGTCGTTGATCAGCTTGAAGGTGTGGATGCCGAAGCCCTCCATCATCCTCAGCGAGCGCGGCAGCGCGCGATCGGACATCGCCCACATCAGCATGTGTGTCGTCTCCGGCATCAGGCTCGCCCAGTCCCAGAAGGTGTCGTGCGCGCTGCCGGCTTGCGGATAGGCGCGATCGGCCTCCATCTTCACCGCGTGGACGAGGTCGGGGAATTTGATCGCATCCTGGATGAAGAACACCGGGATGTTGTTGCCGACCAGGTCCCAATTGCCTTCCTTGGTGTAGAATTTGACCGCGAAGCCGCGCACGTCGCGCGGCGTATCGACCGATCCCGCGCCGCCAGCGACGGTCGAAAAACGCACGAACACGTCGGTCTTCTCGCCCTTCTTGAACAGCGCCGCTTTGGTCAGGTCGCTGATATCGTCGGTCGCCTCGAACACGCCGTGCGCGCCCGATCCGCGAGCGTGGACGATGCGCTCGGGAATCCGCTCGTGATCGAAATGGAAGATCTTCTCGCGCAGCACGAAATCCTCGAGCAGCGTCGGCCCGCGCGCGCCCGATTTCAGGCTGTTCTGATTGTCGGAAACGCGGATGCCCTGGTTGGTCGTCAGGATCGCGTCGTCGGCGGCGTCGCCCGCGGCCTGCTGGTGCGTTTCGCCGCCATGGCCGGGATTGCGGTTCGGTGTGTCGGTCATGTCGGGGCTCTCCGCGTTCGGGGTGAACCCCTACAACGCGATGCCCCGGCGTCGGTTCGCTTCGTTACGCCACCAACGAATTTTTACCCTTACAGCCGCGCGCTACACTGCTGCCCTGGGTAGCCGCCGCACCGCATCGACGCTCCACGGTCCCGGCCCTGCAGCGGCGATATACAGGAACAGGAAGCAGAACAGGATCGCCCCGTCGCCGCCGTTGATCCCCGGCCAGAAGCTCTGCGGAAAGTGCGCGATGAAATAGCCCGCCGCCATCTCGCCCGACAGGATGAACGCCACCGGCCGCGTCAGCAGCCCGAGTGCGAGCAGCGCGCCGCCGACGACCTCCAGCCACGCCGCGACGACCAGCATCATCGGCAGCGGATCGGGCACGCCGGGCTGAATTGCGGGGAAATGGAACAGCTTCATCAGTCCATGTTCCATGAACAGCAACGCGGCGATGATCCGCAGCACGCTCAATAAGCGCGGCGCCCAGGGTTCGATCCGGTCCATTCCACCCTCCCATGTTCCCCAACATCTCGCCGATATCTGCGCGCCTCGGTTGCGATATGCAATCATCCGCGAATCCGAGCGGCGCTGCCGGCCATTCTCCTTCGATTGCTCACATCCTGCTCACACCTTCGCCTTCGTGCTAGAATAGGAGTGCCGTCGGTTCAGGAGGACAGGCACATGTCGCAAGCAATCGCAGCAGCCGGACCCGGCATCTGGAACCGGTGGCGGATCGCCCGCTGGACGGTGGCGCTCATCTTGGTGCTCACGCCCGCGGTGATGATGTGGATCAGCGACGGCTGGCACTGGACGTTCGGCAGCTTCGTCGTTGCCGGGGCCGTGATCGGCGGGTTCCTGCTGCTCTACGAAATCGCCGAGCGGGCGAGCGGCAGCCGCGCCTATCGCCTCGGCGTGGCGGTGGCGCTCGTCACCTCGTTCGTGGCGATCTGGAGCACGATCGTTCGCGACGACGGCAATGGCATGAGCTTCTTCATGCCGATCATGGGTGCGCTGCTGGGCGCCTTCGCCGCCTGGTTCCGGCCGGCCGGCATGGCGCGAGCGATGCTCGGCGTCGCGATCCTGCAAGCCCTGTTCGGCCTCGCCATCGCCACCGCGCCGGCGGGCGCGAGCGGGCCCGAGGGGCCGATGAGAGCGGTGATGGCCGCGGCGGTCTTCACGATCCTGTGGCTGGCCTCGGCCGCGCTGTTCCGCGCGGCGGCGCACCGTCCGACGCCGTAGCCGCCTCTAGGAAAGTTGGAAATCCGCTGTCATAGGATTGCCATGCGCGGTTTCCACGCCCGGTCCGGTTCCCTCATCACAGTCACCGGCCCCGTCGCGGCGGGGGTTTTTGGACGCCCCCGTACCCTCAACTTCCACAACTTCCGCGGTTCGCTCGCCGGATGGCGGCGATGACCGACTCGGCGGCGCATAGCGACGTGCTGATCATCGGCTCGGGCGCGGCGGGGCTCACCGCGGCGCTCAACCTCGCCGATCGCTTCAAGGTGACCGTCCTTGCCAAGGGACAATTGAACGAGGGCTCGACCGCCTGGGCGCAGGGCGGGATCGCCGCGGTGCTCGAACCCGGCGACACGTTCGAGAGCCATATCGAGGACACGATGATCGCCGGCGCCGGGCTCAACGATCGCGCGATCGTCGAGTTCGTCGTTGAGAACGCGCCTCGCGCGATTGCCCGACTGGTCGAACTCGGCGTGCCGTTCAACACCGAGGGCGAGACGCTCCACCTGACCCGCGAGGGCGGACATAGCCACCGGCGGATCGTCCATGTCAACGACGCGACCGGCTGGGCGGTGCAGGAAGCGCTGCAACGCGCCGCCGAGGCGCACCCCAATATCACGCTGGTCCCCGATCGGGTGGCGATCGACCTCGCCACCAGCCGCCATGAGGAACGCTATTCGGGTGCGGGCAACGTGTGGGGCGTCTATGCCGTCAATCGCGCCACCGGCCATGTCGAATTGTTCACCGCGCGCGCGACGATCCTCGCGACTGGCGGGGCAGGGCGGACCTACCTCTTCTCCACCGCGCCGCGCGGTGCGACCGGCGACGGCATCGCGATGGCGTGGCGGGCGGGCTGCCGCATCTCCAACATGGAGATGATGCAGTTCCATCCGACTTGCCTCTACAATGTCGAGACCAAGAATTTCCTGATCACCGAGGCGGTGCGCGGCGAGGGCGGGCAATTGAAGCTCCCCACCAACGGCCACCGCTTCATGCCCGATTTCGATCCCCGCGCCGAGCTCGCCCCGCGCGACATCGTTGCCCGCGCGATCGATCACGAGATCAAGCGGCTCGGCCTCGACTACGTCCATCTCGACATCACCGCGCGCGGGCCGGACTTCATCAAGGCGCATTTCCCGACGATCTACGAGAAGCTGCTCGGGCTCGGCATCGACATGACCAAGGAGCCGATCCCCGTCGTCCCCGCCCAGCATTACACCTGCGGCGGCGTGATGATCGATCGCGACGGCCGCACCGATCTCCCCGGCCTCTACGCCGCCGGCGAGGTGACGCAGTCGGGCCTCCACGGCGCCAACCGCCTCGCCTCCAATTCGCTGCTCGAATGTTTCGTGTTCGGCGAAGCCTGCGCCCAGCACATCGCCGCGCATTGGGACGATCTGCCCCCGCCGCCGCCGATCCGGCCGTGGGACGAAAGCCGCGTCACGCATTCCGACGAGGAAGTCGTGATCAAGCAGAACTGGACCGAGATCCGCCGCTTCATGTGGAATTATGTCGGTATCGTCCGCACCACCAAGCGGCTCGAACGCGCCGCGCACCGGATCAAGCTGCTGACCGACGAGGTCGCCGATTATTACGGCCATTTCCGCGTCACGCCCGATCTGATCGAGCTGCGCAACTTGCTCCAGACCGCCGACCTGATCGTCCGCTCCGCGCTCCACCGTCACGAAAGCCGCGGGCTCCACTACACGCTCGACTATCCCGAAACGCTGCCCGAGGCTGTCGATACCGTGCTCGTCCCCTGATCGCGGTCGATCAGATAGTTCATCCGCGCCGCCGCGATCGGCCGGTCGCGCTCGTCCTGCCAGGCGATCGCCTCGACATTGGCGACGCGTGTGCCGAGCCGGGTGACGATGCCCTGCGCCCGCGTCGGCTTCTCGCGCCCGCCGCGCATGTACTCGACGGTAACGTTGATCGGCTTGATCCGCCCCCCACCCTCGGCCGCGAGCGCGTGCTGCAACGCGACGATCGCCGCCATTTCGAGCAACCCGCCGATCGCGCCGCCGTGCAGGAACCCCGGCCGGCCGATCACATCGTCGGAAAACGGCATCACCAGCGACGGCGCGCCGTCCGCGCCGGTCTCGATCGCAAGGCCCAGGATGTCGGCATAAGGCGGCAGGCTCATGGCTGCTCCCCCAGGAACATGTATGTCCCGGCGACATGCGCCAGCGGATCGGCCGGATCGCCGTCATGCGCCTGGCCGCGGATGAACGCGATCGCGCGGGTGATGCGATAGCATTCGCCGCGCCCGATCACCGTCTTGCCCGGCGTCGCGGGGCGGAGGTAGTCGATCCGCAGGTCGAGCGTCGCCTGCGCACGAAAGGTACCGAGCCTGGTCCAGATCGCCATGCTCGTCGCCATGTCCATCATCGTCAGGATCGGGCCCGAGGCGATCACCCCGCGTTCCGGATCGCCGATCTGCGCCGGATCGTAAGGCAGCGCGAGCTCGACCCAATCGGCGCCGTGATCATGATAGCGCAGCCCCAGCCGCCCGCCATGCCCGCCGGTTCCGCGTCGCAAAAAGCGTTCGGGGTCGAAGGGCGGAAAAGCGGACTCGGCCAAGGAGTGAACTCTGAAAATCGTGACGGGTGCCACCCGCGTACAATGCTGACGCAAGCGCGCAAGAGGGTGCCGCCCCGTCCCAACATTACAGCGATTTAATTATTTTGCGGCTGCGCCCCGGCCTAGCCTGCCTTCGGGGCCAAGCAGGGGAGCGCCAGCCATGATTGACCTGTTGACGATCGACATCACCGCCATCGCCGAACTCGGCACGCGCGTCGCCACCGCCGGCGCGCTGCGCGTGATGGAATTCAGCGGCGACGATATCTTCGAATATATCATCGGCATCGCCATCGTCATCCACGAGCAGGGCTGACGGCCGCGCGACGATCGTGACGCCTGATCGCGCCAGCGCTGCCGCGGCCGCGGCCCGATCGGCCGCCCTCGCGAAACAGTGGCGCGATGGCGCGGTGATCCGCGATCTTGCCGCCCGCTTCGCCGGGCTCGGGGAGGATCCGGACGTGCTTGCCGAGCGCGCCCATGCGCTGCTCGCCGACGATGGTTGGGTCCGGGCGTTGATCGAACCCGGTATCGCGGCGCTCGCCGACGACCCTTGGGTACAGCCGCCGCTCGCTGTCAGCCGGGACGCGATGAAGACCGGCGCCGTGCTGTTCGACGCGGGCAGTATCGTGATCACCGCTAGCGTGACGGCCGCCGAGGGGGCCGCGGCACCCTCGTCACCGCGAAGCGTGATCGTACCGGGCCGGCTGACAGTGGTCCGTTACGTCAAAAGCGGCGGGGCGCGGCTACAGCTATGGCGCGCGCCACCGGCGGGCAGCGATTTCAATGCCGCCGAGGCGAAGCCAGCGACGCCGCTCGGCGCGCTGCCGCTCGGTGACGGCGTCGTGCTGAGGCTCGACGGGCGGACGCGCGGCTGGTGGATCGAGGGTGCGACAAGCGACGTCGTCACGCTGACCGCGACGATCCGTGCCGGCCAGGCACCGCTGATGCGCGACTATGCGGTGCCGTCGGGAACCTTCCTGCGCTGCGCGACCCTCGACGAGCGTGCAGCGCGGGCGCAGATGCTGCTCACCTTCCTGCGCGTCGAAGGCCGGCGTGAAGCGGGCGACCGCTTCGAGGCAGCAAGCCGCGATCCCGCGTCGTTCCTGCGCTGGTCGGCGATGCGCGAATGGCTCGCGCTCGACGCGCTGGCGGCGCTGCCGCGGCTGCGCGAGATGGCGGCGGGCGATCCCAGCGGCGACGTGCGCGGCGTCGCGACGCAGACGCTGGTGATGGTCGAGGCCAAGCGAAAGGGGCGTGCATGCCGCGCCTGATCGATCCCGGTGACGGCGAGCCCATCGGCCTCGACGACCTGGTCGCTGCACTCGATGCCGAGCCGGGAGACCTTGCCGACGAAGAGCGGCTGGCTTCGTTCGGGCCGCTGCTCGCGCGGCTCGGGCGCAACCGCGATTTCCTCGCCGGCCTCGCAATCGACGAACTTAAAGCGCGGCACCGTATCGACAGCACGGTCGGCGGCTACGGCGCACAGGTACTGATGCTGCGCCCGGCTAACGGCCGCTACGTGCTGCGCGCGAATTTCTGGCCGGCGGAGAACGATTCGGTGGTGCGCGCCAGCGGCACCGCGCCGTTCTTCTATCACCATGCGCACGATCACAATTTCTCGTTCCTCACGGTCGGCTATGCCGGGCCGGGCTATTGGAGCGATTATTACGAATATGATGTCGACAGCGTCGTCGGCGTGCCCGGCGAGCGCGTCGATCTGCGCTTCGTCGAGCGCGCGCGGCTCGATCGCGGCAAGGTGCTGCTCTATCGCGCACGGCGCGACGTCCATGTGCAATTGCCGCCCGACAGCTTCTCGGTGTGGCTCAACATCCTCGCCGCCGATCCGGCGCAGGTCTGGCGCGATCAGTTCCGCTTCGACATTGGCGCAGGGACGATCGCCGAGACGCTGACCACCGCGCCGTCCGAGGCGCTCGTCGCGCTCGCGGTCCATCTCGGCGGCGGCGACGGGCATGATCTCGCGCGCCAATTCGCCGCGCGTCACCCGAATGCGCGTATGCGCGTCACCGCGATCGACGCGCTGGCATCGGGCCTGTCCGATCGCGTCGAGCGCCGGCTGCTGATCGAGCGTGCCGCCGATGATGCCGATCGCTACGTCGCCGGTCACGCCCGCCGTCGGCTCGCCTTGCTGGAAATTGATCCGTCACGGACTCGTTCGCGCGATTTCTGCAAGTTGGCTCTGGTACGCCTGGGTCATGACGACGGCGTGCCTGTGCGAGGTTGATCGACCCGGCCTCGCCGCGGCGCTGGCGATCCGGGGGGTGGGGGTTCAGCGAACCCGCCGCGCCGCGATCGTCACGCTTCGTCCGCCGGCGGGCAGCGTGCTCATCGCATCGCTGTCCGCCGGCGATCCCGGCTGGATCGATCTGCGTCGATCATGGCGCGGCGCGTTGCTCGTGCTGATCGAGGGCGGCGACCAGGCGGCGGTGGCCGACGTGCTCGACGCCGGGGCCGACGATGCCGTCAGCGACCGCGCCGGCGATCCGCTGATCGCCGCGCGCATCGCCGCGCTCGCCCGGCGTCATCACTGGCCGACGCTCCGGGTCGGCTCGCTCGAGATCGATCCGATGCTGCGTGCGGCGCGGCGCGAGGGGCGGCCGCTCGACCTGCTGCCGCGCGAATATGCGTTGCTGCTCGCGCTGGTCGAGGCGAAGGGCGCGGTGGTCGGCCGCGCTGCGCTGCGCGACCGCGTGCTCGGGCGGTCTTTCGAGACCGGGACCAACGTCATCGAGGTGCACCTGTCTCGCCTGCGCGCCAAGCTCGACCGCGGTTTTGCGACCCCGCTGATCGTTACCGAGCGCGGGCGTGGCTATCGCCTGGTCGCCGATGACGCGCCGATTGCGGCCGAGGCCCGAGCCCGATAACTTCGCGTTGCGAACAGCAACGCTTGGGAGAGGGCGGTGCATCCGAAGGTCCATGCCGCGGCGACGCCCGACAAGCCCGCGCTGATCGTCGCCGAGACCGGCGAGACGATCAGCTTCGCCGACCTCGATCGCCGATCGAATCGCGCGGCGCAGCTGTTTCGCGCGCGCGGGCTGGCGACGGGCGATACGGTCGCATTCTTCTGCGAGAATATTCCCGACTATTTCGATCTCACCTGGGGCGCCCAGCGCGCGGGACTGTTCTTCGTCTGCATCTCCTCGAAACTGACCGCGCCCGAGGCGGCGTATATCGTCGCCGATTCGGGCGCGCGACTGGTCGTCGCCTCGGCCGGGTTGGCTTACGCCGCGGAAAGGCTCGCGTCATTGATTCCCGAGGTGACGCGGCTCGTGATCGGAGGCGACGTGCCCGGCTGGGAGCGATGGGAGCCCGCATTCGCCGCGATGCCCGACGCCCCGATCGCCGACGAGCGTGCCGGGGTCGACATGCTCTATTCCTCGGGCACCACCGGTCGGCCCAAGGGGGTGCGCGTCGCGCTGCCCGATGCGGCCGACATTGCCGCGCCGACCGTGCTCGGGATGCTCGCGCAGCATCTGTACGGCATCGGCCCCCAGACGATCTATCTCAGCCCGGCGCCGCTCTATCATGCCGCGCCGCTGCGCTGGTCGATGACGGTGCAGCGGCTCGGCGGCACGGTGGTGATGATGGCGCATTTCGATCCGCTCGCGGCGCTGGCGGCGATCGAGCGTTACCGCGCGAACACCAGCCAATGGGTGCCGACGCATTTCGTCCGCATGCTCAAATTGAGCGACGACATGCGGACGCGCCACGACCTGTCGAGCCTGAAGGTCGCGATCCACGCCGCTGCGCCGTGCCCGATCCCGATCAAGCGCGCGATGATCGGTTGGTGGGGGCCGGTGCTCTACGAATATTATGCCGGGTCGGAGGGCAACGGGCTGACCACGATCAACTCGGAAGAGTGGCTTGCGCATCCTGGCTCGGTCGGTCGCGCGGCTTACGGCACGCTGCATATCTGCGACGAGGACGGCGAGGAACTAGCGGAGGGCGAGGAAGGCTTGGTTTATTTCGAGGGCGGCGGGCAGTTCGACTATCACAACGATCCCGCCAAGACTGCCGAGGCGCGCAATCGCCACGGCTGGACGACGCTCGGCGATGTCGGGCGGGTCGATGGCGAGGGCTATCTCTACCTGACCGATCGCAAGAGCTTCATGATCATCTCGGGCGGGGTGAACATCTATCCGCAGGAGATCGAGAACCGGTTGGTCACGCACCCGCGCGTCGCCGACGCCGCGGTGATTGGTGCGCCCGACGAGGAGATGGGCGAGCGCGTCGTCGCGGTGGTTCAGCCGCTCGACATGGCGGATGCGACGCCGGCGTTCGCCGAGGAACTGCAACGCTGGTGCCGCGCCGAATTGTCGGGGGTGAAGACTCCGCGCCAGATCGATTTCACGCCCGAGCTGCCGCGCCACCCGACCGGCAAGCTCTACAAGCGCCTGCTGCGCGATCGCTATTTGGGCAAGGAGAGCCGGATTGTCTGACGTCGAGCGTTTCGAGGACCGCGTGACCATCGCCATCGCCGACCAGGTCGCCGATGTGCGGCTGGCGCGGGGCGACAAGATGAACGCGATCGACCCGGCGATGTTCGTCGGGATCAGCGCGGCGATCGACTGGCTCGCCGGGCGCAAGGACGTGCGCTGCGTCGTGCTGTCGGGCGAGGGCAGGGCGTTCTGCGCCGGGCTCGACATGGCGAGCATGGCGGCAGGCGGCTCCGGGCTGTCGACCCGCGCGCGCAACAGCCAGGGCGCGATCCTGCCGCAGCATGTGGCATGGGGTTGGCGCAACCTGCCGATGCCGGTGATCGCGGCGGTCCACGGGGTCGCGTTCGGCGGCGGCTTTCAGATCATGTCTGGCGCCGACATCCGCATCGCCGCGCCTGCCACGCGCTTCGCAATCCGCGAGGCGCATTGGGGGCTGGTGCCCGACATGGCGGGGTTTCCTTTGTGGCGGACCTTGGTGCGCGACGACGTGCTGCGCGAGCTCGTCTATACTGCGCGCGAGTTCGATGCGGACGAGGCGCTGGCACACGGCTTCGTGACGCGCATCGCCGACGACCCGTATGAAGCGGCGATGGTGCTCGCACGCACCATCTCCGGCCGCAGCCCGCACGCGATCCGCGGCGCCAAGCGGTTGCTCAATATGGCGCACGACGCCGATCCGGTGACGATGCTCGCCGCCGAAACCGAGGAGCAGGTCAAGGTGATCGGCCAGCCCAACATGATGGAGGCGGTCGCGGCGAACAGGGCGAAACGCCCACCCGTTTTCGAAGACTAGACACCCGCAATTCCGCTTGACGCGGGCGGCGATTTCGTTCGCTATACGTTCCGTTGCCGACTCGCGAGGAGAAGTGCCATGGCTGCCGATCTCGTCTTTTACACCAACCCGATGTCGCGCGGGCGGATCATCCGCTGGATGCTCGAGGAGGTCGGGTGCGATTACGACACCGAGCTGCTCGACTACGCCTCGACGATGAAGGGCGATCCGTATCTGTCGATCAACCCGATGGGCAAGGTGCCGGCGATCGTCCACAAGGGCCGGGTCGTCACCGAATGCGCGGCGATCTGCGCCTATCTCGGCGATGCGTTTCCGGAGGCCGGGCTCGCCCCTGCGCTCGACGATCGCGCCGATTATTATCGCTGGTTGTTCTTCGCCGCCGGCCCGGTCGAGCAGGCGGTGACTAACAAGGCCGCCGGTTTCGAGCCGACCGCGGAGCGCGGGCGGATGTTCGGCTACGGCAATTTCGACCTGACGGTCGACGTGCTCGAAGCCGCGGTGAAGGCCAATCCCTACATCGCCGGCGACCGCTTCACCGCGGCCGACGTCTATGTCGGCTCGCAAGTGGCGTGGGGGCTGCAGTTCGGCACACTGCCCAAGCGCGACGCCTTCGCCGCCTATGCTGAGAAGCTGACATCGCGCGATGCGGCCAAGCGCGCCGCGGCGAAGGACGATGCGTTGATGCCCGCACCCGAGCCGACCGCAGCGTAGGCGTCAGCGGCCGCCGTGGCGGCGCGGCAATTCCGTCATGATTCGATCACGTTCGGCGTCGGTCAGTCGCGTCCAGGCGGCAATCTCGTCGATCGTCCGCGCACAGCCGAGGCAGCGACGCGTCTGCGCGTCGACCTGACAGACGTTCACGCAGGGGCTCGCGATCGCCTGGGGCGGGACGATTTCCAGGAAGTCGTCCATTCGCTCGCCCTAAAGGTCGATGCGCGCCGAGAGGAAGCCGGGGACGGGGCCGTTCCAGTCGCCGTCGTCGGGCTCGTCGATCGGCGCAGCGGGTGCGCTGCGCGGCGTAGGCGCCGGCCGCGGTTTCTCGGCAGTCCGGGCGGCGGCAGGCTTCGGACGGTCGCCGCTGTTGCCGCTGCGGCGACGGCCGCGGCGGGGCCTTTCTTCGGCCTCGTCCTGCGGTTCCGCATCTGCCGCGGCGGGTGCGGGCTTGGCGTCGAGCCGGGCGATCTTCTGGCCGATCAGTTTCTGGATATTGGCGATGTTCTCGGCATCGTCCGAGGTGACGAAGGTATAGGCGACGCCGGTAGCGCCTGCGCGGCCGGTACGGCCGATGCGGTGAACATAATCGTCGGGGTGCCACGGCGCGTCGAAATTGAAGACGTGGCTGACGCCCTTGATATCGAGCCCGCGCGCGGCGACGTCGGAGGCGACGAGGATGTTAACCTCGCCCGCCTTGAACAGTTCGAGCTCGGCGAGGCGCTGCGGCTGCTCCATGTCGCCGTGGATCTCGCCCGAGCGGAAGCCCGAGCGCCTGAGGCTCTTGTTGAGCTCGCGCACCGTCGTCTTGCGGTTGCAGAAGATGATCGCGGTGCGCACCTCGTCCTGGCGCAGCAGGTCGCGCAGCGTCGCGCGCTTGTCCGACGACGCCACCGGCACCACCCATTGCTGGATGTTGACGTTCGTGCTCGCGGCGCGCGCCACCTCGATCGTCTTGGGATTGTCGAGGAACTTGTCGGCGAGCTTCTTGATCGGCGCGGGCATCGTCGCCGAGAACAGCAAGGTCTGGCGCTGCTTGGGCAGCTTGGTGCAGATTTCCTCGATATCGGGGATGAACCCCATGTCGAGCATGCGATCGGCTTCGTCGATCACCAGCAGCGAACAGCCGGTAAGCAGGATGTTGCCGCGGCCGAACAGGTCCATCAGGCGGCCCGGCGTCGCGATCAGGACGTCGACGCCCTTTTCGAGCGCCTTGATCTGGTCGCCCATCGAAACGCCGCCGATCAGCAGCGCCATCTCGAGATTGTGATATTTGCCGTATTTCTCGAAATTCTCGGCGACCTGCGCGGCGAGCTCTCGGGTCGGCTCGAGGATTAGGCTGCGCGGCATCCGCGCCCGCCGGCGGCCATGCGCCAGGATGTCGATCATCGGCAGCACGAACGACGCGGTCTTGCCCGTCCCGGTCTGGGCGATGCCGATGATGTCCTTCATCATCAGCACCGGCGGGATCGCGTTCGCCTGGATCGGCGTCGGCTCGCTATAGCCTGACTCGCCGACCGCGCGGAGAAGTTCGTCAGAGAGGCCGAGATCGGCAAAATTCATAGTGTTTCCGGAAAATAGAGCAGCGCGAACGTCGGGCACGTCCGCGAAAAGCGCGTCAGCGCTTGCGATTTTGCCGGCGAATTGTCAAGGATTCGGGCTTCTGGACCCGCTGCGGCGTCAGTCGTTGGGCACCAGCCGGCGGAACTTGTCGATCCCGCATTCATCGCCCGATCGCGTCCGAATCGAGTCGCGTTTGGCGCAGACCTGCCCGTCATGTCCGGCGGTGACGTAGAAGCCGGTGTAATAATCGAGCGTGCGACACCGCTTGTCGAGCCGCATGCGCAGTCGATCGCCCCCACGCAGCATGACATCGACGCGGTCGTCGGTCGGAATAGTCGCGGCGATCAGGTCGTCGCTCGCCACGCACATCGGCCCGTTTTTTTCATGGAACTCGTTGGACGGCAGCGGCGGCTGCGGCGTCGCCATCGGGCGCGGTGCGGGCATCCGCGGAATACGGATAACGATATGCTGATGGAACAGCATCTGTCCTTGGAATCCCGGTCCCCCCATCGGCGCGGCGGGCGCGACGAGCAGCAACAGCAGCGCGGCGGAGAGGATCGTGCTCGTCATGATGAAGAGAACGAGCATAATCCCGACGCTTGAACAATCGCTGAATTTGAGTGCGGTCGGCCGCGGTGCTAGCGGGGACGCCGATGACGCCTGCGCAAACCGCCCTGCTCGACCGCCTCTCGCAAACGCTCGATCCTCGCGCGATCGTCACCGATCGCGCCGAGATCGCGCCGTGGGAAACCGACTGGCGCGGCCGCTTCTACGGGCATGCGCCGGCGTTGATCGCCCCGACATCGCGCGACGACGTGGCGACGGTGGTCCGCGCCGCGAACGAAGGCGGCGTCGCGCTCGTGCCGCAGGGCGGCAACACCTCGATGGTCGGTGGAGCAACGCCGCCTGCGGACGGCAGCGCGCTGATCCTGTCGACACGGCGGCTCAACCGCATCCGCTCGCTGGCGGCAGACGCAAACCTCGCGGTGGCCGAGGCCGGCGTCATTCTCGCCGATCTGCACGGCGCCGCGGAAGCGGCGGGGCGACGCTTCCCGCTGACGCTCGGCTCGCGCGGGTCTGCGACGATCGGCGGCCTCGTTTCGACCAATGCCGGCGGCACGCAGGTGCTTCGCTGGGGAACGATGCGCAGCCTCGTCGCCGGCGTCGAGGCGGTGCTGCCCAACGGCTCGATCCATGACGGACTGTCGGCGCTCAAGAAAGACAATCGCGGCTACGATCTGAACCAGTTGCTGATCGGAGCCGAGGGGACGCTCGGCGTCATCACCGCCGCCGCGCTCAGGCTCGCCCCCGCGATCGTCGCGCGTGGCGTGGCGTGGGCAGGGCTGGCGAGTCCGTCGGACGCGCTGGCGCTGTTGCGTCGGATGGAGACGGCGACCCAAGCGATCGAGAGCTTCGAGATCATCCCCGGCGATTCGCTCGACCTCGTGATCGCGCACATCCCCGGCACGCGGATGCCGCTCGCAGGTCGCCACCCGTGGCACGTCCTGATCGAGGCGGTCGCGAGCGACAACGAGGCCGAGGCGCCCGCGGCGCTCCTCGAACGCCTGCTCGCCCCGGCGCTCGAGCAAGGGCTGGTCGCCGACGCAGTGATCGCCGCGAGCGAAGCGCAGGCCGACGCCTTCTGGCGCATCCGCGATTCGCTCTCGGAAGCCGAGCGGTCGGCCGGCCCCGCCGTCCAGCACGACATTTCGGTCCCCGTCGAGACGATGCCGCGCTTCATGATCGACGCCGCGCACGCCGCCGAAGCGCAGTTTCCCGGCACCCATGCTACCGCCTTCGGGCACCTTGGCGACGGTAACGTCCATTTCCACGTCCGCGCACCTGCCGGCGCTGATGGTGATCGCTGGTATGCCGAGGACGCGCCGGTGATCACCAGGTTCGTCAACGATCTGGTCGTCGCATCGGGCGGTTCGATCTCGGCCGAGCATGGTATCGGCCAGATGAAGCTCGATGAGCTCGAGCGGCTGACGCCGCCCGCGCGCCTCGCGGCGTTGCGCGCGATTCGCCACGCGCTCGATCCCAGGGGCATCATGAACCCCGGCAAACTCGTCGCGCTTGCACCCGAAGGCAAGGGCCCCTAGACCGCCGCGCCATGTGCGGCCGCGCGGCCGTAGTGTCAGTTTTTACGGAGACCATCATGGCCAGCGCGCCGCAGAACCAGCTTCCGCTCTTCTACAATGCCCTCGAACCGCTCTCGAGCCAGACGCATGCCAAGTATCGCGTGCGCGCGACCGAGACCGCGCCGTTCCTCGTCGGCAACCATGCGGTGCCCGTCACCGTCGACGAATTCCCGCTGCTGCAGCGTCACATGCCGATCGTCTTCACCGCCGGCGACGACGCGATTCCGATCGCGCTGATGGGCCTGAACGAGGGCATCAACGTCTTCATCGGCGACGACGGCAAGCTCACCGAGCAGGTCTATGTCCCGGCCTATATCCGCCGCTATCCATACATGCTCGCGCGGCTGCGTCCCGATACCGACGAGATGTCGCTGTGCTTCGATCCGACCTCGGATCGCGTCGGCGAATTCGACGAGGGCGAAGCGCTGTTCGACAATGGCGAACCCACCGAGGTGACGAAGAACATCCTCGGCTTCAACGAGCAGTTCGAGCAGGCCGGCGCGCGCACTGCCGGCTTCATGAAGGAGCTCGCCGAGCTGGGCCTGCTGATGGAAGGCGAGATGTCGATCCAGCCCGACGGCGCCGAGCGGCCGTTCATCTATCGCGGCTTCCAGATGGTCGACGAAAAGAAGCTGACCGACATTCGCGGCGATCAGCTCCGCAAGATGAACCAGTCGGGCATGCTCCCGCTGATCTACGCGCACCTCTTTTCGCTCAGCCTGATGCGCGATATCTTCGCGCGCCAGGTCCAGCAGGGCAAGGCGCCGCACCTCCAGCCGCAACCCGCGGCCTGACGCCAACGGAGATACGAAGATGGCCACGTCCACGATGCGCGCCGAGCGCTATTCGACCGGCGCGATCTGGTTCCACTGGATCATCGCGGCCCTGGTCATCTTCAACATCATCGTCGGGTTGTTTCATGACGGCGTGCCGGCGCTGCGTGCGCTGATGCCTGCGCACAAGGCGATCGGCATCACCGTGCTGGTGCTGACGCTGGGCCGCATCGCCTGGCGCGTCGCCAACCCCGCGCCGCCCTTGCCGGCAGGGTTCCCCGCGTGGGAGCGACAGGCGTCGAAGGCCACCCAGGTGATTTTCTATCTCTTGATGCTGGTCATGCCGCTGTCGGGCTGGATCATGGTGTCGTCGGGCAGCCACGCGCGGCCGATTTCATGGTTTGGCCTGTTCGACATTCCGATGCTGCCTATCCCGGCGCTGCATGCTTCGTCGGATACGGTGCATGCGTGGGGCGGCTATCTGTTTGCGGCGCTCGCCGTGCTGCACATCGCCGCGGCGCTGCGGCACCAGTACATTCTGCGCAACGGCCTCCTCAGCCGCATGATCCCGGCACGCTCGCGTCGGTTCTGACACACCGTTCATCTGGCGTTTTGGTTGCTGCGACGAACCGAGCGCCACGGCCTGTCCGACAGGGTTGAAGCGTCAAAACCGCGGTCCTATATCCTTGCTTGTACGGTGTTCGTGTCCCCCCTTTCGCGGACCCGTATGGCGCGCCTTCGGGCGGGTCTCCTCCCTGAACCTCGGCCACCTCGTGCTAGCCACGAGGTGGTTTTTTTATTCCGCGGCCAGCGGCAGCCCGCGCGCCGCGCAGGCTTCGTCGGCGAGCGCGTCGATCATCGCGCGCAGCGTCCGCGCGGTCGGGGCGAGCCCCGCACTCGGCAAATCCAGCGCCGCATCGAGATAGAGCGCCCGGCTCCATTCGAGCTGGACCGCATGGATGCCGCGTGCGGGATCGGCGTGGCGTTCCAGGATATGGCCACCCGAGTAAGGCGAATTGAGCGCGTGGGCGAGCCCGACCGCCTCGGCCTCGGCCTCGATACGGTGGACATAGCGCGCGGCCGCGGTGCGTCCGAAACGGTCGCCGAACACGATATCGGCATGGCCCGGCGGCGGCATCGAGTGCAGGTCGAGCAGTACCGCAACGCCGAAGCGCGCGCGCGCCGCCGCCAGCGCATGGCCCAAGGCCACATGATAGGGCCGGTGATCGGCGCGGATGCGCGCGACCACCTCCTCGTTGCTCAAACGGCGGCGCATCATGTCGCCGGCGCGGCCCGCACGGCGCGGGATCAGTCCCAGGCCGCTGCGCAGTTTGGGCGATTCGATCGGCTGCGTCTGGGGTGATACGCCCTCGTCGATCTTGGGGTCGCGATCGGATTCGGCGCGGTTGAGGTCGATCCATGCGCGTGCGGGGCGCTGAACCAGCATCGTCTCGCTGGCTCGCGCCGCGTGCGCGAGGGCATCGATATGGCGATCTTCGAGCACCGTCAGCGCCTCGACCGGCACACGTAGCGCGGCGCGCAGCGCCAGCGGATAATCGCGCCCGGCATGCGGCACCGAGATGACGACCGGGCTCGCCGGCGCGTCGAGCGATCCGAACAGGTCGAACGAGAGCGCGGGGACCGTCATCGGTCGATCCTACGCGCGGCTCGTGTGTCCCGCAATCGGCCGCATTTCGGGTGGCAAAAGCTGGAAAAACGCGCAGCCCGCGCGCATAAGGGACGCCGATATGGGGGTGATGCGTCGATGATCCGAATCCTGCTCGCCGAAGACGACCAGGTGATGCGCGAATATCTGACGCGCGCACTCGAGCGGTCGGGCTATGCGGTGTCGGCGGTCGACCGTGGCACGGCGGCGATTCCGCTACTCGAAACCGAGCATTTCGACCTGCTGCTGACCGACATCGTCATGCCCGAAATGGACGGGATCGAACTCGCCCAGCGCGCGTCGGAAATGGTCGCCGACCTGCGCGTCATGTTCATCACCGGCTTCGCGGCGGTCACCTTGAAGGCGGGCAAGACAATGCCGCAGGCGCGGGTGCTGTCGAAGCCGTTCCACCTGCGCGACCTGGTGCTCGAGGTCGATCGGATGTTCGGGATCGAGAGCGTTCTGGGCGGCAAATGAAATAGGTGGCGATGGCGCTTGCATGGGGGACGACCCCCGGCTAAAGCGCCCTCCCGTGGGCGTGTAGCTCAGTGGTAGAGCACTGTGTTGACATCGCAGGGGTCGCAAGTTCAATCCTTGCCACGCCCACCATTAAAAGCCCGCCAGCTCGATGAGTTGGCGGGCTTTTTCGTGTCACACCGCCTTCAGCGCGGTGTCGAAGTCGGCAATCAGATCGTCGGCATCCTCAACCCCGATCGAGATGCGGACGAGGTTGTCGGTGATGCCGAGGGCCTTCTTGCGCTCGTCCGCCACCGAGATGTGGGTCATCGCCGCGGGGTGGCTGGCGAGCGTCTCGGTGCCGCCGAGGCTGACGGCTAACTTGGCGATCTTGAGCTGATCCAAGAAGGCGAAGCTCTCTTTCTCGCCGCCCTTGATGTAGAGCGAGAAGGTCGAGCCAGCGCCCGAGCAGTGGCGCTTGTAGATGTCGGCCTGGGCGTCGTCCTTGAGGAAGCCGAGATAGCCGACTTTCTCGATCTTCGGGTGCTGGCGAAGGAATTCGCAGACCTTGGCGGCGTTCTCTCCGGCGCGGGTCATGCGCAACTCCAGCGTCTCGAGACTGCGCAGCAGCATCCAGGCGGTGTTGGGATCGGTGATGGTGCCGATCGTGTTCCGCATCGCGCGGATCACGTCCATGTGCTTCTTTGTGCCGAGCACACCGCCTGCCACCAAGTCCGAATGGCCGCCGGCATATTTGGTCAGGCTGTAGACGACGATGTCGGCGCCGTGCTTGAGCGGCTTTTGCCACAAGGGGCCGAGGAAGGTGTTGTCGATCGCGATCGGCGGCTTGTCCTCGCTGTCGCCCCAGATCGCGTCGCGGCTGGCGGCGACGGCTTCGACATCGACCAGGGCGTTGGTCGGGTTGGCGGGGCTTTCGAGATAGATGAGCGCGACGCGGCCGCTATTGGCCTTGGCGAGCACTTCGTCGATCTCGGCGCGGCTGGCGCCGGCGGGGAAGTCGAGGAAATTCACCCCGAACTTGCCGAGCACGCGGGCGATCAGCGTTTCGGTGGCGGCATAAAGCGGGCCCGAATGGACGATCGTGTCGCCGGGCTTGACCATCGCAAGGAACAGGGTGGCGATCGCCGACATGCCGCTGGAAAAGGTCAGCGCGTCCTCGGCATCTTCCCAGACGCCGAGGCGATCTTCGAGGATTTCCTGATTGGGGCCGTTGAAACGCGAATAGACCAGGCCCTCGGCACCGCCGGGGCGCTTGCCGGTGATGCCCTCGAAATGGCGCTTGCCCGCGGCGGCATTGGGGAAGACGAAGGTCGAGGTGGCGAAAATCGGCGGCTTGAGCGAGCCTTCGGAGAGCATCGGATCGTAGCCGTGGCCCATCATCAGCGTCGCGGGCTTCAATTTGCGCCCGCCGATCTTGTCGACCTCGGGCTTGGGATTGCGGCGCGGGGTGGTGCCGGTGATCGCGGCTTCGGTTTCGTCGGTGATGTCGGTCATGCTCTCTCCAATGCGGGACCCGCGCGTTCGGTTGCGCGCGTGTGATGGGGGGCCTCTATCGGATCATCGGCGCGAGCGCGAGGGCGGGGTTTTGCGCAATTGGGGCTCAACCGGATGGTTGAAAGACAAGTGCTTGGAAAGACGAAGAATGCGGGAGCGAAGTAGAGAAAGTGGAGACCGTCGCACGGGGTTTGCTGGCGGCGTGGCGGCGAGAGGTTGATGATGGGCTCGCGAATGCCGAGGAGCGATTGTCGCCGCATGAGCTTGGCGTGACAGAGATTTTCCAACATTGGTAGGGCGTTTTTGCCGTCATGCCGGACTCGTTCCGGCATCCAACGGGCCGATTGCGCCTGAGGATGGTTGGACCCCGGAACAAGTCCGGGGTGACGGTCAGCTCAACCCGATGATCGAGATCTGGCGGCCGTAGCCGGGCTCGTCGCGGTGGGTGGCGCGGCGGTAGCTGTAGAAGCGGGGATCGTCCGAGTAGGTGTCGAGGCCGAGGGCTTCGATGCGAGCCACGCCCGCCGAAGCGAGGCGGTGGGCGACATAGGCTTCGAGGTCGAACTGGAAATGGTCGGGCCGGCCGGGGGCGAAGAAGCGTTCGTTGGCGGGGTCGTCGGCCTCGAAGCGGCGGGCGAAGGCGGCATCGACCTCGTAGGAGGCGCGCGCGATGCACGGGCCGATCGCGGCGTGGATGCGATCACGCCGGGCGCCCAGCGATTCCATCGCCGAGATCGCCGAATCGGTGACGCCGCCGATCGCTCCCTTCCAGCCGGCATGCGCGGCGGCGACGACGCCGACCTCGCGGTCGGCGAACAGCACGGGGGCGCAGTCGGCGGTGAGGATGCCGAGCGCGATGCCGGGCGTGTCGGTGACGAGCGCGTCGCCGCGAGGGCGCAACGGGCCGGTGATAGGCTCCCGGACGATGAGCGCCTCGGCGGAGTGGATCTGGTAGAGCGTCGCGAGCGCGGCGCCGGGGAGCACGGCGGTGGTCGCCAGCGCGCGGTTGGCGGCGACGGCATTGGGATCGTCGTCCGAGCCGATGCCGACGTTGAGGCCGGCATAGGCGCCCACCGAGACGCCGCCGCGGCGGCCGAGAAAGCCGTGGGGTACGCCGTCCAAGGCGGCGGCGCGGATCAGCTCGACGGTCACAGCATCAGCCGCATGATGCGATCGTCATCGATCGTCTCGCCGACGA
Organism: Sphingomonas sp.; assembly: GCA_051954635.1. Classification (GTDB taxonomy): domain Bacteria; phylum Pseudomonadota; class Alphaproteobacteria; order Sphingomonadales; family Sphingomonadaceae; genus Sphingomonas. Next base: position 10,342 of record JBQCHO010000134.1, on the reverse strand, counting down.
GGAATTCGTAGCGGCCGACTTCTTCGAAGCCGTGCCGCTCGTAGAAGCGGCGGGCGCGGTGGTTGTCGACATAGACGCTGAGCAGGAGCTCGCTGTGGCTGGCGGCGCGCGCGATTTCGATCGCCCAGGCGAGCAACGCTGGGCCGACCCCCTCCCCGTGCCAGCCGCCGAGGACGTAGAGCTGGTGGAGCTCGGTGGCGGTCGCGGGCCAGTCGCCGGGGAAGGCGACGGGGCCGAGCTTGGCGAAGCCAATGATGCGATCGTCCTCGGTGGCGAGGCGGATCACGTAGGCAGGGTCGTCGAGCTGCGAGGGCAAACCGGTGGCGCCGAACGTCGTGTCGAGGAAATGCGCGAGATCGGAAGCCGGGTAGAGCGCGCCGAAGGTCTCGGTGAACGAGCGCGCGGCCATTTGCGCGAGCTCGGGGCCGTCGGCGGGGGTCGCGGGCCGATACGCGATCATGCGAACCCGGCGGGTGTCGGCCAGCCGGGCGCGGCGATCGCGATGGCCTTGAACAGCCGACCCATCTGATCGGGGGCGACGAGGCGCTGACGGGCGGCGGCGAGGTCGTCGCCGCGGTCGGGCGCGCCGCGCGCGAGCGAGGCGGCGCGCGCGTCCACGCCGAGCGCGAGGAGCAGGTCGCCCTGATCGACCGGGCCGTAAGTCGTCGCACCCTCGGCCTCGGCAGCGGCCTTGAGCGTGGCGAAATCGACATGCGCGGTGAGGTCCTGCTCGCCGGGCGCGTCGAACGGGTTGGCGGGGGCGTGGCCGCGCACCGCCTGGAGCGTGTCGCCGATCGCGGGGCCTTCGTAACCATAGTCGATGACGATCGCGACGCCGCCTTGCGCGACGAGGCGCCGGGCGAGCGCGCGCATCAGCGTGACGGCGGCGGGCGCGGTCTCGATGATCGCGCCGGGGGGCGCGTCGGCCAGCGAGGGCGGGATGATCTCGTCGGGGACGCGCGGGCCGGCGATCGGCAGGAACAGCGTGTCCTGGCAGGCGACGAGGCGCTGGTGCCAGCCATCGGCGCCCTTGACGAGCTGCGCGATCGGCAGCGCGTCGAAGAATTCGTTGGCGACGACGAGGAGCGCGCCGTCGTCGGGGAGCGAGGCGAGGTCATCGTGCCAGGTCGCGCCGGGGAGGCGCTCGGCCTGCGCGGCGCGGAGCACGGGGCTGGTCTCGACGAAATGCGCGGGCGGCATTGCCCTCGCCTTGGCCATCGCGCGGATCGCATCGGCGGCGAGCGTGCCGCGGCCTGGGCCGAGCTCGACATAAGCGGCATGCGGGCGGCCGGCGCGATCCCAAGTGTCGGCCAGCGCGAGGCCGATCAGCTCGCCGAACATCTGGCTGATCTCGGGCGCGGTGGTGAAGTCGCCGGCCGCCCCGAGCGGATCGCGGGTGGCGTAATAATGCGCGTTGGCGGCGGCCATGAACTGCGTCAGCGGGATCGGCCCGCCGAGCGTGATCGCGCGGGCGAGGCGATCGGGGAGCTCTCCGCTGGCGTTTTCAGCAGGAGCGGGAAGGCTGGTTACGTCGGACACGGAAATGGGACAGGCCCTCCCCTAGCCCGTCCCGCAAGCGGGAGGGGAATTTGTCACGCCACGCTTTCGCTGCCGGCGATCGGCTCGATGCGCTGGCGGCGGCGGGCGGCGGTGGCGATCAAATAGATGCCGCCGAGGATCATCGGCAGGCACAGCACCTGCCCCATGTGGATCGTGTTGGCGAAGAAGGTGCCGTCGAACTGCGCGTCGGGTTCGCGGAAGAACTCGACGAAGAAACGGAAGCAGCCGTAACCGAGCAGGAAGATGCCGGTCATCTTGCCCGGATCGTAGCGCGATTTGGTCTTCCAGAAGGCATACCACAGGATCAGGAACAGGCAGAGACCTTCGAGTGCTGCCTCGTAAAGCTCGCTCGGGTGGCGCGGCGGTTCGATCATCCCGGCGGGGACGGTGTGCGGGAAAATGATCGCCCAGGGGACGTCGGTCGGCTTGCCCCAGAGTTCGCCGTTGATGAAATTGGCGATGCGCCCGAAGAACAGCCCGAACGGCACGCAGCACGCGACATAATCGTGGATGCGCAGCCAGTTGAGCCCCTTTTTGCGCGCGAGCAGGATCATCGCCAGCGACGTGCCGATGACGCCGCCGTGGAACGACATGCCGCCGTCCCAGAGCTTGAACACCTGCAAGGGATGCAGGAACATCTCGGGCGCGTAGAAGATGACATAGCCCAGCCGCCCGCCAAGGATCACCCCAAGGGTAATGTAGAAGACGAGATCGTCGGCATGCGCGCGGCTCATCGGCGCGCCGGGCTGGTCGAGCAGCTTGAGTAGATACCACCAGCCGACGACGATGCCGGCGATATAGGCAAGCGAATACCATTTGAGGCTGAAGAAGCCGATCTGGAAGATCACGGGATTGAGGCCGAGATCGGTCCAGTGGAGATAGTGTCGGCTTTCCGCGGCGGCCGCGGCGAGTTGGGTCAGGATCAAGGCTTTTCCCCGGTCATCGCCGCCTCCATAAGAGGAACAAACACGAAGACCAAGGAGAGAGTGATGGCGACCGAGCTCGACCGCCGGATGGATGCCGGGATCGCGCGGCTGACCGCTGCTGGGGGCGAGTTGGCGCTGAGCGAGGTCGATGTGGGCGGGCGGATGCTGCCGATCATCGCGACCGCGCCGCCGGCATTGCCGCAATACTTCGCGCATTTCTGCCAGGTGCATGCCGACGTGACGTTCCTGGTTTCGGGCGAGGAGCGGCTGACCTTCGGCGAAGTTTACGATCAGGCTAAGAAGGTGGCGGCGGCGCTGACCGGCGGGTTCGGGATCGCCAAGGGCGACCGCGTCGGAATCGCGATGCGCAACTCGCCGTCGTGGATCGCGCTCTACATGGGCGTGGTGATGGCGGGGGGGATCGCGACCTTGCTCAATGGGTGGTGGACGCCCGAGGAGCTCGGCGAGGCGATCGCCGACGTCGAATGCCGCCTGGTGTTCGCCGATCCGCCGCGGGCCGAGCGGCTTGCCGGGGTGGCGTGCGACGTCGTGGCGATCGACGATCGGCCGGTATTGGTCGAGGCGCTGCGACCGGTGACGGCGCGCGCGTCGGGCGCGGTGGATTTGCCGGCGGTCGGCGGCGAGGATGATGCGACGATCCTGTTCACCTCGGGCTCGACCGGGCAGTCAAAGGGCGCGCTCAGCGATCATCGCGGGGTGGTGCAGGGGATTTTCAATTACTTGGCGCAAGCGCTGGTGATGCTCGGCATCGCGACCGAGAACGGCACCCCGCCCGAGGGGCAGCCGGCGACTTTGCTCAACGTGCCGTTGTTCCACGTCACCGCGGAAATCCCGGTGATGTTGCAGAGCTTCGCGATGGGCAGGAAGCTGGTGCTGATGCCGAAGTGGGACGCCGAGGAGGCGATGCGGCTGATCGAGGCCGAGGGGGTGAGCTATTTCGTCGGCGTGCCGCTGATGAGCTATGAAATGCTGACGCATCCGAGGCGGCATCACTATGACCTCTCCAAGGTGACCGATTTCGCCGCCGGGGGCGCGCCGCGGCCGGTCGAGCATGTGCGGCGGATCAAGGAGGAGATGGGCGGCGGGGCGCCGCTGATCGGTTACGGGCTGACCGAGACCAATGCGGTCGGCTGCGGCAATTGGCGCGAGAATTACCTCGCCAAGCCCGATTCGACGGGGCGGGCGTCGCGGCCGCTGGTCGAGCTGGCGATCGTCGATGGCGCGGGCAAGGCGGTGGCGCAGGGGGAGCGCGGCGAGGTCGCGATCCGATCGGTGTGCAACTTCAAGCGCTATTGGAACCGGGCGGCGGCGACCGCGGCGGCGTTCACCGCGGACGGGTTCTTCCTGACCGGGGACGTCGGCTATCTCGACGCGGACGGCTATCTGTTCATCGTCGACAGGAAGAAGGACATCATCATCCGCGGCGGCGAGAATATCTCGTGCCAGGAAGTCGAGGCGGAGATCTATCGGCCTCCGGCGATCGCGGAATGCGCGGTGTTCGGGCTGGCGGACGCGCGGTTCGGCGAGGTGCCGGGGGCGGTGGTGCATTACCGCGAGGGGGAAAAGCTGACCACCGAGGCGTTGTGCGGCTTCCTTGGCCAGCATATCGCGGCGTTCAAGCTGCCGGCTCGGGTGTGGGCGTCGGACGACCCGCTGCCGCGGCTGGGGACCGAGAAGATCGACAAGGTGGCGCTGAGGGCGCGGTATCGGGCGGAAGCCGCGGCGGACTAGAAAGTCGGCGGGGCGTAGGGAAAGCCGGTCGTCAGCTCGGTCATGAAGGCGAGCAGCGCATTGGCGTCGGCGGGGGCGAGCGTGCCGTGATGGCGCGCCAGGATCGGCTCGACATGGCGGCTGGTGAAGCTGCCCGGCGGGAAACACGCCATGCGCCAGGCGGGGAATCGCGGCGTGGTGGACCGCGCAGGCTGCATCTCGGCGATGTCGGTGTGGCGGGGATCGGCGCGGATGCTTGCCATCACCTCGGCGAGCGCGGGGGCGGCGCCTTCGAGATATTGGGTGAAGAAGGCCGGCGTCGCGATCAGTACGCCGGTCAGATCGAGCAGCGAATTGCGGGCGAGCGCGACCGTCTGGATGTCGATCAGTTGGTCGTTATCCAGCGACGCGGGGAGCAGGCTTCGGCTCACATAGAGCAGCGCGCTCGGCATGGGTGAAAGATGCGGTAGCGCGGGCCAATTTTGAATTGTGGAATATACCCAATCTAGCGCGCGCTCTCGGCACTGGGTAGAGCGGGTGCGATGGGTGAGGCGGACGGATCGAGGATAAGCCGGCGCGGACTGCTGATCGGCGGCGGCGCGGGCGTCGGGCTGCTCGTCGCCTGGCGGTTCTGGCCGCGCGACTATCACGCCAATCTGGCCGCGGCGCCGGGCGAGCATGTGCTCGGCGCGTGGCTCAAGATCGGCGAGGACGGGCATGTCACCGTCGCGGTGCCGCAGGCCGAGCATGGCCAGGGGGTATACACGACCTTGCCGCAGATCCTGGCCGACGAGCTCGGCGCGGACTGGCGGACGGTGGCGGTCGAGGCGGCGCCGATCAACCCACTTTACGGCAACGCGCTGGCGGCGGACGAGCTGTTCGGCAAAGCGCTGCCGGCGTGGCGATCGAGCGCGCCGATGCTGACGGCGGGGTCGAGCTCGATCCGGATGTTCGGCGAGAGCGTCGCCGATGCCGGGGCGACGGCGCGGGTGTTGCTGTGCAAGGCAGCGGCGCGGCGGTGGGGCGTGGACTGGCAAAGCTGCTCGACCGCCGCGGGGTTCGTGGTCCAGGGCAATCGCAAACTGCGCTTTGGGGAACTGGCAGCAGCGGCGGCAGGCGAAAGCGTGCCCGATCAGGTGGCGCGGCGCGACGGTGAGACGGGGCGGTTGGTCGGCAAGCCGCTGCCGCGCCTGGACGTGCCGTCGAAGGTCGACGGGTCGGCCAATTTCGCGGGCGATATCCGCCTGCCCGACATGGTCTATGTCGCGATCCGGCAGGGGCCGGTCGGCGACACGCGGCTGGTGCATGTCGATCGCGCGGCGGCGGATCGCGTGCGCGGGGTGGTCGAGGTGATCGAGAATCCGCGCTGGGTCGCGGCGGCGGCGAACAATTGGTGGGCGGCGAACCGCGCGCTCGATGCGCTCAGCCCGCGATTCGAGACTAGGGCCGCGATCGTCGACAGCGCGTCGATCGACGCCGCGCTCGATGGCGCACTCAAGGGCAAGGGGACGCGAATCACCAAGGCGGGCGATCTGGCGAGCGCGTTCAAGGGCGCGCAGATCGTCACGGCGCAATATCGCGCGGGGCTGGCGGTGCATGCCTCGCTCGAGACGATGACTGCAACCGCGCATCTGCACGACGGGCGGCTGGAGATGTGGTTGCCGACCCAGGCGCCGGGGCTGGCGCGCGCGGCGGCAGCGGCGACGATCGGGCTGGCCGAGAGCGACGTCACCGTGCACCCGATGCTGATCGGCGGCTCGTTCGGCGCCAATCTCGAGCATCTCGCGGCCGAACAGGCGGCGCTGCTGACGCAGAAGCTGAAGCGCCCGGTGCAGCTCGTCTGGTCGCGCGCGGAGGATCTGCTCCACGATCGCTACCGTCCGCCCGCGGCGGCGCGAATGAGCGCGCGGCTCGACGCCAATGGCCGCGTGCTCGGCTGGCAGGCCAAGATCGCCGCGCCGGAGACGGGCAAGGAACTCGCCGAGCGCCTCGCCGGGGTCGATACGAGGCTGTCGCTGGCGGGAAGCGGCGACGCCTATGCGGTGGCTGGCGCGACCCCGGCCTACGCCATCCCGCATTACGCGATCGACCATCACCCCGCGCAAATCGGCGTGCCGACCGGGCATTGGCGGTCGGGGGCGCACAGCTACACCTGCTTCTTCACCGAATGCTTCATCGACGAGCTCGCGCATGTCGCAGGCACCGAGGCGCTGTCGTTCCGGATCGCGATGCTCGGGCAAAATGCGCGGCTGGCGCGGTGCCTGTCGACCGCCGCCTCGCTCGGCGGCTGGGAAGGCGGCGTGCAGGGCAGCGGCCAGGGCATCGCCTGCCACAGCTTTCGCGGCAGCCATGTCGCGGTGCTCGCCGAGGCGCATATGGAAGGCGCGCAGCCGGTGGTCGACCGGCTGGTCGCGGCGGTCGATTGCGGGCGAGTGGTCAGCCCCGATGTCGTGCAGCAGCAGATCGAGGGTGGGCTGATTTTCGGCGTCGCGCAGGCGCTGGGCGCGGCGACCGGGTTCACCGACAATCTCGCCGATGCGCGTCGGCTGCGCGACCTCAACCTGCCGCAACTGCGCACCGCGCCCGACATCCTGGTCGAGCTGATCGCCAGCGACGCCGAGCCCGGCGGAGTGAGCGAGCTCGCGGTGCCGCCGGTCGCCCCGGCGATCGCCAATGCGCTGATGTCGGCGACGGGCTCGCGCATTCGCCGTCTGCCGCTTACGATGGCGCCCGCATGACGCCGCCGCACGATCATCCGCACATACCCCCGCCCCGGATCGGCGTGCTGCTGATCAACCTCGGCACGCCCGACGCGGCGACGCCGCGCGCGGTGAAGCGCTATCTCGGCGAGTTCCTGTCGGACAAGCGGGTGGTCGAGATACCCGGGCTGATCTGGCAGCCGATCCTGCGCGGGATCATCCTCAACACGCGGCCGAAGAAATCGGCGCATGCCTACGGCCAGGTGTGGCGCGCGGACGGCTCGCCGCTCGCCGCGATCACCAAGGCGCAGGCAGGCGCGCTGGCCGATGCCTTCGGCCCCGGGGTGATCGTCGATTGGGCGATGCGTTACGGCACGCCGTCGATCGCAGAGCGGCTGGCGGCGCTCAAGGATCAGGGGTGCGAGCGCATCCTGCTCGCGCCGCTCTACCCGCAATATTGCGCGGCGACGACGGCGACCGCCAACGACAAGGCGTTCGCGGCGTTGGCGGGGATGCGCTGGCAGCCGGCGGTACGGACGCTGCCGCCTTATTACGACGATCCGCTCTATATCGACGCGCTGAAGGCGATGATCGAGGCCGAATTGGGCGCCCTCGATTTCGCGCCCCAGGCGGTGGTCGCGAGCTTTCACGGCATGCCGCGGCGCACGCTCGAGCTCGGTGATCCCTATCATTGTCACTGCGCGAAGACCGCGCGGATGCTCGGCGACGCGATGGGGCGCGAGCTGGTGCTGGCGTTCCAGTCGCGCTTCGGGCGGGCGAAGTGGCTCGAACCGGCGACCGACGCGACGCTCGCGGCGTTCCCCGCCAAGGGCGTGACGCGGGTGGCCATCGTCGCGCCGGGCTTTTCGGCGGACTGCCTCGAGACGCTGGAGGAACTGGCGATCCGCGGGCGCGAGACGTTCGTCGCGGCGGGCGGCACGCATTTCGCTTATCTGCCGTGCCTCAACGACAGCGCGATCGGGATCGCGATGCTCACATCAATTCTGTCGCGGGAGCTTGCCGGGTGGAACGCGCCCGCCTAGCCTTCGTTACGGTTGGAAACCAAAACGTTTAGGAGAGAGCCATGGCACGCGTCGCGATCGTAACCGGGGGCACCCGCGGCATCGGCGAGGCGATCAGCCTCGCGCTCAAGAACGCCGGCATGACCGTCGCTGCCAATTACGCCGGCAACGAGGAGCGCGCCAAGGCCTTCACCGATCGCACCGGCATCGAGGCGTACAAATGGGACGTCGGCGATTTCGAAGCGTGCCAGGCGGGCTGCAAGCAGGTCGCCGAGGAACTGGGCGAGGTCGATGTGCTGGTCAACAATGCCGGCATCACCCGCGACGGCACGATGCTCAAGATGGAGCATGACGATTGGGACGAGGTGATGCGCGTCAACCTCGGCGGCTGCTTCAACATGGCCAAGGCAGTGTTCCCCGGCATGCGTTCCCGTAAATGGGGGAGGATCGTCAACATCGGCTCGATCAACGGCCAGGCCGGGCAGTACGGCCAGGTCAATTACGCCGCCGCCAAATCGGGTATTCACGGCTTCACCAAGGCGCTGGCGCAGGAAGGCGCGCGGGCGGGGGTGACGGTCAACGCGATCGCGCCGGGTTATATCGACACCGACATGGTCGCGGCGGTGCCCGCGGACGTGCTGGATAAGATCGTCGCGAAGATACCGGTCGGGCGGCTGGGCAAGGCCGCGGAGATCGCGCGCGGCGTGGCGTTCCTGTGCGCCGAGGATGCCGGGTTCGTGACGGGATCGACGCTGAGCATCAACGGCGGGCAGCATATGTACTGACGGGCGCAGGCGCGGCGACGTCCGCGCCGATGCGTGCCTGCGGCACGCAGCGCCCGGCACGGCCGGCGCATGCGCAGCAATGCGTCCGACGGCGGCTTTGCCGGCGTCGGGGCTTGCCGTATCGCAGCATCGAAGAAGAAGCCCGACCCCGGGTCAAGCCCGGGTGACGAACGTGGGTAAGGGGCGGGCGCCGGCGTTATCCGAACGCCGCCGCGTACACCTCAGGCTTGAACCCGACGATGCGCCGGTCGCCCAGGTCGAGCACCGGCCGCTTGATCATCGACGGTTGCGCCAGCATCAACGCCACCGCTTTCTCCGCATCGAGCCCCGCCCGCTCGTCCTCGGGCAGTTTGCGGAACGTCGTTCCCGCGCGGTTGAGCAGCACTTCCCAGTCGAGCTCGTCGACCCACCCTTCGAGCCGCGCGCGATCGATCCCGGCCTTCTTGTAATCGTGGAAGTCGAACGCGACGCCGTGCGCGTCGAGCCAGTCTTTGGCACGTTTGATCGTGTCGCAATTGGGGATGCCGTACATCGTCACGGTCATTCGCGCGGTCCTCTCATCTGGCGAGGGCGATGCCGTAGCGGGCAACCAGCGCGATGGCCATGACGTTGCGCTCTGGCAGGACGACGGGCGGTGGGGTAGCGAGAGCGATCTTGGTTTTCCGGGGGAGCTCAAAATCATGCGCCGTCATCTGTTATTCGCCACCATCGCGCTCGCGCCGCTGCTGATCGCGGCGACCGATACGGGCAAGCCGCGCTACGGCACCTGGGGTGTCGCGCTGACCGATATGGATGCGTCGGTAAAGCCGGGGGACGATTTCTTCGACTATGTCGAGGGGACGTGGCTGAAGGATCATCCGATCGCCGCGGACAAGGTCGGTGCGGGGTATAATTACGAGCTGCCGGACGAGATCGAGCAGCAGGTGCGCGGCCTGGTCGAGCGCGAGGCGGCGAAGCCCGACGACGCGGTGGCGAAGAAGGTCGGCGATTTCTACGCGGCGTGGATGGACGAACAGGGGATCGAGGCGCGCGGGACTGCGCCGCTCAAGCCCTATCTGGCGAAAATCGCGGGGGTGAAGGACCGCGCGGCGTTGGTGCGGCTGATGATGCAGCCGGGTTATGCCGGGCCGATCTATCTGGGCATTTCGGCCGATCAGGACGATCCGACGCGCTACACCGCCGCGGCGGGACAGGCGCGGCTGGGGCTGCCGACGCGGGATTATTATCTGCTCAAGGGCGAGAAATACGACGCGATCCGCACGGCGTATCACGCTTATATCGTCCGCATCCTGACGCTGTCCGGGATCAGCGATGCGAGCGCCAAGGCGGATCGAATCGTCGCGCTCGAGACGCGGCTGTCGCAGGACCAGTGGACGCCCGAGGCGCGGCGAGACCCGATTCGGACGCACAATCCGATGACGCGCGCGCAGTTGATGAAGCTGGCGCCCGAGTTCGATTGGGGGCCGACGCTCGATTCGATGGGACTGTCGGCGGCGCAAAAGGTCGATGTCGCCGAGACGACGGCGGTGACCGCGGCGGGCAAGCGATTGGGCGACGTGCCGCTGTCGACGTGGAAGGACTGGCTGGCGTTCCGCTTCGTCAGCGATCATGCCAGCTTC
>JBQCHO010000133.1:0-53577 GCA_051954635.1 Sphingomonas sp. | reverse complement strand
AGTTGAGATAGGCGATCACGTTGGCGCGGTCCTGTGGGTCGGATAGGCCGGCAAAGGTCATCTTGGTGCCGTTGGCGAACTTGCGCGGGCTCGTAAGCCACGCATCGAGCTTGTCGAAAGTCCAGGTGCCGCCGACTGCCTTCAACGCGGCGGAGAAGGCGACCCCGCCCGTGCCCTGCGCGAGTCCCTCACCGACCGTGCCGTAGAGGTTGGGCCCCTGCCCGTTCGGCCCGCCCTGGTTGATCGTGTGGCAGGTCTGGCACTTCTTGAAGACGTCGGCGCCCTTGGCGGGATCGGCCTTGGCGAGGCGGTTGGCGATGGGCTCGACCGCCGCGGCGCTGTCGTCGCCACCCTCCTCGACGCCCTGGATCGGGTAGCCCGGCTTTTCGGGCTCTTCCGAATGCATCACCATGCCGCCGACGATCGACAAGCCCAATGCCGACGCGAAGCCAGCCAGAATCCACCCCGCAACCGTATTTGTTCTGTTATCCATGTCGTCGTCACGTCCTTGAAGAACGGGCCCCCGAACCGGCACCCCTGAAAAGGTGCCTTTTCTTTAGAGTCGCCTTTGCGGCACCGCAAGCCGCGCTTGCGAGGGGCGGCAACCGCCGCTACCCGCGCTCGCGCAATGGAAAACTATCCCGCCCCGGCACGCCCGATCGTCGCCGACATGATCGCAAAGGCCGCCGCGCATGCTGAGCGCGCCGTTGCCTTTCAGGGCGCGCCGGGGGCGAACTCGCACATCGCCGCCGATCAGGCGCTGCCGGGCTGCCTGCCGCTGCCCTGTTTCGCCTTCGCCGACGCGATCGAGGCGGTGCAGGACGGGACGGCTGCGCGCGCGATCATCCCGATCGAAAATTCGCTCCACGGCCGCGTCGCCGACATCCACTTCCTGCTGCCCGAATCGGGGCTGGTGATCGTCGGCGAATATTTTCTGCCGATCCGCTACGCGCAGATGGGGCTCGGCGAGCTTGGCGACGTGCGCGAGGCGATGAGCCATCCCCAGGCGCTCGGCCAGTGCCGGCATTGGCTGAAGGCCAAGGGGATCGAGCCGATCTCCTACCCAGACACCGCGGGTGCTGCGGCACGCGTCGCCGAGCTCGCCGATGCGAGGACCGCGGCGCTGGCGCCACCAGGCGCGGCGGCGATCTACGGCCTCAAGACGATCGCCGAGGATATTGCCGACGCCGATCACAACATGACGCGCTTCGTCGTGCTGGCACGCGAGGCCGAGGCACTGGCTGGCGACGGTCCGTTCGTCACGACGCTGATCTTTGAGGTCAAGAACGTGCCCGCCGCGCTCTACAAGGCGATGGGCGGCTTCGCGACCAACGGCGTCAACATGACCAAGCTGGAAAGCTACCAGCGCGGCGGCAGCTTCGCGGCGACCGAATTCTATGCCGACATCGCGGGCAAGCCGGGCGACCCGGCGGTCGATCGCGCGCTCGACGAGTTGGCGTACCATTCGAAATGGGTGCGGCTTCTCGGCACCTATCCCGAAGCGCGGGCGCGCGGCGAGAGCTGAGCGAACAGCGAGCCGAGTCGCCGCGATACCCTGCGTTCCAAAGTTGTCGAAGTTGTCGATACGTCGTGGGTCGATCGAGATTACGCAAAATTCGAAATCGGCCGGCGAAAGAGTGTCGGCGCGAAGCGAAGAGCCGGGCATAAGCGATTGACTGGCAGGTAATTTCCAACATTGCCAGAGCGATCCGGCCTTCTCTTCGAGAATCCGCACCCCGGCTCAAGGCAGGGGTGAGGTGAAGGAGCCGTAATCGATCAATGAGACGGTCCCGAGGCCGCCGGGCGTGTCGTCGGTTTTCCATACAGCGATAGTGATGTTGTTTGCCCCATGCGGATCGATCACACCGTTGGGGATCGGGAAACGGTGCTGGGGCCCGAGCTCGGCGATGTAATTGCCCATCTGCCAACCGTTGACGAAGATTTCGGCGCGATAGTGCCGGCCGGGCGGGTCCTTGATCTCGATGCCCAGTGAACTGTCCTGCCCCTCGGGCAGATCGAGCTTGAGGTCGGTGCGATACCAGGTCACGCCGGGCTCGGCCGTATCTGCCGGGAGCGTGGCGGGCTTCCATGCGGCGCCACCTGACCCGCTCGGCCAGCCTTGGCGTTCGCCATAGAGGCCGCCAAGATTATAGGGGCCGCGCCTGGTGTCCTGCCCGACGATCGCCCCCTGCAAGCGCCAGGTGATCGCCTTGGCGTCGCCGCCGAGCGGTTCGGCCGCAACGATGCCGCGCGCGGAGCGGTTTTCGCCTGTCGAGTCGTAATCTTCCTCGTGCCCCATATCGACGGTGAGCACCGAGACGACATTGTCGCCGCGCGCGAGCAGATCGGCGGGAAAGCCGAACGAGCCGGCTTCGTTGCGCGTCACGCTGCCGAGGAAATGGCCGTTGAGCCACACCGAGAAGGCGCCGCCATTCCCGCCGCTCATCACCTTCAACTTGAGGCCCGAGGGCGCGACATGGCGCTTGTCGACGGTGAAATGGCCGCGATACCAAGTGTTGCCCGTATGAAAGCCGTAATCGTCGGCGAACAGCACGGGCAGCGTGCCCGGCTTGGTGACGCTGCTGGTCGTGGTGAGATCGGCGACGCGCCAGGCGTGGTCGTCGAAGTCAGGCGCGGCCTCGGGCGCACCGGGGCGGCTGGTCCAATGGTCGAGTGGCGGCAGCGTGATCGGTTGCGGCACCGGCAGCGTCATGGCGAGGCCGCCCGAGGCGGTGGGCGTCGTCGCGATCGCGCGACCGTTCCACGTCACCTGTGCAGCATTGGCGGCGAGGAGCTCGGCGTTGGGATCGGCATCGACGTCGCCGGTCAACGCGAGCGTGTCGCCCTGCCACTGCGCGGTTCGCAGCAGGTGCGAGCCGAGCAGCAACACCGGCCCATGCGCCGTATCGTGACGCCAGATGCGCTCGGTCGCCCTGGTATCGGCGATCAGCAGGAGCAGCGGCCGAGAGCCGCCCTCGATGAGGACGCGGGCAAGGCCGTCATGCTTGTAATCGAGCCGCAGGCCGGCCTTGTCCCAATGCTGCTGGACATCGCCCGCGAGCACGCTGACTTTCGGTTTGGTCTTGAAGGCGAGCAGCGTCTCACCCTCGCTGCCGGGACGGCCGTAGAGGACGGCGACGTCGCGGTTGCCGACGCCCGCGTCGGTCATCAGCTCCGAGGTCGAATAGACCATGTGCGTCGCGCCGAGATCGTAATCGGCGAGCAGCAGCTTGCTGTCGCGGCCGTTGACCGTGATCGCGGTGCCGGGCTGTTGCGGCACCTTCGGGAACGCGCCTTCCTTGAGCGCGAGCGCGATATGCGTTTGCTCGACCGTCGACGATGTCGTGTCGCCGTGACGGACGAGATGGAACTGGGTCCCGGTATCGGAATTGACCCGCGCGCGATCGAGCAGGCGCGGATTGTCGAGCCGCGCGGGCGTCAGCGGATCGGTCTTCATGATCGGTGCGGTGCTGGCGAGGAAATAGCCGATCCGTTTGTCCTCGTAATATTTGGGATCGAACTGGCGCGCCTCGGTGATCGCGGCGCCGTAATCGTAGGACGTGTAGTTTTGCGGGATCGCCTGCCAGCCCCACGAGGTGCCCCCGTAGGTCATGTAGAAATTCTGCGCGGTGGCGCCGGCGGCGATGTTCTCCTTGTAGAAGACGTCCGCGAAGCGATCGTTGATCAGCTCGGCGCATTTCTCGTACCCGGGCCCGCCCCACGGATCGAACGCGCCGCCCTGAAATTCGGCGGTGAACAGCGGCTCGCCGGCGAAGTGGCGTTGCGCCATGTCGGGCGCGGGCCGCCACTGATCGGGGTGCGAGCAATCGAAGCCTTGCGGGTAATAGTCCGACCCGCTGACCTCCATCGCGCCGGTGCCGGTGACGAAGGTTTCGTTGTGATTGCCGACCAAGGGCACGGTGATGCCGTCGGCGCGCGCCTTGTCCTTCAGATGCTGCATATAGGCGCGGCCGTCGTCGGTGCCGTGATAATATTCGTTCTCGATCTGATAGACGATCACGCTGCCGCGGCCGTCGCTGAGCTGGTGGCGCGCGAGGATGCGGTCGATCTGCGTCATCCACTCGTCGGCGAGCTTGAGATTGGCTGGATCGGGGCTGCGGTTCTTGACCGGCTTTTGCGTGAGCCAGAGCGGAAAGCCGCCGCTGTCGACCTCGGCATTGATGTACGGCCCCGGCCGGGCGATGACGTAGATGCCGGCGTCGCGCGCATCGTCGAGCAGCTTGTCGAGATCGCGGATGCCGGTGAAATCGTATTCGCCCTCGCGCGGCGAGTGATAGCCCCAGGAGAAGTAGATCGAGGCCGTGTTGAACCCAGCGGCCTTCATCTTCTGGAAGATGTCGGGCCACAATTCGGGGCTCGGCAGGCGATACGGGTGGACCTCGCCCGTCCAGAGATAGGTGCGCTTGCCGTCGATCAGGAAGCTGTATTTGTCGAACGTGACCGTGTGCACGGCCGCCGGTTCGGGCCGGCTCGCGGCGGGCGACGCGAGCAACGCGACGGCGATTGCCAGCAACCCTGCCTTCGTCAGCGTCAGACCCTGGCGGCTGGCGGCATTCGACATCGCGGCTCTCCCCTGATTTATCGGACCATGTAACGGGCCGATCTATCAGCGTCAAAAGCTGCTGGGCTGTCGCTAGCGCCTATGATCCGCTCGTCATTGCGAGCGCAGCGAAGCAATCCACGTCAAGCTCGTGACGCTGGATTGCTTCGTCGCTGCACTCCTCGCAATGACGGCAATTCAGAGCCGCGTGTCGCCGGGATAGGCGAACAGCACGTCGCTGCCCTCTTCGGCGTGAAGCTCGGCCTCGCCGGTGACCATGACGCACTCGCCCGCACGCCAGGCGACGCCGCCGACGGTGCCCTCCCCGCTCACCGGCACCAGCCAGCCGGGCTTGCCTTCGGGCAGCGCGACGTGGCGCTTGCCGGCGGGCCAGCGCTCGACGACGAACTTGGGACCCTCGGCAAGCATGGTGCGATCGGGATCGCCCGACGGCGCGGGCTTGGGCAGGAATTCGAACGGACGCGGATCGGATACCGCGACGCCCGCGTCGAGGTGGAGTTCGCGGTCGCTGCCGTAATCGTAGAGGCGGTAGGTGAGATCGACATTCTGCTGGATCTCGATCAGCGTCAGCCCGCCGCCGATCGCGTGGACGGTGCCGGCGGGCGAATAGATGAAGTCGCCGGGCTTGACCGGTTTCCAGTCGAGCAGATGCTCGATCGAGCCGTCGAGCGAGGCGGCGCGCAGCTCGTCCTTGGTCATCTCCCGCTTCGTGCCGAGCGCGACGGTCGCGCCGGGTTCGGCGGCGAGGATCAGCCACGCCTCGTCCTTGCCGCGCGGATAGCCGGCCTTCTGCGCCTCGGCGTCGGTTGGATGGACTTGGACCGACAGGTGTTCGCTGGTGAACAGATATTTGACGAGCAGTTCGGGATCGGCGCCGCCCGGCTCCTGGAACCACACCTCGCCGACCGGGGAGGCATCGGGGGCGGGATCGGCGAAACCCGGCCAGAGGTCATGACGGCCCCACGGCTTGTCGACGCGGCGGGTGGCGAGCAGGGTGGCGGGCATGACGGCTCCTCATCAATATCGGTTTCGGCGGGGGCGATAGCGACAACGCCGCGCCGCCGCCAGCCGATCCCGTCATTCAGCGCGCGGTCAGCGACGAATGGGGATTGTTCGCCTCACGAACCCTCGGCTAAAGACCTCGCCCATGCGTAATTTCACGTCCCGCCCGCTTGCGCTCGTTCTGATCGCCGCTTCGCTCACCGTCAGCGGCTGCGCGCGCAACCGTTCCAAGGGCGAGCTGCCTTATGTCGCCCGCGACGTCGGCACGCTCTACGACGCGGCGAAGGACCGGCTGGATCGCGGCGATTACAAACTCGCCGCGCAGCTGTTCGACGAGGTCGAGCGCCAGCATCCCTATTCGATCTGGGCGCGTCGCGCGCAGCTGATGAGCGCGTTCAGCTATTATCTCGAGAAGGATTACACCAAGTCGATCCAGTCGGCGCAGGGCTATATCGCCGTCCATCCGGGCAGCCCCGATGCGGCCTATGCCTATTATCTCGTGTCGCTCGATTATTATCAGCAGATCGCCGACGTGACGCGCGATCAGAAGATCAGCCAGCAGGCGCTCGACGCGCTGGGCGAGCTGATTCGCCGCTACCCCGATTCGCGCTATGCGCAGGACGCGCGGTTGAAGGTCGATCTGGTTCGCGATCACCTCGCGGGCAAGGAGATGGAAGTCGGCCGTTATTACGAAAAGCGCGGCCAGTTCCTCGCCGCCACGCTGCGCTTCCGCCGGGTCGTAGACGAGTATCAGTCGACGACGCATATCCCCGAGGCGCTGATGCGGCTCACCGAATGCTATCTGGCGCTGGGCGTGCCCGATCAGGCCAAGCAGGCGGCGGCGGTGCTCGGCAACAACTATCCGGGCACCTGGTGGTATCAGCGCGCGTACAAGCTGATCCAGGATCACCCGGTCGCGCCGGGCGTCGAGCAGTCGAAGACGACGGCGACGGGCGCGGCGATCGTCACGCGCGGCGAGAAGGGTACGCTCGGCAATATGGGTCAGACCGGCACCGCGACCGAATCGGCGCCGTCGAGCGCTGCGCCGGCCTCGTCGCGCCCGGTCGACAAGACCACGGCGCAGGGCACGGCGGGCGGTGCCACGCAGGAGTGACGGCGGTTTCGCCGCCGGCGCATTCGTTTTAGATATGCCGGCACGATGCTGACCGCGCTTTCCATTCGCGACGTCGTCCTGATCGAGGCGCTCGACCTCGATTTCCATGCCGGACTCGGTGTGCTGACCGGCGAGACCGGGGCGGGCAAGTCGATTTTGCTCGACGCGCTCGGTCTGGCGCTCGGCGCGCGCGGCGATAGCGGGCTGGTGCGCGCGGGCGCACCGCAGGCGACGGTGACCGCGAGCTTCGATCCGCCCGCCGATCACGATGCGCTGGCGATGCTCGCCGACAACGGGCTCGAGATCGAACCGGGCGAGCCGCTGATCGTGCGGCGCATCGTCAAGGCCGATGGCGGCAGCCGCGGCTTCGTCAACGACCAGCCGGTGTCGGCGGCGATGCTGCGCGATCTGGGCGGGACGCTGGTCGAGATACACGGGCAGCATGACGATCGCGGGTTGCTCGATGCGCACGGGCACCGGGCGTTGCTCGATGCCTTTGCGGGGGCCGATACGGCGTCGGTCGGCGAAGCGTGGCGCGCGTTGCAGGACGCCGCGGCGTCGCTCGCGGCGGCGCGGGCCGAGCAGGACGAGGCCGATCGTGATCGCGAATGGCTCGAACATGCGGTCGCCGAACTGACCGCGCTCGCGCCGCAGCCGGGCGAAGAGGACGAACTGGCCGAGCGTCGCGCGGCGATGCAGCGCGGCGAGAAGATCGCCGGCGATCTGCAGGCGATCGCCGACCTGCTCGACGGATCGGACGGCGGGCTCGCGCGCTTGCGGCAGGCAGCGCGGATCCTCGAGCGGGTCTCGGGCGATCACGAGGCACTGGCCGAAGCGCTGGCGGCGATCGACCGCGCGATCATCGAGGGTGCGCAGGCGCAGGACCAGATCGACCTCGCCGCGAATGCGCTGGCCTTCGATCCCGCGCGGCTCGACGCCGATGAGGCGCGGCTGTTCGAGTTGCGGGCGATGGCGCGCAAGCACCGTGTGCAGACCGACGACCTCGCCGCGCTCGCCGATCAGCTTGCCGCGCGGCTCGAGCGGCTGACGAGCGGCGCCGAGGGCATCGCCGCGCTCGAAGCCAAGGCGTCGGCGGCGCGCGACGCTTATGTTGTTGCGGCCGATCGGCTAAGCGCGGCGCGGCAGGGGGCTGCCGGGCGGCTCGACGCGGCGGTGGCGGGCGAGCTCGCGCCGCTCAAGCTCGATGCGGCGCAGTTCCGCACGGTGATCGAGCCCTTGCCCGAAAGCCAGTGGAGCGCGGCGGGCCGCGACCGGGTGGTGTTCGAGATCGCGACCAATCCCGGCGCGCCGTTCGGCCCGCTCGCAAAAATCGCCAGCGGCGGCGAGCTCTCGCGTTTCATCCTCGCGCTCAAGGTCGCATTGGCGGCCGAAGGCGGCGCGTCGACGATGATCTTCGACGAGATCGATCGCGGCGTCGGCGGCGCGGTGGCGAGCGCGATCGGCGAGCGGCTCGCCCGGCTGGCACAATCGGCGCAGGTGCTGGTGGTTACGCACAGTCCGCAGGTGGCGGCGCGGGGCGCCCAGCATCTGCTGATCGCCAAGCGCCATGACGGCGTGGTCACGCGGACGGGCGTCGTCGCGCTCGACGACAGCGATCGCCGCGAGGAGATCGCGCGAATGCTCTCCGGCGCGACGATCACCGACGAAGCGCGAGCGCAGGCCGAGCGGCTGCTAGAGGCGGCTTAATCGCTTTCCCGTCATGCCAGCGAAGGCTGGCATCCATGTCTGTCGAAGGAGGGGGCACCGGTGCGGCGGATCGCAACAGAGATGGACCCCAGCCTTCGCTGGGGTGACGGGGCGCTTGCGGCCCTGCCCTACTCTGCCGTAGCGCTCGCTAGATGACCGCGCTGCCTGCTACCGATGACGCCGCCGCCGAACGGCTCGCCTTCCTCGCCGACGAGATCGCGCGGCATAATCGGCTCTATCACACCGAGGACGCGCCGCAGATTTCGGACGCGGACTATGACGCGCTGGTCCGTGAGAACGCGGCGATCGAAGCCGCCTTCCCGCAACTGATCCGCGCCGATTCGCCGAGCAAGCAGGTTGGCGCGGCGCCCGCCGGGCATCTCGCCAAGGTGGCGCATGCGCGGCCGATGATGAGCCTCGAAAACGCCTTTGCCGACGAAGAGGTGATCGAGTTCGTCGCGCGCGTTCGTCGTTTCCTGCGGCTCGACGAAGCCGAACCGGTCGCGCTGACCGCAGAGCCCAAGATCGACGGACTGTCGTGCTCGCTGCGCTACGAGGATCGGCGGCTCGTCCTCGCGCTGACTCGCGGCGACGGGACGGTCGGCGAAGTCGTCACCGCGAACGCGCGGACGATCGCCGATATTCCGCACGAATTGCCGCACGAAGCGCCGGCCGTGTTCGAAGTGCGCGGTGAGATCTATATGGACAAGGCGGCGTTCGCCGCACTCAACGCGCGGCTGCTCGCCGAAGCCGACGATCCGGCCAGGGCGCGCCAGTTCGCCAATCCGCGCAACGCCGCCGCGGGCTCGCTGCGCCAGAAGGACGCCGCCGTCACCGCAGCGCGGCCGCTGCGTTTCCTCGCGCACGGCTGGGGCGAGGCGAGCGCGATGCCGGGCGACACGCAGGCCGAGGTGATCGGGGCGATCCGGCGCTGGGGCTTCCCGGTCGCCGAGGAGTTCGAGCGGGTCGAGAGCGTCGAGGCGGCGCTTGCCATCTACCGCGCGATCGAGGCGCAGCGCGCCGATCTGCCGTTCGACATCGACGGCGTGGTCTACAAGGTAGATCGGCTCGACTGGCAGGCGCGGCTCGGCGCGGTCGCCAAGGCGCCGCGCTGGGCGCTCGCCCACAAATTCCCCGCCGAGCGCGCGCAGACGACGCTCGAGCGGATCGACATCCAGGTCGGGCGTACCGGCAAGCTCACGCCCGTCGCGCGGTTGGAGCCGGTGACGGTCGGCGGCGTCGTCGTCACCAATGCGACGTTGCACAATGCCGACGAGATTGCGCGGCTCGGCGTGCGCCCCGGCGACCGCGTGGTGCTGCAGCGTGCCGGCGACGTTATCCCGCAGATCGTCGAGAATCTGACCCGCGAGGTCGAGCGGCCCGCCTGGCATTTCCCCGAAACGTGCCCCGAATGCGGGTCCGACGCCGTCAGCGAGGAAGGCGAAGTCGACATCCGCTGCACCGGCGGGCTGATCTGCCCGGCGCAGCGGGTCGAGCGGCTGCGCCATTTCGCCAGCCGCGGCGCCCTGGACATCGAAGGGCTTGGCGCGACGACGGTCGAGAGCTTCTTTCGCGACGGCCTGCTGCATTCGCCCGCCGATATCTTCCGGTTGCATGCCAGGCGCGACGACCTGATCGGTCGCGAACGCTGGGCGGAAACCTCGGTCGACAATCTGCTCGCGGCGATAGAGGCGAAGCGCGAGCCCGATCCGGCGCGGTTTCTGTTCGGTCTCGGCATCCGCCATGTCGGCGCGGTGACGGCGCGCGATCTGGTCAAGGCGTTCGGCACGGTCGAGGCCCTCGCCGACGTCGCAACCCGCGCCGCCGCGGATGAGCATGCGTTCGACGAGCTCACCGCGGTCGAGGGCGTCGGGGCGGTGGTGGCACAGGCGTTGGTCGATTTCTTCGCCGAACCCCACAACCGCGAAGCGTGGAACGATCTGCTCGGCGAGGTACGTCCGCAGCCGTATATAAGTAATATCCGCGAGTCGCAGGTCAGCGGGCAGACTTTGGTCTTTACGGGCTCGTTGGAAACCCTGTCGCGCGACGAAGCCAAGGCCCAGGCGGAGACTTTGGGCGCGCGCGTGTCGGGATCGGTATCGGCCAAAACGGACCTCGTGATCGCCGGTCCGGGCGCCGGCTCGAAGCTGAAAAAGGCCGCAGAGCTAGGGGTTAAGGTGATCGACGAAGCGACCTGGAACGAAATCGTCGCCGCCGCACGGTGATGCTTTTTTGCAACGCGATTCGACTCGAATGCTGCAACTGCGTCCAAGTTGATTGACTGTCACGCAAAGGAAATATTTGAGGGACAAAGGCGGGCTGCGGTGCGGGGCCGGAGTGGCCGCACGTCAGTCGCATCAGTTCCTCAGGGGAAAACAGTCAAATGCAGAAGAAGCTCTTTGCCAGCGTGGCGTTCGCCGCGCTCATGATCCCGGGCGCGGCTTATGCCCAGACGACCGGCTCAATCGAGTTCAACCAGGGCGACATCGTCGTCACCGGTTCGCGGGCTACCGACGTTGCGGGCACGAAGATTCCGGACAGCGGCAAGACCAAGGTCGAACTGACCAACAAGTTCCTGTCTCGCCAGACCGCCGGCCAGTCGGTCGACGAGACGATCAACATGCTGCCGGGCGTCACGTTCAACAACAATGACCCTTATGGTTCGTCGGGCGGTTCGCTGACGATCCGCGGCTTCACCGCCGACCGCATCTCGCAGACCATCGATGGCGTGCCGATCAACGACACCGGCAACTACGCGATCTATTCGAACCAGCAGATCGATCCCGAACTGATCGACCAGGTCAACGTCGTGCTCGGCTCGACCGACATCGACAGCCCGACCGCCTCGGCTTCGGGCTCGACCGTCAACTATACGACGATTACCCCGACCGACGATATCGGTGCGCGCCTCGAAGGCTCGGTGGGTGACCTCAACTTCTTCCGCGTTTTCGGCTTGCTCAACACCGGCACCTTCACGCCGTGGGGCACCAAGGCCTGGCTCTCGGCGAGCCATGCCGAAAACAACGTGGTCTATTCAAACCGCGGCAAGATTCGTAAGGCCGCCTACAACTTCAAGGTCTACCAGCCGATCGGCAGCAACGGCGATTTCATCGCGGTGGCCGGCAACTACAACGTCAACCGCAACAACAACACCAACGATCCGAAGCTCGTCGACTTCCCGACGAGCAAGAAGGATCGCCTGATGGTGATCGATCGCTGCCAGCTCGATACGCCGGAAGCGGGTGTCGCCGACACGCCGACTCCGTGCGGGACCAATTATGGTGAGAGCTTCAATCCGTCGAACACGGGCAGCCTGCGCCTCACCTCGTCGTTCCACCTTGCCGACAATCTGGTGCTGACGGTCGATCCGACCTTCCAGTATGTGAAGGCCAATGGCGGTTCAAGCGCGATCCTGGGCCAGGAGGGCACTGCCGCTGGCGGCCAGCTCGGTTACATCGGCAACAATTATTATTTCGGCGAAGATCTGAACGGCGACGGCGACATGCTCGACACGGGCTATCCGCACGGCGTCCGCCTCTACGCGCCTAGCCAGACGGTCACGCATCGCTACACGCTGACCAGCTCGCTGCGCTGGGATATTGCCGAGGGCCAGTCGTTCCGTCTTAGCTACGCGCACGATTACGGTCGCCATCGGCAGACCGGCCAGGTGGGCTATTTGCTCAACAATGGGCAAGCCAAGGACCCGTTCCCGATCAACGATCCGATCACGGCGGGTAACGGCGCGGTCGTCCAGAAGCGCGACCGCAAGTCGTTCGCCATCCTCGACCAGGTTTCGGCCGAATATCGCGGCGAGTTCTTGGACGACGCGCTGGTGTTCAACGTCGGCGGCCGTCTGCCGTTCTTCAAGCGCGAGCTGCACCAGAACTGCTTCACGACCAGCTCGGCCGGTTATGTCGACTGCATCGCGGGCGATTCGGCGGCGCAGGACGCTTATGCCGCGGCCCATCCCTACACTTACACGCCGGGCGTGAACGGTGGGGCGCCGACGGTGACGGGTTACGCCCCGCCGCAGGAGCGGACCCTAAAGTATCATCGCTTCCTGCCCAGCGCGAGCGTGACCTACAACCTGGCTTCGGCTTTCCAAGTCTATGCGAGCTATTCGAAGGGTCTGCAGGTTCCGAGCACGGATAACCTGTATCAGTCGTTCTATTTCCCGCAGGATGTCCAGACGCCGCGGCCGGAGACGACCGACAATTTCGACGGTGGTCTGCGTTACACGACCAGCAAGATCCAGGCGCAGGTTGGCCCGTGGTATACGATCTTCAACAACCGTCTGGCGGCGTCGTATGATCCGATCACGGACATCACCACGTATCGCAACCTGGGGACCGTGCATAAGTACGGCATCGACGGCAGCATCGCGTACCAGCCGATCCCCGAACTGTCGCTCTATGCATTCGCTTCGTATCTGAAGTCGAAGATCCAGGACGACGTGCAGACGGGCATCGACGCCAGCGGCAATCCGGTTTACGACGCGACCGCCGGCAAGCGTGAAGCGGGTTCGCCGGTCTATACCGTCGGCGGCCGAGCCCAGCTCAACCTCAACCCGGTCGAATTCGGGGTTCAGGTCAAGCACACCGGCAAGCGCTATGTGAACGATCAGAACCTGCCGATCTATTCGTGTTCGGTGCGGACTGTGAACGACCAGTGCCCGGCAACCGGCACGCTGACCCAGCTGTATGCGGCGACAACGCCGGAATACACTGTTGTCGACCTCGATGCCCGCATCAACCTCGGTTGGGCAGGTCTGAACGACACGACCTACGTTCAGTTCAACGTCACCAACCTGTTCGACTCGCTGTACGTCAGCGGGTTCAGCGGCAACACGTCGGCGTTCAACTCGCCCTACTCGTACATTGGCTCGCCGCGCACCTTCTCGGCGACGCTCAACGTGCAGTTCTGATCGCTTCGATCAGCACGAGAAAGGCGCCGTCCCAGCCATGCTGGGGCGGCGTGTTTAGTTGTCGGGCGGAATTAAAGCGACCGGGGCTGCGCCGTCCGGTCATTCAGCAGCATCGGCGGCGGCCCTGGCGTAGATGCTGTTGATCGGCCGGGCGAAGACGCGGCGGACCATTGGCTCGAAGAACGACAGCGGCGCGCTGTCATAGGCAGGATCGAACGCGGCCTGGTCGTATTTCTCGCAGAAGCCCGCGCACGCTTCGAAATGCGGATGGCCGCGATAATTCTCGCGCAAGTCGCGGTCCATGCCGAGATAGTGGAAGTAATAATAACCCTGGAACACGCCGTGGGTGTTGGCGATCCAGTGCAGCTCCTCGGAGACGAACGGGCGCAGCATGGTCGCGGCGATTTCGGGGTGGTTGTAGGTGCCGAGCGTGTCGCCGATGTCGTGGATCAGCGCCATCACGACGTAATCCTCGCCCCGCCCGTCTCGATGCGCGCGCGTCGCGGTCTGCAGCGAATGTTCGAGGCGGTCGACCGGAAAGCCGCCATAATCGCCGTCGAGCAGCTTGAGGTGGGTCAGCACGCGATCGGGCAGCTTGGCGGCGAACTCCATGAAGTGACGGCTGATCGTCGTCCAATCGTCCTGCGTGCCCTCGGTCATCGCGGTGAAGCGCGCGCGGTCGGCGGGGGCGTCGATATCGGCCATGGCTCTCTCCTTGGACGTGATCGTATGCCGAACGCAGGCGCTTGTCAGCCCGCCGCGATGCGGCCCCCTTCCCGCCTGCGCGACAGGCGTTATATGGGACCGATATGCGGCCGATCCGCCTCGACCCTGCCACCGCCTCCGCCCCGACGCTCAGGCCCGGCATCTTCGCGCGTCCGTTCTTCGAGGACAAGAATCGCGCCTTCTGGATGCTGCAGGGCGCGGGCTGGACCGGTTATCTGCTCTTGCGCAGCCTCTCGACGATCGCCGGGGACCAGCCGCTCAAGGGGCTGATCGGCAATGTGATGGAAGCCATTATCGGCTATTGCATCACGCTGCTGCTCTCGACGCTGTACGGCATCTATCGCCGCAAGCTGCCGACGCTGTCGGGCATCCTGCTCGCGGTCGCGACGCTGGCGGCGGCGACGTTCCTGTTCGCGGTGCTCGACGCCTTCGCCTTCTCGATGCTGAGCTCCTCGTCGGGCGGCGGCAGCCCGCTGCACCTGGTGTTCGGATCGATCTACGTCGCGTTCATCGTCCTCGCCGGCTGGTCGGCGCTCTATTACGGGATCAATTACTATCTGATCGTCGAGGATCAGATCGACCAGATGCAGAAGCTGGAGACGCAGGCGTCGTCGGCGCAGCTTGCTATGCTGCGCT
Organism: Sphingomonas sp.; assembly: GCA_051954635.1. Lineage (GTDB taxonomy): Bacteria > Pseudomonadota > Alphaproteobacteria > Sphingomonadales > Sphingomonadaceae > Sphingomonas. The sequence continues at coordinate 38,886 of JBQCHO010000133.1, read as the reverse complement.
ATCAGCTCAATCCGCATTTTTTGTTCAACACATTGAATTCGATTTCGACCCTGGTGCTGCTAAAACAGACCGAGCGTGCCAATGCGATGCTCAGCCGGCTGTCGTCGTTCCTGCGCTACACGCTCGCCAACGAGCCGACCGCCAATGTGACGATCGCGCAGGAGATCGAGACGCTGAAGCTCTATCTCGAAATCGAAAAGATGCGCTTCGAGGAGCGGCTGCGCCCGCGCTTCGACATCGATCCGCGCGTCGTGAAAGCGCGACTGCCGTCGCTGTTGCTCCAACCTTTGGTCGAAAACGCGATCAAATATGCGGTCACGCCCCAGGAAGAAGGTGCCGAAATCGCCGTCTCGGCTCGGCTCGTCGGCGAGCGGGTGCAGATCGCCGTATCCGACACGGGCCCCGGTGTTCACGGAACGAAACCGCGTCCAAGCCTTTCAACCGGGGTCGGGCTTGCCAATATCAGGGACAGGCTTGCCCAGGCCTTCGGGCCGGACCACCGTTTTGAAACCCGATCGAACCGCGGGGGCGGGTTCGGTGTTGAAATCGAGATACCGTTCCAACTCGAGGAACCAGCACGAGAAGCCGCATGACCATACGTACCATCCTCGTCGACGACGAACCGCTCGCCATCCAGGGCCTGGAGCTGCGACTGCAGAATTTCGATGACGTCGAAATCGTCGACAAATGCACCAACGGCCGCGAGGCGATCCGCGCGATCAAGACGCACAAGCCCGACCTTGTCTTCCTCGACATCCAGATGCCCGGCTTCGACGGCTTCTCGGTCGTCCAAGGCTTGATGGAAGTCGAGCCGCCTTTGTTCGTCTTCGTAACGGCCTATTCGGACCACGCGATCCGCGCATTCGAGGCGCAGGCGGTCGATTATCTGATGAAGCCGGTCGAGGACGCGCGGCTCGCCGACACGCTCGATCGCGTGCGCCAGCGCCTGACCGAAAAGCGCGGCGCCGAAGAGATCGAGAAATTGAAGGAAGTCCTCGCCGAAGTCGCGCCCGACGCGGTCGAGAACATGACCGATGGCGGCGACCAGCCGGCAGCAAACCGCTTCGAGAAGCTGATCAACATCAAGGATCGCGGCCAGATTTTCCGCGTCGATGTCGATTCGATCGAGCGTATCGATGCGGCGGGCGATTACATGTGCATCTACACCGGCGACAATACGCTGATCCTGCGCGAGACGATGAAGGACCTCGAAAAGCGCCTCGACCCACGCCGTTTCCAGCGGGTGCACCGCTCGACGATCGTCAATCTCGACCTCGTCCGCGAGGTCAAGCCACACACCAATGGCGAATGCTTCCTGGTGCTCGGCTCGGGCGCGCAGGTGAAGGTGAGCCGTTCCTATCGCGACGTGGTGGCGCGCTTCGTCCATTGAGCGACGCGTGGCGCTCCTCGCTGGCCGAAATCGCCGCGCGGATCGGCGAGGAGCGCGACATTTACGGCATCCGCCACGGCACGATGCGCGTCGGGGTCTATGCCCCGCAAGGACATGACCGCCAAGCGACGCACAAGCAGGACGAGCTCTACATCGTCGCGTCGGGAACCGGCACGTTCGTCAAGAATGGGGAGCGGGTGCCGTTTGGGCCGCAAGACGTTCTGTTCGTCGAAGCCGGAGCCGATCACCGGTTCGAGGACTTCAGCGACGATTTCGCCACTTGGGTCGTGTTTTGGGGCCCCGAAGGCGGCGAGTCTGACCGCTAGCTCCTGGCGACCGGCATCGTCGTAACGCGCAGCTTGGCGGAGCCATAGGGGATGAGCGTCACCGTTTCGGGTTTGGCGTCCGTCACGGCGATCGGACTCTGCGGCGGCGGATCGGCATAGCCGCCATGCGCCTCAACCCAATCGGGTATGCGTACAAGTGTCGCGGAGACCGTTACGGGGGGCGTCCGGCGGGAGAAGGGCACCGCCGAGATAGGGTGTTCCGCGTGAGACAGCGGCGAACCGGTCAGCGCATAGTTCCATGGGCTTGAGGGATAGACTTCCCAATCGGAGGTAAGATCGCGCGATCGCCACTTCTGCCAGTTTTCGGTGATCGGCACGGAAAACACCAAGGGTCCGCGGACGATGCTGACGGCGTTGTTGAAACCGGGTTGGCGCTCGATTTCGAACGCGAAGGCAATCGTAACGTTGTCGCCCCGTTGCCAGAGCCGGTCGATCGTCAGGAAACCGTCGTTCCGCGCGCCCGGTGAGGATTTGCCGTTGACCGCCACCGTCATCTGTCGCGCCCAGCCCGGCACGCGCAGCTTGAGCGGGAAGTGCGCTGGGCGCGACGGCTCCACCGCGATCTTCACCGTATCGCGAAAAGGATAGTCGGTCTCGACCGTCACGTCGACCGGCACGTCGCCGACCACCGTCTTCACCGCACACGGTGCATAGATCAGCGCGGCGAGCCCGCCATCCTTGGTGCCCATCCACAGGCTGTCGTTGAGCTTGGGCCAGCCCTGGTGGAAATTGGCGGTGCAGCAGCCGAAATTGGGATCGAGCCCGAACAGGTTCGCCTCGGGCCCGTTGCTCGTCCACGGGCCCTTGGCGAGGCTGCATTTGATCTGGTTGGGCTGCTGGTCATATTGGTGCGCCCACATGTCATCGCTGAAGGTGCCGGGCAGCGCGTTGTAGGCAATCCGCTCGATACGGTCGGCGATTCCCGCGTCGCCGGTGATCGCCGCCGCCAGTTCGAGCGAATACATCGCCTCGACCACGGTGCAGAGCTCGACGCCCTGGCTTGGGCTGAGGCCGGCGAGGTGCTCGTCGGCGGCGAACATGCCCGTCGGCATGCCATGATATCGGTCGAGTTCGGCGAGCTGGTGATGCACCGCCTCGCGATCCTTGGCGTCGCCCGAAACCAAGGACCAGACCGGCGACGCCTTCAACCCCATCGCGTTGTTGACGCCGTGCGCCGACAGCGCGTGATCGCCGAGCCCGTCGGTGAGATCGCCCTTGGCGTTGCGCGCGAGCTGGGCCTGGCCGGTGAACGGGAAGTCGGCGAACTCGCCTTGCCAGTCCCAGCCTTGGCTGTGCAGCAGCCGCGCGAGATCGAGCAGCTTGGCGTCGCCGGTGCGGTTGTAGAGCCACAAGACCGCGACGACCTCGTCGTGCCAGCGGAATTTGCCCCAATCCTTGAGGGGGCGGGCGGGCAATTCGGCGAGCTGGTGGTGAAAATAGGCGGTCAGCACAGGAATAACGCGCGGGTCTTCGGTCAGCTCGTGATACTGGATCAGCACCTTGGCCATCACCATGCGCGGCCACCAATCGTCGTTCGACGCTGGGCCGATCATCCCGTTCGCGGCCGGGTGATCGAGCGTCCAGTCGATGAAGCGCTGCGCCTTGGCCTTCAGCCCGTCGTCGTCGAGCGCCCAGGCGAGCGGCAACAGCCCGTCGACAAAATAGGGCCCGCGTTCCCAGCTCTCGCCATTGCCGCCGAGCCAACCGCTGTTCGGTCCGACATCGGGCCAGGTCTCGTCGAGCCGCCCGCCCAGCCCCAACGCCTGGATTTCGAGCTGGCGACGCAACCAGCCTTTCGGCTTGATCGACCCGACCGGCAGCGGGAGCAGCGGCTGAGCCGCGAGCGGCGCGCGGTTCTGCTGCGCCGCGCGGATCGGGGCGGCGGCGGGGACGCGCTTGGCGGGAGCGATGCCCTGCCCGCGCGCCGCTGCCGGGACGATCGTGCCGGCGAGCGACAGTAGCGAGGTCGATTGCAAAAAGGTCCGCCGCTGCATCATTCGCTCTCCCGTTGAGCCGTCGGCACGACGCGGCCCTTTGTCGCGACATCCTAAGGCTAGCGACGGAGCAAATTCAAAAACAATTTTCGTTAAGTGCCGCGGCGCAAGCGCACGATCGCGGTGTCGAGCGCCTGCAGGAATGCCGAGCGATCAGCCCTGGCAAAGGGGCGCGGCCCGCCGATCTGTTCGCCGCCAGCGCGCAAATCGGCCATGATCGCGCGCGTGGCGATCGCGCCACCGATCGAGCTCGTCGTGAACGGCTTGCCGGTCGGCGCGAGTACCGTCGCGCCAGCCTTGAGGCAGCGATCGGCCAGCAGGATGTCGGCGGTGATCGTAATCGTCGCCGGGCCGGCAGCTTCGGCAATCCAGTCGTCCGCCGCGTCGAAGCCGTCGGACACCACCACACGCTCGATCAGCGGGTGATCGGGGACGCGCAAATGGCTGTTGCTGACGATCGTCACGGGCACTTCGTGACGCCAGGCGACCTTGTACACCTCGTCCTTGACCGGGCAGGCGTCGGCATCGACGAGGATGCGCAGGTTCACGAGTGGCGGTCGCCGCGCTTCTGATATGGCTTGCGCGCACCGCCCGGCTTGCCGCCCTTGTAGGGACGCGCTGCGTGCTGCGGGCGACCGCCGCCTTTGCGGTTGGCGCGCGCTTCCTCGCGAGGGCCGTGATCGGACGGCTCGATACGGACGCTGCCGTCGTCGCCTTCGGCCTTCGCGGTGCGCGCCAGCGCGACGTTGAACTTGCGCGCGATCGCGGTCGGCACCTGGAAATAGGTCTCGTTCGCGCCGATCCGGATCGCGCCGACCTCGTTCTTGGTGATGTGCCCCCGGCGGCAGAGCAGCGGCAGGATCCAGCGCGGATCGGCATTCTGCCGGCGGCCAATATCCATCCGGAACCACACTACGTCCTCGAAGCCAGGGCGATGCCGCTCCGCCTGCGCGGCGCGGCGCGCCTCGGGGGTGTTGTCGATCATGTCCTCGGGCTGGGGCATCTTGGCACGGTGCGCGCGCACCAATGCCGCGGCGATGTCCTCGGGCGAGCGCTCGGCGAGCAAGCGCTCGGCCAGCGCGCGATCCTCCTCGTCGAATTCGACGGGTTCGAGGAGCGCGGCAAGCATCCGTTCGCGATCCTGCGCACGGATCACCGCCGCGGTCGGCGCCTCGATCCACTCGGCGTTGATCTTCGCCCCGCGCAGCATCGATTCGACGCGGCGGCGGCGCGGATAGGGGACGATCAGCACCGCGGTGCCCTTGCGCCCCGCCCGCCCGGTGCGGCCCGAGCGGTGCTGCAGCGTCTCGGCGTCGCGCGGAATCTCGACATGGACGACGAGGCTGAGCGACGGCAGGTCGATGCCGCGCGCGGCGACGTCGGTGGCGACGCAGACGCGCGCACGCTGGTCGCGCAGCGCCTGGAGTGCGTGGTTGCGCTCCGACTGCGAATGCTCGCCCGACAGCGCGACGACCGCGAAACCGCGCTCCTGCAACGTCGCGTGGAGGTGGCGGACATTATCGCGCGTCGCACAGAACAGGATCGCGGTCTCGGCCTCGTGAAACCGCAGCAGGTTGACCACCGCCGCCTCGATCTCCGACGGCGAGACGGTTACCGCCTGATACGCGATATCGCCGTGCCCGCGATCGTCGCCGACGGTCGAGATGCGCAGCGCGTCGCGCTGATAGCGCTTGGCGAGCGCGACGATCGGGCGCGGCATCGTCGCGGAGAACAGCAAGGTGCGACGCTCACCCGGGGTCGCGTCGAGGATTTCCTCGAGATCCTCGCGAAAGCCCATGTCGAGCATCTCGTCGGCCTCGTCGAGAACCACGGCCTTGAGCGCCGACAGTTCGAGCGCGCCGCGTTCGAGGTGGTCGCGCAGCCGCCCCGGCGTGCCGACGACGATGTGCGCGCCCGAACGCAGCGTGCGGCGCTCCTTCGAGGCGTCCATCCCGCCGACGCAAGTCGCGATCCGCGCGCCGGCCTTGGCGTAGAGCCATTGCAGCTCGCGGCTGACCTGCAGCGCGAGTTCGCGCGTCGGCGCGATCACGAGCGCGAGCGGCGTTTGGGCATAAGGCAGCGCGCCGTCGGCCAGCAGATCGCCGGCGAAAGCAAGCCCGAAGGCGACCGTCTTGCCCGATCCGGTCTGCGCCGAGACAATCAGGTCGCGACCGAGTGCTTCGGGCTCAAGGACGGCGGCCTGGACGGCGGTGGGATCGGCATAGCCCTGCGCGGCGAGCGCGTCGCCGAGGACGGTGGGCACGTTGGGAAAGTTCATGAAACTCACATATCTGCCCGGCCGCGAGCGGCGGCGGAGCGGGAAAAACCTTGGATATCGCGGCGGTTGGGCACGGCTTCGGCGGCCAATGGCGCGCCCGGCCGGCCGCTCTCGTCGGCAGCTCAGGCGTGCCCATAGAGCATTTCGAAGCGTTTGGCGCGTTCTTTCGTGCATCGGGCCACTTGGGCTCGCGGCCCCGACCTGCTACGGGCGCGCGCATGCTCAACATCAACGGCATCACGGTGCGCCTCGGCGGACGCACGATCCTGGGCGGCGCCAGTGCGGCGCTGCCGCCGGGCAGCCGCGTCGGCCTGATCGGACGCAACGGCGCGGGCAAGTCGACGCTGGTCAAGGTGATCGCCGGACAGCTCGATCCCGACGACGGCACGACCGAAATGCCCAAGGGCGCGCGGCTCGGCTATGTCGCGCAGGAGGCGCCGGCAGGCAAGACGACGCCGTTCGAGGCGGTGCTGGAGGCCGACACCGAACGCGCCGCGCTGATGGCCGAGAGCGAGACCTGCCACGACGATCACCACCGCCTCGCCGAGGTGCACGAGCGGCTGCTGGCGATCGACGCTTATGCGGCGCCGGCGCGGGCGGCGCGCATCCTGGTCGGGCTCGGCTTCGATGAAGAGATGCAGCAGCGCCCGCTCGACAGCTTTTCGGGCGGGTGGCGGATGCGCGTCGCGCTCGCGGCGCTGTTGTTCTCGCAGCCCGACGTGTTGCTGCTCGACGAGCCGTCGAACCATCTCGACCTCGAAGCCGTGCTGTGGCTCGAGGATTTCCTCAAGAGCTACCGCGCGACGATCCTGATCGTCAGCCACGAGCGCGATTTCCTCAACAATGTCGTCGATCACATCCTGCATTTGCAGGGCGGCAAACTGACGCTCTATCCCGGCGGTTACGACGCGTTCGAGCGGCAGCGCGCCGAGCGGATGGCGCAGCTCGCCGCGGCCAAGGCCAGCCAGGACGCGCAGCGCGCCAAATTGCAGGATTATATCGCCCGCAATTCGGCGCGCGCCTCGACCGCCAAGCAGGCGCAGTCGCGCGCCAAGGCGCTGGCGCGGATGCAGCCGATCGCGGAGCTCGCCGACGATCCATCGCTGTCGTTCGGCTTCCCCAATCCCAGCGAGCTGCGCCCGCCGCTGATCACGCTCGACATGGCGAGCGTCGGCTATGGCGAAACGCCGGTGCTCAGCCGCCTCAACCTGCGGCTCGATCCCGACGACCGCATCGCGCTCTTGGGCCGCAACGGCAACGGCAAGACCACGCTCGCCCGCCTGCTCGCCGCGCAGCTGACGCCGATGGACGGCGGCATGACCGCGACCGGCAAGATGAAGGTCGGCTATTTCACACAATATCAAGTCGAGGAGCTCGACACCGGCGACACCCCGCTCGAGCATATGACGCGCACGATGACCGGCGCGAGCCCGGCGGCGGTGCGCGCGCAGCTCGGCCGGTTCGGCTTTTCGGGCGACAAGGCGACGACCAAGGTCGGCAAGCTGTCGGGCGGCGAACGTGCGCGGCTGGCGCTGGCGCTGATTACCCGCGACGCGCCGCACATGCTGATTCTCGACGAGCCTACCAACCATCTCGACGTCGATGCCCGCGAGGCACTGGTGCAGGCGCTCAACAGCTACACCGGCGCGGTGGTCGTGGTCAGCCACGATCGCCACATGCTTGAGATGACCGCCGACCGCCTCGTGCTGGTAGATAGCGGAACCGCGCGCGAATTCGACGGCAGCCTCGACGATTACATCGCCTTCGTCCTCGCCGGCGACAAGGCCGAAGCGAAGCCCAAGGCCGCGCGCAAGATCGACCGCAAGGCCGCCGCCGAAGCCCGCGAACGCGACAAGAGCTTGCGCAAGCGCATCCGCGAGTTGGAGGCCGAGACCGCAAAGCTCACCGAACAGCGCAGCGCGATCGACCGCGCGATGTTCGATCCCTCAAGCGCCGAGCCCGCGCTCGCCAAGCTGACGATGAGCGACCTGATGAAGCGCCGTGCGGAGCTGCAGGATCGGCTCGACGCCGCCGAGTCCGAATGGCTTGAAACCAACGAAGCTATGGAAGCGATCGCGGCCTGACCTTGCGCGCCGATGTTGCTAGTAGGGCATTTGCCAGCGGATCGCTTGTTCCTGCGCTCGGCAACGCGTCGGCCTGTCTGCGAAGCGGGCCGGATCATATCGGATAGTCAGCAACTTCTCCTTCGTGATCTTGTCGAAGACATATGGCGGATCACTCATGATAATGCGTCCGCCCCGCGCCGCGCCGGTTTCATCAAGGTCGAATTCGGTGTCGACATAGCCCCACATCGTGGTGAGAACCAAGTCACCAGGGTAATCGTCGCTGGTAATATTCGCCGAAATGAAATTGGTCGCAGGATTTGACAGAATACAAAGGTCAGGCGACAGGCCTAGCGGCTTTATCACCGTCGCCGCGCCCACGTCGTCTCCGATCGACAAATCGAGCGAATGGAGACGCAGTGCCAAAGCGGCGGTTCGCTGATCGCCCGCTGGCGCTCGACGCGTCAGCAGATCAAGCGCCGATTTGAGGATCGCTGCCTTGAAACTGCTCGGCGCATTGGGAAAATCGGCCGAAGCGATCGCCAGCCCGTAGACCATATCCAGCGAAACGGCCGGGTCCGCAGCCGCCTTCAACAGCAAGGCCTGCCCCTCGGCCTGCGCATCCGAAGCACTGATGTTCTGCGCGGCGACCGAGATGCCAATGGCGGACAGTTTCCACAGCAAGGCAAGATTGGCGGGCGCGCGATTTGCATCCAATATTGCGCCGACACGCGTTGCAAGTTCGTCCGCGCGTTTACCCGCGCTGCTGTCAAATCCGATCTGCGGCATGGTCGATTGCATGATCTTAAAGAGAATCGGCAGCAGCATCACCGATGTTTTGCCGTATTGCGCCTGTCGTTGCGCCAGCATGCCGGCAATGGACACCGTTGCGTCGCTATCGTCATTGGTCTGACCCAGCGGATAGGCGCCCAAGCTCGACATCCATCCGGCGAGATCGCTCTGAAGCTCGTTGCGCGTCGCGTAACTGGACGAGGGATAAGTGCGGCAGTGGAGGGCAAAGGAGGCTGCTTGTCCGTCCGTCACCGAAAGGCGGCCGCTCCGTGCGGCGGCAAAGAGGAAAGGTCGCGCGATTTCGGGCCGACTGGCCCATACCAGCCCAACCTTCGGTCGCCCGAGCGCCGGCAGATGCGACACTTCGATGATGACGGTATCGGTCGGCGTTATGCCGTCCGCGCCACATAATGGCAGATCGGCGGCAACCGCCGGCTGCCCACTATTGGCCGATCGATCGAAACGATCGACCGCCAGAAGATTGACCAGCGCCGTGCGGTCGCCCGCCCTCGCCGCCGCCATCGCCCGATCGCTCGCCACGCGCGCGGGCGCAGCGTCGATCAGTGATGCCTTGGGCGCTTCGGCCCAGGCGCGCTGGAATGCGGGCTCAACCTGGTCAGCGGCACTAGGGCCGGCCATCGCGGCCGCGCGCGCGGATAGAAGGTCGAACTCCCATGTATCGTTGCTTGGCAGCGTAGCTAAATCGATTGCCTGCAGCGCGGTCAGAGCAGCGCCTGGATTCACCGTCATCTGCACCCGCGCCTGACCCAGTAGCGCAGCCGCCCGATCTTCCGGCGCCAGCTTCGTATCCTGCGCTAACGTCTGATATTGCCGGGCGGCATCGTCGAATGCGCCGGTCTCTTCGTCGTAGACGCCCAGAAGCAGCCGGTAATGACCGTTTTTCTCGTCTGGTTGCGTCTTGACGATCCGCTCGAGAATTTGGCCGGCCTGGGAAATTTCTCCGCCCGCCGCCAATTCGTCGACAAGCAGGCGATCGAGAAGGGGATCGGGTTGATGCGGCTCGCTGGCCGGAAGTCTGGATTCGACCAAGGCGTTGAACGCCTTTCTCGCGGCTTGCATATCATAGCGATCGAGCGCCGCCCTGATTTCGGCTCCTGTTTCGAGGCTTGCTGCGGCGCTCGCGTTTCCGCCCATCGAGACGGCCAAGATCGACGCGATTACAGACTTTAACATGAAGATCCCCCGATTCCCCCGGGAGAGATTGCCATCAGATTTCGCCAATCGCTAGCCGTCCCACAACAAAGTAGATTCAGGCCATCTCCTCATATTTCGCCGTCGTCTTGGCAGCGACCTCGTCGGCGGTCACGCCGGGCGCGAGCTCGACCAGCCGGAACGGGCTGTCGTGGTCGGCGCGCTGGAAAACGCAGAGATCGGTGACGATCATGTCGACGACGTTCTTGCCGGTCAGCGGCAGCGTGCAGTCGGGGATGAACTTGGCGTCGCCGTTCTTGCTGGTGTGCTCCATCACGACGATGATCTTCTTGACGCCGGCGACCAGGTCCATCGCGCCGCCCATGCCCTTGATCATCTTGCCCGGGATCATCCAGTTGGCGATATCGCCATTCTCGGCGACTTCCATCGCGCCGAGCACCGCGAGGTCGATATGCCCGCCGCGGATCATCGCGAAGCTCTGGTCGGACGAGAAATAGACCGTCTGCGGCAGCTCGCTCACGGTCTGCTTGCCGGCGTTGATCAGGTCCGGATCTTCGTCGCCCTCGAACGGAAACGGTCCGATGCCGAGCATCCCGTTCTCCGATTGCAGCGTCACCTCGACGCCCTCGGGGATATGATTTGCGACCAGCGTCGGGATGCCGATGCCGAGGTTCACGTAGAAGCCGTCGCGCAATTCCTTCGCGGCGCGGGCGGCCATCTCGTCACGGGTCCAGGGCATCAGTTAGAACTCCCACTAGCAACGGGTGTTTGAGTGTCGAGCGGATCAGTCCAGCGCGTCTCGGCCGGGAACACTGCACCAAAATCACCTTTGAGCGCGGTGCCGTAGACCGGATTGGGCAGCATGAACCAGCCTTCGCCCCACATAATCTCGAAATCGGGCGTGCCGAGCGCATCGCGGCGCTGATCGAGGCTGAGGCCGGGCGCGTTGAACAGATCGGTGAAGTCGCCGAGCTGATCGCCGACCATCGAAACGACGCAGTATTTCGCCGAGATCGCCCAGCGCCGCGCGTCCTTGGCCGATCCCGTGCCGGCGTCGCCCGAGAGCCACAATGTATCGAGATGGGTGAATTTGCCGAGCCCGGCTTGCGCTAGGGTCGCCGCGGTAGCGTCAGCATTGGCGGCGAGGCGGTTGGAATTGATGACGACCGCGATGCCGGCCTGTCGCGCGACGTCCAGCGCGTCGGTGACACCCGGCACGGGCTTCACCTTGCCCTGCCCCGTCTTTTCCCAATCGCTCCAGCGCTGCTGATCGTAGACGCCGTCGTGAAGAACCTGATCGCCCTCGAACCCGTAATTGAGGATCGCCGTCTCGTCGGCATCGAGCACTACCGCGAGCGGCTTGTCACCGCACGATTCGAACACGGGATGCGCAAGCGTCGAGCCGGGCGCGAGAACGACCGACTTGACCGGATGGCCGACCGCCTTGTCGGACGACTTGGCGATCAGGAAATTGGCGAGCTCCAGATAAGTCTGGCGCTGCTGTGCCGCGGCCTCGGCCGAGGCGTAGAGATATTGCATCCCGGCCGGCACCTTGGTCGCCATCAGCCCACCCGGCGGGGGAACCCCGGGGCCGCGCACCAATGCCGGGGCCGGGGCGCTCGCGGCCTGCGCCACCGCCTTGTTGTCGGCCCGCTTGTCGAGCTGATGCTTGCCGACCACGCCGGCCGCCGCGAGCGGCACCGCGGCAGCGACACAGCCCGACAGCGCGGTCGCGGCCAGCGCGATGCTCGCCAGGGCAATTGGTTGCCTCACGCCGCGACCCGCTCGCGCACCGTGCGGAACTCGATCTTCTTGTCGTACGGCGCGCCGAGGATCAGGCGGTTGACGTAGATGCCCGGCAGATGGATCTGATCGGGATCGAGGCTGCCGACTGCCACGATTTCCTCAACCTCGGCGATGCAAACCTTGCCCGCGGTCGCCATCGGCTGATTGAAATTGCGTGCCGTCTTGCGGAACAACAGGTTGCCCGCCTCGTCCGCCTTCCAGCCCTTGATGATCGAGACATCGGCGCGGATGCCGCGTTCGAGGATATAGTCCTCGCCGTCGAAGGTCTTCACTTCCTTGCCCTCGGCAACCTGGGTGCCGACGCCGGTCTTGGTGTAGAAGCCGGGGATGCCCGCGCCGCCCGCCCGGCAGCGTTCGGCGAGCGTCCCTTGCGGGCAGAACTCGACCTCGAGCTCGCCGGAGAGGAACTGACGCTCGAAATCCTTGTTCTCGCCGACATAGGACGAGATCATCTTCTTGACCTGGCGCGTGCGGAGCAGCTTGCCGAGTCCTTCATTGTCGATGCCGGCGTTGTTGGAGGCGATCGTCAGGTCCTTGACCCCGGCGTCGCGGATCGCATCGATCAGGCGTTCGGGGATGCCGCACAGGCCGAACCCGCCCGCGCACAGCGTCATCCCGTCGAACAGCAGCCCATCGAGCGCGGCGGCGGCGCTGGGGTAAAGCTTCTTCATGTCGGGACTCGCTCCTGATGACGCTCGGTTCGCAACTGCGACCGCGCATAGCGAGCCGCGGGCGCCCGGGTCAATCAGCCGGTCGCGCCGAACGCCAGCCCGACCCCGGCGGTGATCGCCATCGCCAGCGCACCCCAGAAGGTGACGCGCACCGTCGGCACGAGCAGTCCAGCGCCCCCGGTCCGCGCACCCATCGCGCCCAATCCGGCAAGGCAGACGAGCGAGCCGCTCGCGATCCCCCACACGACGATCGCGAGCGGCAGCAACGTCGCCAGCAACAGCGGCACCGCCGCGCCGATCGCGAAGCTCGCCGCCGACGCGCCGGCCGCCTGGACCGGCCGAGCGGCGAGGTCGTCGGTGATGCCGAGCTCGTCGCGCAGATGCGCGCCGAGCGCGTCGTGCGCCATCAATTCGGTCGCGACCTGATCGGCAAGGTCCTTGGCCAGCCCGCGCATCCGGTAGATGTGCGCCAGCTCGCGATGCTCGGCGTCCCAGTCGGTCGCGAGCTCGCGTTCCTCCTTGGCGCGATCGGCGCGTTCGGTGTCGGCTTGCGAGCTGACCGAGACGAACTCGCCCGCCGCCATCGACATCGCGCCGGCGACAAGCCCGGCGAGCGCGGTCAGCACGATCGTCCCGCGCGGTTGCCCGGCGGCGGCGACCCCGATCACCAGGCTGGCGGTCGAGACGATGCCGTCATTGGCGCCGAGCACCGCCGCGCGCAGCCAGCCGATCCGCTCGATCAGGTGCGTTTCGTGATGGTGGCGCGCCATCAATGGTTGAGCCTCAGACCGGGCCGCGGCCAGCGCATCGTCGCGAGTTGCCCGGTTGCGGAAAGCGTGATGTAGGCCGTTCTCATATCGTCGCCGCCCCAGCAGATGTTGGTCGTGAACGGATCGGGCGTCGACACGAAATCGACCAGCCCGCCTTCGGGTGCGACGACGCTGATCCCGCTTTCGCCGATCGTTGCGACGCAGACGTTACCCGCCGAATCGACGCCGAGCGAATCGAAATAGGTATAACCGCCCGCGCCGTAGAGGAACGTGCCGCCCCCGCCCGACAGCCCCGCGCCCGCGGCTATCTCGCCCGGTGCGACGATGTCGAACGCCCACAGCTTGGCGGTGTAGGTCTCGGCGACGTAGAGCCGCGTGCCGTCGGGCGACAAGCCGACGCCGTTGGGATTTTCGAGCGGGAAGATCACCTCGCGGCATTCGCTGCCATCGGCCTTTGCGTAGAACACGCCGGTCACGTTGCGCGATCGCTCACGGGTCTTGCCGTGATCGGTGAACCAGAAGCCGCCATGTGCATCGAACACGATGTCGTTGGGGCCGCAGAGCGGCGCGTTGGAGGCTTCCGAGTAGAGCGTCTCGACCGCGCCCGTCGCGATGTCGATGCGCTGGATCGATCCGCCGCGATAATCGGCGGCGGTGCCGTGGGGCACGAGCAAGCCCTGTACCTCGGCCCAACCGAAGCCGCCATTGTTGCAGCAATAGAGCTTGCCGTCGGGGCCCAGCGCGAGCCCGTTGGGGCCACCGCCGATTTCCGCGACCGTTTCGGTGGTGCCGTCGGCGCGGACCCGGGTGATCCGCCCCGCGGCGATCTCGACCAGGATGACGCTGCCGTCGGGCATCGCCACCGGCCCTTCGGGAAAGCGCAGGCCCGATGCGAGAATCGTCAGTTCGCTCATGCCCCTCTCCCGCCGCGACTCAATGCCGTTCGGCTCCAGCCTAGTCGAGAAATGTGTCCGATGCGCAACATCCGTGTTTCTCGACTTCGCTCGAAACGAACGGCATGGGGGACGCAAGGGAGAGACTCGCAATGACTGAACGCACCGGCGGCCGCATCCTGGTCGACAACCTCGTCGCGCAAGGCTGCGACCGCATCTTCACCGTACCGGGCGAGAGCTTCCTGGCGGTGCTCGACGCGCTGCACGACACGCCGGAGATCGACCTGGTGGTGTGCCGGCAGGAAGGCGGCGTCGCGTTCATGGCGTGCGCCGATGGCACGTTGACGCGGCGGCCGGGCGTAGCCTTCGTCACGCGCGGTCCCGGCGCAACCAACGCCTCGATCGGGGTCCATGTCGCGCGGCAGGATTCGCAACCGATGATCCTGTTCATCGGCGACGTCGACCGCGCGACTCGCGACCGCGAGGCATTTCAGGAGATCAATTTCGAGGCGATGTTCGCGCCCATCGCCAAATGGGCGGCGCGGATCGACGACGCGCGGCGCATCCCCGAATATGTCGCGCGCGCCTACAATGTCGCGATGTCGGGCCGGCCCGGCCCGGTCGTGCTCGCTTTGCCCGAGGACATGCTGCTCGATGCCGTCGAGGCGGTCGATCGTCCACGCATCGACGCCCCTGCCCAGCCCTGCGACCCTGAGGCGATGGGGGCGCTGTCGGCGCTGCTCGATAGCGCCGAGCGGCCGGTGGCGATCGTCGGCGGTGCGGGCTGGAGCCCCGATGCCGGGCAGGACTTCGCCGCCTGGGCCGAGAAGACCGGCATCCCCGTCGCCGTCGCCTTCCGTCGCCAGGATGCGATCGCCAACGATTGCGCGGTCTATGCCGGCAATCTCGGCTACGGACCCAATCCCAAACTGGTCGAGCGCGTCAAGGCGGCCGACCTGCTGCTCGTCGTCGGGCCGCGGCTCGGCGAGGCGACGACCGACGGCTATACGCTGATCACGCCCGAGCATCCCGGCCAGGTGCTGGTCCACGTCCATCCCGACCCGGCCGAGCTCGGCATGACCTATCGCACCGATCTGGCGATCTGCGCCGACATGACAGAGTTCGCCGCCGACGTTCACGCGATCGAGCGTGAGACGCTCTCGGCAGGTGACGAAGCACATGAAGAATGGCTCGCCTGGTCGGAGCCGAAACCGCGCGACGTGACGATGGACCTCGGGCCGTGCGTCGCCGCGATGCGCGAGCGGCTTCCGGCCGACACGATCATCTGCAACGGCGCGGGCAATTATTCGGGCTGGTGGCACCGCTATTGGCACTATGCCGCGGGCAACTCGCAGCTCGCCCCGACCGCCGGCGCGATGGGCTATGGCGTTCCCGCCGCGACCGCCGCCGCGCTGCGCCACAAGGACAAGCAGGTCGTCGCGCTCGCCGGCGATGGCTGCTTCCTGATGAACGGGCAGGAGTTGGCGACCGCCGTCGCGCACGGCGCGAACATGCTCGTGCTGGTGATCGACAATGGCGGCTACGGCACGATCCGCATGCACCAGGAGCGCGAATTTCCCGGGCGCGTGTCGGGCACCAAGCTCGACAATCCCGATTTCGCCGCACTGGGTCGCGCTTATGGGTGCTGGGCGGAGACCGTCGCCAAAACCGCCGATTTCGCGCCCGCGCTCGACCGCGCGCTGGCCGAACCGGGGGTCAAGCTGCTCCACCTCAGGACCGACATCGACGTCATCACCGCCGGGACGACGATCGACGCGCTCAGGCGGCGCTGATGTGGCACCCGCGCCGTTCAATTCCTAGATGACACCCGAACAACAGAATCCACGGAGAGTTTTCATGGCCGCCGATCCCGTCGTCATCCTGTCCTATGCCCGCACGCCGATGGGCAGTTTCCAGGGCAGCCTCGCCGGCACCAGCGCGACCGATCTCGGCGCCGCGGCGGTCAAGGGCGCGGTCGAACGGGCCGGCGTGTCGGGCGACGCGGTCGAGCGCATCTATATGGGCTGCGTGCTCCCGGCCGGGCTCGGCCAGGCGCCGGCGCGGCAGGCGGCGCTGAAGGCGGGCCTGCCCAAGTCGGTCGAGGCGACCACGGTCAACAAGATGTGCGGCAGCGGGATGCAGGCCGCGATCATGGCCGCCGACGCGCTCGCCGCCGGCTCGGCCGACCTGATCGTCGCCGGCGGGATGGAGAGCATGTCGAACGCGCCGTACCTGCTGCCCAAGCATCGCGGCGGCGCTCGGATGGGGCACGATCGGGTGATGGATCACATGTTCCTCGACGGGCTTGAGGATGCCTATGAACCCGGCCGCGCGATGGGTGCCTTCGCCGAGGATACCGCGGGCGAATACCAGTTCACCCGCACCGCGCAGGACGATTACGCGATCGCCTCGCTGACGCGCGCGCAGGAAGCGCAGACGTCGGGCGCGTTCGACCGCGAGATCGTGCCCGTCGAGGTGAAGACCCGCAAGGGCAGCGAAACCGTCACCAAGGACGAGCAACCCCCCAAGGGCGATCCGACGAAGATTCCGACACTGCGCCCTGCCTTCGCCAAGGACGGCACGATCACCGCCGCCAATGCCTCGTCGATTTCGGACGGCGCCGCGGCGCTGGTGATGACGCGGCAGTCGGTTGCCGACGCGCTCGGCACGAAGCCGGTGGCGCGCGTCGTCGCCTCGGCGGCGCACGCGCATGAGCCGGCCAAGTTCACCACCGCCCCCGTCGCCGCGATCCGCAAGGTGTTCGATAAGGCGGGCTGGTCAGTGGCCGATGTCGACCTTTTCGAAGTCAACGAGGCGTTCGCGGTCGTCTCGATGATCGCGATGCACGACCTCGGCATTCCGCACGACAAGATCAACGTCCACGGCGGCGCGTGCGCGCTCGGCCATCCGATCGGGGCATCGGGCGCGCGGATCATGGCGACGCTGATCGCCGCGCTGGAAAAGACCGGCGGCAAGAAGGGCGTCGCGGCCTTGTGCATCGGCGGCGGCGAGGCCACCGCCATGGCGATCGAGCTGATCGACTAAAGCCGCACGATCCGCGTTGCGAGGCGTTCGGCTTCGTGCGCATCGTGGGTGACCATCAGCACCGGCAGCTTGAGCACGTCGCGAATGTGCTCGATCGCGCGCAGGATCTCCTCGCGCCGGGCATCGTCGAGCGACGAGAGCGGCTCGTCGAGCAGCAGCGTGCGCGGGTTGGCGAGCAGTGCGCGGCCGATCGCCACGCGCCGCGCCTCGCCGCCCGAGAGCGTGCGCGGCCAGCGATCGAGCAAGCCGGCGATGTCGAGGAAGTCGATCACGTCGTCCGTCGCGAAGCCTTCAGCCGCGTCGTGGCGACCGTAGAACAGGTTGGCGCGGACGCGCTTGTGCGGGAACAGCCGCGCCTCCTGAAAAACGTAGCCGATCCGGCGCCTTTCGACGGGCACGTCGGTCCGGGCCTCGGCATCGAACAGGGTTTCGCCATCGACGCGGACATGGCCCCAATCTGGACGGATCAGCCCGGCGATCATGTTGAGCGTCGAGGTCTTGCCGGCGCCCGAGGGGCCGAACAGCACCGTCACCCCTTCGCCCGCGACGAATGCAGCGCCGACCTGCGCGTCACCAAGCCGTTTGGTCACATCGACGTCAAACGACATGCACGCCCCTCTCGCCGCGTCGCGCCAGCAGTTCGGAAACGATCAGCGCGCCGAGCGACAGCGCGACCGAGACGAGCGCCAGCCGCAGCACTTCCGCATCGCCATCCGGCAGTTGCAGCGCTGAATAGATCGCGAGCGGCAGCGTCCTCGTCTGGCCGGGAATGTTCGAGACGAAGGTGATCGTCGCGCCGAACTCGCCGATCGAGCGGGCGAAGCCGAGCACGCAGCCGGCGAGGATGCCCGGCACGCTCAAAGGCAGCGTGATCCCGCCGAATACGCGCCACGGCCCCGCGCCGAGCGTCCGCGCGGCATTTTCCAGCCGGCGATCGACCGCCTCGATCGACAGGCGCATCGCGCGCACCATCAGCGGCAGCGCCATCACGCCCGCGGCGATCGCCGCGCCGGTCCAGCGGAACAGCACCCCGACGCCGAACCAGGTTTGCAACAATGCGCCGATCGGGCCGCTCGGCGCGAACGCGATCAGCAGCAGCCAGCCGGTCACCACCGGTGGCAGCACCAGCGGCAGATGCACCACCGCGTCGAGCAACACCTTGCCCGGAAACCGCCGTCGCGCGAGCAGCCAGGCAAGCGCGAACGCCACCGGCAACGTCGCCGCCATCGCGACCAGCGCGACCTTGAGCGACAGGCCGACGATCTGCCATTCGGTGGGCGTCAACATCATCGCCCGCCCGATAGCGCATCATTCACTGCGGCGAGAAGCCGTAACGCGCGAAGATCGCCTTGCCTGCTCGCGATATAAGAAATCGGCGGAAGCCCTCGGCATCGGCGCTTTTGCCCGCCTTGAGCCGTGCGACCGGATAACGGATCGGCGCATGGCTCTTTTCGGGGAAAACGCCGACGATCTTGACCTTGGGCGACGCCCTGGCATCGGTCGCATAGACGATGCCGAGCGGCGCCGCGCCGCGCTCGACCAGCGCCAGCGCGGCACGGACGTTCTCGGCCTGCACGACATGCGGCTCGACCGCAGGCCAGATGCCCATATTCTGTAGCGAAGCCTTGCCGTATTTGCCCGCCGGCACCGCGCCGACATCGGCCATCGCGACCGGCCCCGCCGCGAGCGTCTTGGCCAGCGCGCCGTTCGGCCGGGTGACGACCTTTGCGGTTCTTGTCACCGGCGCAACGAGCACCAGTCGGTTGCCAAGAAACGTCTTGCGCGTGCCCGCCACGACATCGCCATGCTTCTCGACCGCGTTCATCCAATCCTCGTCGGCGGACAGGAACAGGTCGGCGGGCGCACCCGCCTCGATCTGGCGCGCGAGATCGGACGAACCGGCAAAAGAGAGTGTCGGCCGGACATGGCCCTGCTTCGCCCAGGCATCGGCCGCGGCGTTGAGCGATTCCTGCAGGCTCGCCGCCGCGAGAACGATCGGCGACTGCGTCGATGATGCCCAGACACCGGTCCCGATCAGACCGAACAGCAGCGCGGCAAAAACCGCTACCAGTCGCCGCATCACCATTTCACCGATTCCCTCGCGCCAGCGTCATGCTGAACTTGTTCCAGCATCCAAGCCGCCCCGCAAGCGCGACTGAGTTCGACGTTTCAGCGTAAAAGCTCAGGCGTTTGGCTTCGTATCGTCGTCGCGTCCCGTCATGCGGCCGATCGCCTCGCGGCCAAAATTGGCGATCATCTCGCCGATCTCGCGCGCCTGCGCCATCGAGCGCTGGCCCTGTTCGCGCAGATACTCGCCCTGGACGTGCATCACCTCGGACAGGTCGCGCGCCTTGGCGGCGGAGCGCATCGCGTTGAACGCCTCGCGCGTATTCTGTTCGGCCTGATCGAGCAGGCGCATCCCGAGGTCGGTTCCGCGTTCGGCGATCTTCTCGCCCGATGCGCGCATTTTCTCACCGGCCGCCTTCATGCGCTCGGTCATCTCGTGCGTTGCGCCCTTCGCTTCGGTTTTCTTGTCGGCCATGTCCCATCTCCTCGATCGTTTCGGTTTCACAAGGCTCGACGCGCGAAAGGCGCGCGGGTTCCGGCGGTTGCGCCGCGGCGTCCGCATCGTGATAAGGGCCTATGGCTTTTTCCCGTCGCTCTTTGCTCGCGCTATCCGCCGCTGCCCTGCTCGCCGCCTGCCACGCGCCGCAACATTGGCATTCGACCGACGTCGCGGGATCGACCCCCGATCTGAAGTTCACGCTGACGCGCGCGAGCGACGGCAAGACCGTCACCGCCGACGATTATCGCGGCAAGATCGTATTGCTCTATTTCGGCTATACCTATTGCCCCGACATCTGCCCGACGACGCTGGCGCATGTCGCGCAGGTGCTGACGCCGATCGATACCTCGGCAAACGACGTCCGCGTGCTGTTCGTGACGGTCGATCCGGCGCGCGACGATCTCAAGACGCTGAAGGACTATACCGCCAATTTCGGCCCCGAATTCGTCGGCCTGCGCGGTTCAGCCGATACGCTTGAGGCGCTCGCCAAACGCTACCGCGTCGCTTTTTCGGTCAAACCCGATCCCGATCCGGCGAAATATGTCGTGAGCCACAGCTCGGCGCTTTACGCGTTCGATCGCGACGGCCACGCCAAGCTGCTGATGAGCGACCTGTCGGGCGCGACCCCCGATCTGCAGGGTGACACCGGCGATATCCGGCAGTTGCTCGCCGCGAAGAACTAGCTCGCAGCCGCCGATCCGTTGCGGCGGACATAGTGGATCACCGCGGCGCCGAGCAGCACCGCGGCCACCACCGATCCGACCATCACGCCCATCCCCGCCCCTGGCGTACCGAGCCTCGGCAGCAGATAGAGTGAGGTCGCGATCAGCGCGACCGCCGAGGCGATCCGCGCGAGCAGCGCGGTGCCGGCCCGGTGCGCGGCCATCAGGACGGGTTCGAAGCTGACGGTGGCTAGATCGACGCAGCCCGCCGCGGCGAGCCACAACATCACCGTTCGGCCGTACCGGAAGTCACTGCCGCCGACGAGCAACAGCAGCGGGTGGCCAAGCGCCGCGACGAGCGCGAGGATAATCAGCGCCGCCGCCAGCGACGCGAGGAACACGCGCATCATCAACCGCCCGACATCGCGCCCTTGCGGCGCGCGCACCGCCCGGACGATTTCGGGGAACGCCGCGCGCGACAGCATCTGCGACAGCTTGGCGAGCGCCTGGGCGATCTGGAACGCGAGGCGAAATGCGCCCGCCGCTGCCGGGCCGACATAGCCGCCGACCATCAACAGCGGCGCCTGCTTGGTCGACAGGCCAAGCGTAGAGGTGGCGTTGGTGCTGACCATGAAGCGCAACAGGCCGGGATTTTCGCGAAATACCTGGCCGCCGTGCATCCGGCCGCGCGCCACGAAGTCGAGATCGCCAGTGCGCCACACCATCATCCAATAGGTGCCCGACGTCGCGACCTCGGCGATCGCCCAGGCGATGAGGAAGCCGGTGACGTTGGGCATCAGCACGGCCGCAGCAGCCGCGCCGAAGAATCGCACGATCTGCGTCACGCTGTCGGCGAGTGCAGCGAGCGAGAACTTGTCGCGCAGGCGAAGCATGCCGACGGGGCTCGAGCGGATCGTGACGAGCTCGATAAACACGAAGCCGAGCGTCGCGACCATCAGGTCGCGCGTGATGCCGAAGCGGTCGCCCCAGATCAGAAGGATCGCCGCCGAGACCACCCCGCCAGCCACCGCGCTTCCGGCGTCGAGCAATACCGAAAGACGCAGCAGCCGCGCCAGCGCCGCCTCGTCGCCCGAATTGAGATGATCGACTCCGTAGCGCACGACGAGCTGCCAGGTCTGGAAGCCGACGATCGTCGCGATTGCCTGCGCCGCGCCGGTGATGAGGGCGAACCGCCCGAAATCGGCGACGCCCAGGACGCGCGTGGCGATGCCGAGATAAAGAAGCGAGAGCACCGCGACGACGCCGCGCGTCGCCATCAGCCAGCCGAGGTTGCGTCCGGCCGCGCGGACGCCTTCAGGCAAGGTGCGAAAACGCCGGCGGTGCGAGGAATCGGTCATGCCCTGCTTTCGCGCCTATCGGGCGAACGGCGTCTCGGCAAGCTATCCCGCGACAGATGACAAGCCCGCCGGGCTGCGTTAGGCGCGGGACGCCGAGGCCGCAGGGGCTTCGCCACGGGAGAGCCGCCATCTGCGGAATCGCAGGCCTGTTCGCGCGCGGCGCCGGTCCGGTCACCGAAGCCCTGATCGCCGCGCAATGCGACACGATTCTACACCGCGGCCCCGATCATCAGGGGCTGATGGTCGATGGCGATTTCGGCTTCGGCATGCGGCGGCTGAGCATCATCGACCTCGCCGGCAGCAACCAACCGATCCACGCCGCCGACAAACGCCATTCGCTGGTGTTCAACGGCGAGATCTACAATTTTCCCGCATTGCGCCGCGAGCTGATCGCGCAGGGCCATCATTTCTCGACAGAGGGCGATGCCGAGACGATCCTCAACGCCTTCGTGCAGTGGGGCGACGACGCGTGGGCGCGGCTCGACGGCATGTTCGCGGTGGCGATCTGGGATCGGCTTGAGAAACGGCTGACGCTGGCGCGCGACCGGACGGGCATCAAGCCGCTTTATTACACCGATCAACCCGCCGGCTTCGCCTTCGCGTCGGAATTGAAGGCGCTGCTGGCGCTGCCGAAGCACGCCTTCACCGTCGATCCTCGCGCCGCGCACGACTATTTCAGCTTCGGCCACGTCCGCACCCCGCGATCGATCTATGCCGAGGTCGAGCAGGTGCCGCCCGGGTACGTCCTGAGCCTCGGTGCGACCGGCGCGCCCGAGCTGCACGCTTACTGGCAACCGCGTTACGCGCCGCACGAGCGCCTGTCCGACGCGGCGTGGATCGAGCGGTTCCGCGATACTTGGCTCGATGTCGTCAAGGCGCAAATGCTCGCCGATGTCGATGTCGGCGCGTTCCTCTCCGGCGGGGTCGACAGTTCCGCGGTGGTCGCGGCGATGCAACGGATCGCCGATCGTCCGGTCAAGACCTTCACGATCGGCTTTCCCGAAAAGCGCTATGACGAGAGCCCGCTGGCCGAGCGTGTCGCCACGCATCTCGGCACCGATCACCGCACGCTGATCGTCGGCATCGAGGATGCGCGCGACGTACTGCCGCAGATTCAGCATTGCTATGACGAGCCGTTCGCCGACTCGTCGGCGATCCCCACCTGGTATCTGAGCAAGATGACCGCCGAGCACGTCAAGGTCGCGCTGTCGGGCGATGGCGGCGACGAATTGTTCTTCGGCTACAAACGCCATCTTACCGAGCGGCAGGTCGGCCGCCTCCCGGCCCCGCTGCGCCATGCCGCGCGCGCGTTCAGCGCCTTGCCGCCGATGCCTTGGCAGGCGGGCGCCGAGACCTATCAGCGCTGGCAGAAGACCGCGCGCAGCGCCGGGCTCGCCGACGGGATCGAGCGGTTCTTCGCCAAGACGCAGATCACCTCGCCGAGCCTGAGGCGGTCGCTGTTCGCCGGGACGCTGCTCGACGGGCGCGACGGCCCCGATGCGTTGCGCGCGCTGGCGCACGAATATTTCCCCGATCCGCAGGCGATCTCGCGCGACACGGTCGAGCAGTTCGCGATGGGCGACCTGATGCTCAACCTGCCTAGCCAGATGCTGACCAAGGTCGACCGCGCGAGCATGGCGCATTCGCTCGAGGTGCGCGTGCCGATGCTCGGCAACGCGCTGGTCGACCTGGCGCTGGCCATGCCGGTCGAGATGAAGCTGCGCGGCGGGGTCGGCAAATACGTCATCCGCAAGGCGATTGCGCCGTGGCTGCCCGAGGGCATCCTCGATCGCCGCAAACAGGGCTTCGTCGTGCCATTGGGATCATGGTTCGCCGGCGATCTCGGCCAGCATGTCCGCGAGCTGTGGCATGACAGCGGCCTCGCCGAGGCGGGCTATCTCAACCCCGCCGGGTTCGATCGCGTGCTCGCCGAACACGCCGCGGGCCGGCGCGATCACGGGCGGTTGCTCTACGCGATCGCGATGTTTGCTTATTGGTGGATCGCCGACCGGACGCGACGCCAACGCACGCGCATTCTCGTGGATGCCTGAATCCGAAAAAGGAGAACCCGCCATGCCCTGCTACGCCATCGACGGTCAGCGGCCCACCATCGGCCGCGATGCCTGGATCGCACCGAGCGCGGACTTGATCGGCGACGCGCGGCTGGGAGACGAGGCGAGCGTGTGGTTCGGTGCGGTGATCCGCGCCGACAACACGCCAATCCTGGTCGGCGACCGCACCAACATCCAGGAATCGGCGATGCTCCATTCCGATCCCGGCGCGCCGCTGACGATCGGCGAGGAGGTGACGATTGGCCACCACGCGATCCTGCACGGCTGCACGGTGGGTGCGCGAGCGCTGATCGGCATGGGCGCGATCGTCCTCAACCGCGCGGTGATCGGCGAGGAATGCATCGTCGGCGCCGGCGCGCTGGTCACCGAAGACAAGGTGTTCGCGGCCCGCAGCCTGATCGTCGGCGGCCCGGCGCGCGCGATACGCCAGCTCGACGATCGCGCCGTGGCGATGCTGAAGGCGTCAGCCGCGCATTATGCCGAAAAGGCCCGCCGCTACCGGGCGGGCCTAGAACGGATCGACTGACTTACTTCGCCACCCATTTGGTGACCGCCGGACGCAGGCGGTCGGCGACCGCCTTGCGCACCGCGATCGAGGTGAGCGAGCGCTTGACGCCCTGACGCGACGCCTCGGGCAGGTTCTTGTCGGCGAATGCCTGGATCTTGCCCGGCATCGCCGGATCGTTTGACCGCGAACCCAGCCCGACGACGAAGCCCGCGCGCGTGCTCTCCTCGAGCAGCGGATTGACCGTGTCGAGGTTCGCCACCGCGAAATCGAACGCCATGTCGGGATGGAAGTTGGAGACCGCCGACAACAGGCTGGCGCGCTGCGGATCGGTGAAGGTCGTCGTCTTGACCAGGTCGAGCGCGCGCTTGGCGAGCGCATCGTCCTTGGCGAGGCCGAGCATGACGACGTCGAAATTCTTGATCACCGGGTTGGTCTCGGCCTTGGTCAGCGCGAGCAGCGTCTCCCACTCGGCAGGCGTCGCGTTATAGGCATAGGTGATCAGGATCGGCCGGCGGATCGCGGCGGGGATCGCGTCCGGATTGCTCTTGAGCGCAGCGACATAGCTACGCGCCTTGGCGAGCAGCGCCGGATCGCCGTCGACCCCCAGCACGCTGATCAGGCTCGAGCGCAGATCGGTGACATAGGGCTGCTCGTCGGGCTTGGCGTCGAAGCCGACCCGCTGCAGTTCGGGCGACAGCATCGCCGCAGCCTTCGCTTCGAGGGGCTTTTCGAGCGGCGTGTCCCGGTACAGGCTGGCGAAGCCGCCGACGTCGCCAGCGACGACCGACCAGACCAGCGGGTCGGCATCCTGCGGCACCGCACCCAGCGTGTCGAAATAGACGCCCAGATCCTGATAGCCGCCGCGCGCCAGCGCCATGTCGTCGCCGAGCAGGCCGAGCTGGTCGCTCAGCGCAAGCTTCGGGAACGCCGCAACCAGCGCGGCATGATCCTTGGCGTCATATTGCGTGCGGAAATAACTCTTCTGGCCGAGATTGACGACGACAGGACCGCAGCCCGCCACCGTCATCGCCTGGTTGCTCGGCCCCTTGATGAGGCCGTCCGAGGTACCGCCGCCCAGCGCACCAATCTTTACCGGCACGTCCCAGGTCTGCGGCGTCTTCGACGCATCGTCGAGCCCGAAGCGGCCCTGGCTCATGGCGACCGTCGTCTTGCCGCCCGCGCACGCCTCGCTCGCCACCTTGATCAGCGGCACGCCGCCCTGCAGCGTGAAATCGTCGGCGATCGGCTTGATCGGCTTGCCCCAGGCCTGGCCGATCTCGGCCCACAGATCGTCGGTCACCGTGTTCGAGTGATTATACTTCTGCATGTAATCGCGGATACCGCTGCGGAACTTGTCCGCACCGACCGTCGACTCGATCATGCCAATGACCGCCTGGCCCTTCGAATAGGTGATTCCGTCGAACGCGCTGCCAATCTCGTCGACCGTCGTCAGGTGGCGGATGATCGGGTGCGTCGCCGCGGTCGAATCGGCGCCCATCGCGCCTTCGCGATCATGCGCGACATTCTGCGCCGGGATGTTCCAGGCGGGGTTGAGATCGCCCATCGCCTTGTTCGACATCCACGAGGCGAAGCCTTCGTTAAGCCACAGATCGTCCCACCATGACGGCGTGACGAGATCGCCGAACCACTGGTGCGCCATTTCGTGCGCGACGGTGAGGAAGATGTCCTCCTTGTCGCTGACCGTCTCGTGGCTCGGGTCGAACAGCAGCGTCGGCTCGAAATAGAAGATCGCGCCCCAATTCTCCATCGCGCCGAAGAACTGGCTCGACCCCGGACCGGCGATCATGTCCAGCTTGGGCAGCGGATAGGGCGTGCCGAAATAGTCGTTGTAATAATCGAGCACGCGCTTGGCCGACTGCAGCGCGTAATCGCCCTGATCGACGACGCCGCGGCGGGTGATCACGCCGATTTCGGTCTTGCCGTCCATCATCGTCTTGCGCTCGACGTCGCCCATGCCGAGGAACAGCAGGTAGCTCGACATCTTCGGCGTCACGTCGAAATGATAGAGCTTGGTGCCGTTCGCCTGCTTCTCGACCGAGGTCGTCGGCATGTTGGAGAACGCCGCCTGATCGCCGGGCGCGACCGCCGAGAGCTTGAACGTCGCCTTGAAGCCGGGTTCGTCCCACATCGGTGCGAAGCGGCGCGCGTCGGGCGCTTCGAACTGCGTGACGAGCATCCGCGCCTTGGAACCGTCCTTGTTGTTGTAATCGATCGCGAAGAAGCCCGCCGCGGTCTGATTGATCTTGCCGGTCCAGGCGAAGGTCATCTTGTGCTGGCCGACGCTCGCCTGCGCCGGCAGCGCGACGGTGATCTGGCCGAGATCCTTGTCGTAGCTGACGGTCGCGGCCTTGCCGTCGAACGTCGCCTTCGAAATATCGAGATCGGCGGCGTTGAGCACGATCTTGCTCGTCGCCTGCTTGACGTCGACCGTCACCGACTCGCTGCCGCTGAAGGTCATCGCCTGCGCGTTGGGGTTGACCGTGATGTCGTAGGCAATCGGTGCGACTGTCTGAGGCAACTGCCCGGCGGCGAGCGCCGGCGCCGACACGGTGAACATAAGGCCGGCGGCGAGTGGCAAGGCGAGTTTCATGATATCCCCAATCCCTGAAGGTCGTTGTTGGTGGGTGTGTTAGTAACAACGCACACCATAAGCAAACGCCGATTGGCGCGCCAAATAGGTTGCGCTATGCAACGCACATGACCGTCATCGCCCCGCTCGATCGCCTGCGCCTGCCCGTCATCGGCGCGCCGCTGTTCATCATCTCGGTGCCCGATCTGGTGATCGCGCAGTGCAAGGCAGGGATCGTCGGGTCGTTCCCGGCGCTCAATGCGCGGCCGCAAGGCGTGCTAGACGAATGGCTCCACCGGATCACCGAGGAGCTGGCGGCGTGGAACCGGGACAATCCCGACAAGCCGGCCGCGCCGTTCGCGGTCAATCAGATCGTTCATCGTTCCAACGACCGGCTAGAGGCCGATCTCGCGACCTGCGCCAAATGGCAGGTGCCGATCGTCATCACCTCGCTCGGCGCGCGCGAGGACCTCAACCACGCGGTCCATGCCTGGGGCGGCATCACCCTCCACGACGTGATCGACGATCGCTATGCCCACAAGGCGATCGAGAAAGGCGCGGACGGCCTGATCGCCGTCGCGGCCGGCGCCGGCGGCCATGCCGGACGGCTGTCGCCCTTCGCACTGGTCCAGGAAATCCGCGAATGGTTCACCGGCCCGCTTGCCCTGTCAGGGGCGATCGCGACCGGCGACGCGATCCTCGCCGCGCAGGCGATGGGGGCTGATTTCGCCTATATCGGCTCCCCCTTCATCGCCACCGAAGAAGCCAATGCGGTCGATGCCTACAAGCAGGGCATCGTCGCCGGCCGCGCGAGCGACATCGTCTATTCGAACCTGTTCACCGGCGTCCACGGCAACTATCTGCGCCAGTCAATCGAGGCCGCCGGGCTCGATCCCGCCAATTTGCCCGAAGGCGACCTCAAGACAATGGACTTCGGCGGCGGTAACGGCGCCAAGGCCAAGGCGTGGCGCGACATCTGGGGCTCCGGCCAGGGCATCGGCGCGATCGACGCGGTGCAGCCGGCCGCGGCGCTCGTGGCTCGCCTAGCTGAAGAATGCGAGGCTGCGCGAAGGCGACTGTGCAAGGAATGACGGCTTTCGCCGCAGAAACAGGCATTTCGGCGAAACCGCGCGAAGTTTGATTGCTGACGTTGCGGCGATGAGGCAAACAGCCAGTTGGACCTTGTGCATCGCCATGCGGCGCTAACGAAGTGATTGCTCAAATTACATGGGATTTGATCATGTCCGAAGACATGGCTTTCGCGGAAGGCTGCTACCGGCTTCAAGGAGAAGATTGGCAAGTTATCACGGCTCGCAAGGCCAAAGATATCAATCTTATCGGTATCCGAAATGGCATGCGCTGGGACAGCGGAGTGACCGGTATGAATATCGTTCTGCCGGACAACGCAAAGATCAACGCAACGATGTTACTCGAAATGATGTCCAAGACGCTGGGCGTTAGCGACTGGGTTGAGGTCAGAGGCCCAGATTCGATGGCGCTTCGATAGGTTGGAGCCCATATGAGCCTTCCTGCGCCCCTCTAAAAACCGACCCTCGCCAAACCCCCATTATGGCCACATCGACGGCAGGCCAGCGCCGCAGCAGGACGACAGTTAGCCTAGAGCAACTTCATCCATTACGGTTCTCTTTCCTTGACCCGTCAGTCACTTGGGTATTCATTTCCCCTCCCGATGAGAAAAAGGGGAAGAACAGTGGGTCTCAAAAAAATCGGAAACGCAATCGCCGCTCGGTCAGGTCAAATCGGCCTGATCGTGGGATCGTTCGCCGGTATCGCCGGCTTGACGGCGCCCGTTCATGCGATCGGCGATCCCTGCACCGTTGCGCGCATCAAGTGCTACGATTGGTATAAGGACGATCCCGACGCGTACGCGACCTGCATCGAGGAAGTCGAAAACGGCATTTGCGACACTAGCGGCGATCTGAATCCACCGCCGTTGCCGCCGAATTGCGGCAATTTCAACGAATGGCCCTGTGAGATTTAGTCAGGGCGCACCATGGATCAGAGCCGGGCGTGACATGAAAGTTCGCGCCCGGTCTGCATCACGTCGGCGGCAGTCCTGATTACACTTATCGGCGCCGCGCTCGCGGCGCTCAGAACGCCCGCGACAATCGGCTGAGCATCGAGCGCGCGGGGCTTGCGGGGGCGTCGTCCTGCCCTTGCGCGTCATCGAGGCGGGCGACGCGGCGGTAGAGGTCGGCGCTGGCGGCGATCAGGTTGCGCGCGGGTTCGGGCATCGTCTCCAGCGCGGCGGCGTCCGAAATCGGCGCCGCACCCAGCCGCCGCGACGGATCGAGCGCGTCGCGGCGTGGCATCTCGCCGGCATCGACCGCGCGCTGTGTCAGCAGCCAGGCGATGACGTGCATCAGCCGCGTCGTCACCTTCAGCGACTCGCATGAAAAGGCGACGCGTTGCAGCGGGGTTAGGACGTCGCGATCGACGCGCCCGGCCTGGTCGAAATAACCGCGCGCCTCGTCGGCGAGCAGCATCGCCTCGACATAGAGCTGGTCGATCAGCTTGCGATGAACGCGCGAGTCGGGAGCGAACGGCATCAGGTCACCGTGCCACAAACCGCATCGCCGGACACCCGGCAATGATTGCGGATATGTGCCAAAACGATTCGTGATCGCAACGAGCCATCGGACTATTCAGGCGATGATGTCGGGGATCAGCCGGTCTTCGAGCATGCTGATCTCGTCGCGCAGCGCCAGTTTGCGCTTTTTCAGCCGGGCGAGGCTCAGTTGGTCGCGTCCGCCCGTCTGGATGAGCGCACCGATAGCGAGATCGAGATCGCGATGTTCGTCCTTCAGCGTGGCGATACGGCGGCTGAGTTCGTCCTGCTCGTCCACTTGCGATCCCTCTTCTTGCCGATCCGTGGTGTGCCCGCGACGAGCCGCGCCCGGCGATCCGATGACCGCGCGAATCGCCGCGTTTCGTCGATTGTAACCACGTTCGGGGGCGACATCGGAACCATTGCGTGATTTACTCGTCCACGGTCAATCAACCAAGGAGGACCGCTTCCATGCAAAACGCGCATCTTTCGGCACTTGCAGCCAAGCATGCCGGGCTCGAACGGCAGATCGCCGCCGAGTCGCAGCGTCCGATGCCGGACGCCGGAGCCTTGGCCGCGCTCAAGAAGCAGAAACTTCGCGTGAAGGAGGAACTGGCGTCGATCTGACGCCGCTTGGTCGGCCCCGGTCACCAGCCGGGGCCTTTCCTCGAAATATCTAAATGCCCGGCTTCGCGTAGGACGGCGTCTTCGTCCCACCGCCGACCGGCTTGCGCGCTTTCTTCGGATCGATTTCCTTGTCGAAGGCGACGCCGATACGCCCCATCGCCTGCCATGCGACGCGGCCGGCGATCCAGCCGATGCCGCGCACCTCGACCTCGACCTCGGCGTTACGATCGATCTCGTCGCCGACCTCGGCCATCAGCCCACCAGCGGACAGGTTGCGGATCCGCACCTGTTCGACACGGTCATCGCCCTTCAGGCGGAAGCCGGCGGTGAGCAGCAGGCTGTCGCGCGGCGCCTGGCGCTGCGCAACGGCATCGCTTTCGTCCACACTGAGCTTGTCGTTCGCCAATCGATCCATCCGGTCCGCTCGCACGCCCATCAGCCAGGCGCTTAAATCACCAATCCCTGTTCAACCCGTTAAGAAGGGTGCGGGCCGCAGGTCAATCCTCGCGCGACACCTTTTCGTTACGCTCGTGGCTTTCCTGCGCCTCCAGCGTCATCGTCGCGATCGGCCGCGCTTCGAGTCGGCCAAGCGAAATCGGCTCGCCGGTCACTTCGCAATAGCCGTATTCGCCGTCGTCGATCCGCCGCAGCGCCGCTTCGATCTTGCTGATCAGCTTGCGCTGGCGATCGCGGGTGCGGAGCTCGATCGACCAGTCGGTCTCGCTCGATGCGCGGTCGGCGAGATCGGCCTCGCGCAGCGAATCGCTCTGCAACTGCGAGATCGTGCCCTGCGCCTCGCGCAGGATCGCGTCCTTCCAGTCGTGCAGCTTCTGGCGAAAATAGGCGAGCTGCCGATCGTTCATGAACGGTTCGTCCGCGCTGGGACGGTAGCCGTCCTCGGCGGGCGCCGGCGGCGGCGGCAGTTTTCCGGGTTCGTCCACGCTCTTCAACACCGTAGCCATACATCCCTCCCTTCGGAATGTCTGACGCTCCGGCGTCGTGGTACATCCCGACCCTGGAGCGGGCCTATACCGATGGCCGCGCGCCGCCACAAGCGGGGGTTGGAGGGGCAATGCCGATTATTCCGTCGCTTACGAAATGATCGCAAAGCGTCCCGCCGCGGCACGTTAACCATATTGCGGGGGCCAAGTGTCCCGAAATTCGCCATTTGATGCGCGAAAGCGTGGTAAACGCGCTTGAACTTAAGGCTTTCTTCGCCCCTTTTCTGCATCAGGAGACGAGAAAGAGTCGGATCGGCAGATTCGGCGCATCGTCCAGACAGGGAAGACGAACATGTCGGTGCGGATGGCCTTGGCGAAATTGTGTGCGTGCGCTTGCGGCGGCGCCATCATCGGCGGTGGCGCGGTCCACGTCG
This sequence comes from Sphingomonas sp., assembly GCA_051954635.1. GTDB lineage: Bacteria > Pseudomonadota > Alphaproteobacteria > Sphingomonadales > Sphingomonadaceae > Sphingomonas. The sequence goes on along the minus strand of JBQCHO010000133.1, from coordinate 7,337 downwards.
CGGAAACGCACGCGGCCGAACGCGTGTCGATCAAGCGGCACCTCATCAAGCATGCGGTTCGCCCCGTCGTCCACGCCCGCAAGCGCGTGGTGACGACGACGCGGACGACGACGTGCCAGCCGCAGGTCGTCACTGTCACCTCGCAAGGCGCGCCGATTCCGTTGCCGCCGCAGCCGATGATCAGCGGCGGCGGCGGCACCGCGCCGATCATCGTCGGCGGCTCGGGCGGCGGCGGGTTCGGCGGCGGCTTCTTCGCGGGCGGCTTCTTCGGCGGCGGCGGCGGATCGAGCGGCAGCATCGTCGTCTCCTCGACCTCGAGCGGCGGATCGACCTCGACGTCGAGCGGCGGCTCGAGCTCGAGCACCTCGACCGGCGGGTCGAGCACCAGCACGTCGAGCGGCAACGTCTCCTCGACCTCGTCGTCGAGCGGCAACGTCTCGTCCTCGTCGTCGACCAGTTCTTCATCGTCGACCAGCTCGTCGACCTCGTCGTCGTCGAGCACGAGTTCGTCGACCTCGACCAGTTCCTCGTCGAACGGCTATGGATCGAGCAGCCACGGCTGGCATTCGAGCGGCGGCTGGCATGGCGGTCACCACCATCCGGGTCACCCCGGCGGCCCCCCGCAGCCGGTGCCGGCGCCGCCGATGGTGCTGCTGTTCGGCGCCGCCGCGGCCGCGCTCGTCGCCCGCAAGCGGTTCGCGAGCAGCAAGCAGGCGGCGACGGCCTGATAGTCTATATGGTTAGATGAGACGGGCCGGAGCCAACTCCGGCCCGTTTGCGCGTCAGGCGTTCGCTAGCGCGCTCTCGATTTCCTTGACCGGATGGCCGGTCAGGTCCTTGTCGAGCTCGGCGATCAGCCGATCCGACACTTCCTTGTGATAATGTTTGCGCAGTTCGCCCAAGGTGCGCGGTGGCGCGATGATGATCAGCTTCTCGAAATTATTGGCGAGCGCGCGCTTGCGCAGCCGATCTGCCGTTTCGGCGGCGAAACGATCTTCTTCGAGCTGATGAAAATCGGTTTCCTCGTACGAACTTCGCCCATTGCCGACGCTCGAAAAACTGGTTCCCGGTCCATCGGTCGCCTGATCGCGATTGGGCGGATTGTCCTGCTCGCGGACGCGCTCGACGACCAGATTGGGATAGGCCGCGTCGCCGTCGTTGCGGAAAAACAGCATCTTGCGGCCGTCGGCCACCACCACGAAAGCATCATGGGGAACCAGCATGGTCGTCTCTCCTCGATAGTTGCACTCGCCCCACCAACGCGCAGGCGCTGCGCGGGGTTGCGCGGTTTCGGCCGCTTGGTCATAGCGCCATCATGCACGACATCCGTTCCATCCGGGATAATCCGGACGCTTTCGACGCCGGCCTCGCCAAGCGGGGTCTGGAGCCCCGCGCCGCCGATCTGATCGCGCTCGATGAGCGCCGGCGGGCGCTGATCACCGAGGTCCAGGCGAGCCAGGCGCGGCGCAACGAGGCCTCGAAGGCGATCGGCGCGGCCAAGGCGCAGAAGGACGAAACGACCGCACAGGCGCTGATGGCCGAAGTCGCCAAGTTGAAGGAGACGCTGCCCGCGCTCGAAGCGGCGGAAAAGGCGCTCGGCGAGGAACTCGACGGTGTGCTCGCCGCGATCCCCAACCTGCCGCTCGGCGACGTGCCCGAGGGCGCCGACGAAAACGACAATGTGCTGGTCGGCGAACGTGGTTCGCGGCCCGACTTTGCGTTCGACGCACAGGAGCATGACGCGATCGGCCCGGTGCTCGGCATGGACTTCGACACCGGCGTGAAGCTCGCCGGCGCGCGCTTCACGCTGCTGCGCGGCCCCGTCGCGCGGCTTTATCGCGCGCTCGGGCAGTTCATGCTGACCACGCTGGCGGAGGAGCACGGCTATGAGCAGATCGTCCCCCCACTTCTCGTGCGCGACGAGGTGGCGTTCGGGACGGGCCAATTACCCAAATTCGCCGAGGATCTGTTCAAGACCACCGACGACCGCTGGCTGATTTCCACCGCCGAGATGAGCCTGACCAACATCGTGCGCGAGCAAATCCTGAGCGAGGAAGAACTGCCGCTGCGCTTCGCCGCGCTGACGCCGTGCTTCCGTTCGGAAGCCGGCGCGGCAGGCCGCGACACGCGCGGGATGATCCGCCAGCACCAGTTCGACAAGGTCGAGATGGTGTCGATCACTTCGCCCGAGCAGTCCGAAGCCGAACACGAGCGGATGACCGCCTGCGCCGAAGGCCTGCTGACCGCGCTCGGCCTGCCCTTCCGGCGAATGAAGCTGTGCACCGGCGACATGGGTTTCTCGGCGGCGCGGACCTACGATCTGGAAGTGTGGTTGCCCGGTCAGGCCCGTTATCGCGAGATTTCGAGCTGCTCGACCTGCACCGATTTCCAGGCCCGCCGGATGAACGCGCGCTATCGGCCCGAGGGCGAAAAGGCGACGCGCTTCGTTCACACCCTCAACGGCTCGGGCCTCGCGGTCGGCCGCACGCTGGTCGCGGTGCTGGAGAATTATCAGGATGCGGATGGTTCGGTGCGCATTCCCGACGCGCTACGCCCCTTCCTCCCCGGTCTCGATCGCATCGAGCCGGCCACCCAAAAGTGACCGTGAACTCGTTTCAGGGTCCATGGACCGACGCGAGCGCCGCGCGATCGGCTTGTGGTGTACCATGGATGCTGAAACAAGTTCAGCATGACGGTAAGGAGGCCTAGTGTTGCGCATTCTCCTCACCAATGACGACGGCTATCACGCGCCCGGGCTCAAGGTGCTCGAAGAGATCGCGCGGGCGTTTTCCGACGATATCTGGGTGGTCGCGCCGACCGAGGAGCAATCGGGCGCGGGCCATTCGCTCACCCTCACCCAGCCGCTACGCATCCGCCGCTTCGACGATCGCCGCTTCGCCGTCTCCGGCACGCCGACCGACGCGGTGATGATGGCGCTCGCCAAGATCATGGTCGACACCCCGCCCGACCTGATCCTGTCAGGCGTCAATCGCGGCGCCAATCTCGCCGAGGACGTGACCTATTCGGGCACCGTTTCCGCCGCGATGGAAGGCGCGCTCGCGGGCGTCCGCGCCATCGCGCTGAGCCAGGTCTATGCCCGCGAAGGCATGGGCGACACCGTGCCGTTCGAGGCGTCAGCCGCGTGGGGCGAGCGCGTGCTGCGGCCGCTGATCGACGCCCCGATCGAGCCACGCACGCTGGTCAACGTCAATTTCCCGGCGCTTCCCGCCGACGCCGTGAAAGGCGTGCGCGTGGTGACGCAGGGGCTGCGCGATTACGGCCGGCTGCGCATCGTCAGCAATCGCGATCCGCGCGGGTACGAATATCACTGGTTCGGGCTTGGCCCGACGATCGAGACGCCGGCGCATTCGACCGATCTCGAAGCAATCGCCGACGGTTACGTGGCGGTGACGCCATTGCATCTTGACCTGACGCACCGGCCGTCGCTTGCTATGCTCGACGCCGCATATCGCTGACCAAGGGGGACGGCCATGAGGGGGATCGCGCGCAACGGCGCATTGGCAGGCGCGCTGGTCGCCGGGTTGCTGCTGGGCGGCTGCATCCCCCAAGTCTCGCCGCCGCCCGATTATGATCGCGCGCCCGAACGCCGCGGCGCGCCCCCGCCCCCGTCGAGCGCAACCGAAGAGCCGCAGGATACGGTATCGACCCTGCCCGCCTCGCGACCGGCGTGGGAAGCGCATCCGGTGACCCCGAACGGCCGCTTTGTCGCGCCGACAAGCTACACCGTCCGCCCCGGCGACACGCTTGGCCGCATTGCCGATCGCACCGGCACCGGCATCCTCGCCATCGCCCGTGCCAACGGACTCGCGCCGCCTTATGCGGTCACCGCCGGCACGCAGTTGACCATCCCCGGCGGCCGCTATCACCTGATCGAGCGCGGCGACACCGGCATCGCCATCGCCCAGGCTTACGGCGTCCACTGGGCCGACATTATCGACGCCAATGGCCTCACCGAACCCTATCTGCTGCGCGCCGGCGGACGGTTGCTGATCCCCGGCGGCGGCAATCCGCCCCCGCCGCCGCCCGCCGCCGGATCGAGCGCCGCCGAGCGCGCCGCGGCATTTCACCTCGACATCGAAGACCTCGTTACCGGTTCCGAACCCGCGCTCGCGCACAATGCCGAGCCGGCGGCGCCCACCGCCTCTTCACGCCGCGTGCTCGCCTCGACGACACCGATCGAGACGCCATCACGATTGGTAGGCGGCTTCTCCTGGCCGGTACGCGGGCGTGTCGTCACCGGCTTCGGCCCGGGCTCGAGCGGCGTGCGCAGTGACGGCATCCAGATCGCCGTGCCCGAAGGCACCCCGGTTCTCGCCGCCGCCGACGGCGTCGTCGCCTATGTCGGCAACAGCATCCCGTCGCTCGGCGGTCTGGTGATCGTCAAGCATGGCGACGGCTACACCACCGTCTACGGCAATGCGAAGACGCTGCTCGTCCGCCGCGGCCAATCGGTGAAGCGCGGCCAGGAAATCGCGGTGTCGGGCGAGACCGGTTCGGTCAGCCAGCCGAGCGTCCACTTCGAAATCCGCAAGGGCCGCGACCCGGTCGATCCTTTGGGTAAATTGTCCGGATAAAAACCCGCCGCGCCTACTGGAATTGTTGGAAATATGCTGCGACCAGAACTGCCATGCAGCGCGGCGCCATCAACCTCAACCGGCCAGTTGAACGTCGCGCCTGTCCACACCTTGGGCAGAAGCGTGCGACGCTCTCCACTTTCTCCACTTCACCCGGCGGCGAGTGCGTCAATTGGAGCTTGGCGAGGCGCACGAACGGACGACCGGGCGGCGTTCGACTCGGGATGACGGTGCTTGATCGCCATGCTAAGCGCGCCGCGCCATGACGACCTACAGCTCAGACCTGCTCCGCCTGCTCGATGCGCGCGGCTATCTCCACCAGCTCACCGATGCCGCCGGGCTTGATGCGCTTGCGGCGAAGCAGATCGTGCCGGGCTATGTGGGGTTCGATGCCACTGCACCGTCGTTCCATGTCGGCAATCTCGTGTCGATCATGCTGCTCCGCCGGTTGCAGCAGGCCGGGCATAAGCCGATCGTCATCATCGGCGGCGGCACCACCAAGGTCGGCGATCCGTCGGGCAAGGACGAAATCCGCAAGCTGCTCGATGACGACGGCATCGCCGCCAACATCGCCTCGCTGCGCACCACGTTCGAGCGATTCCTGACTTTCGGCGATGGCCCAACCGATGCGGTATTGGTCAACAATGACGAGTGGCTCGGCCAACTCGGTTACATCGATTTCCTGCGCGATGTCGGGCGGCATTTCACGATCAACCGCATGCTGACGTTTGATTCGGTCAAGCTCAGGCTCGATCGCGAGCAGCCGCTGACTTTCCTCGAATTCAACTACATGATCCTCCAGGCCTATGACTTTCTCGAGCTGTCGCGGCGCTACGGCTGCCGGCTGCAGATGGGCGGATCGGATCAGTGGGGCAATATCGTCAACGGGATCGAGCTCAGCCGCCGCATCGACGGTGCCGAGCTGTTCGGCGCGACGACGCCGCTGATTACCAAGGCCGACGGCTCGAAGATGGGCAAATCGGTGTCGGGCGCGATCTGGCTCAACGAGGACCAGTTGTCGTCATACGATTACTGGCAATTCTGGCGGAACACCGACGACCGCGACGTGGGTAAGTTCCTCAAGCTGTTCACCGATCTGCCGCTCGACGAGATCGCGCGGCTGGAGGCGCTCGAAGGCGCCGAGATCAACGAGGCAAAGAAGGTGCTCGCCGACGCCGCGACCGCGATGTGCCGCGGCGCCGATGCCGCCGCGCAGGCCGCGGAAACCGCTCGCAAGACCTTCGAGGAAGGCGCCGCGGGCGAGGCGCTGCCCAGCCATGCCGTCCCCGGCGGCGAGATCGGCATCGTCGACGCGCTGGTGGCGCTCGGCCTCGCCGCGTCGAAGGGCGAGGCGCGGCGCCTCATCAAGGGCGGCGGCGCGCGCGTCGACGGCGAAAAGGTCGCCGACGAAAATTATCTGGTTCGCATCGATTCCGAAAGGGTCCGCATCTCGGCTGGCAAAAAGCATCACGGGCTGCTCAGCCGCTAGCTGAAAGGTTTCGTCAACCAGCTTCATTGCCACCCGCTTTACGCTTCCGTCTTTAATTATCGGACATCCCAGATATGGGAGGGGCGCAAAATGAGTGGTTACGGACGATTGGCGATCAAGGACGACCGCCTCGTCGCACGAGATGAAGTTCATTATCGGACGCGAGGGTTCGGCCCTGCTGCGCAGCCGATCAAGCTGCTCATCGTCAACATTTCGGCGCTTGGCCTGATGGCGCGCTGTGACACCGGTTTCGAAATCGGCGACCGCATCCGCGTGACCTTGCCGGTGGTCGGCGTGGTCGCTGCCGAAGTCCGCTGGTCGCTCGGTGGCCGCGTCGGGTGCCAGCTCGACCAGCCGATCGCGCTCAGCGATTATTATGACCTCCTCGCCGTGATGGTGAAGGGCCGCTAACCCGATCGCAGCAACCCGACCCCGGCGTCGCGATCGAACAGATAGAGCGCGGTTCGGCCCGCTTGGCCGCGCGGGCCTTCCAGTCCACCGTCGCGATCGATCAGCAGCCGCGCGTCGTCGGTCGCGATCGGTAGCAGCTCGCCGAGCATCTCCGCGCTGGCGAGGCGGAATGCGGCCTCGCCCGATTGGCGCGTGCCGAGCAGTTCGCCCGCACCGCGCAGCCGCAGATCCTCCTCGGCGATACGGAAGCCATCGTTGGTCTCGCGCATCAGGGCGAGCCGGGCACGCGACGTTTCGCTCAATTGCCCCCCGCGGATGAGCAGGCAGTTCGACGCGCCGCTCCCCCGCCCTACCCGGCCGCGGAGCTGGTGGAGCTGGGCGAGCCCGAAGCGGTCGGCATGTTCGATGACGATCAGCGCCGCATTGGGCACGTCGACGCCGACCTCGATCACCGTCGTCGCGACCAGCACGCCGATCCGCCCGCTCGCGAATGCTGCCATCACCGCATCCTTCTCGGGCCCCTTCATCCGCCCGTGGACGAGGCCGACCTTGTCGCCGAACCGCGCGCGCAGCGTGGCGGCGCGATCCTCGGCGGCGGCGAGGTCGGATTTCTCGCTCTCCTCGACCAGCGGGCACACCCAATAGGCCTGCCCGCCGACATCAAGGTGCCGCCCCAGCGCATCGACGACGTCGCCGAGCCGGTCCTCGGCAATCACGCGGGTCTCGATCGGCTGGCGGCCCGGCGGCATCTCGTCGAGCCGGCTCTGGTCCATCTCACCATATTGCGCGAGCGTCAGCGTGCGCGGGATCGGCGTCGCGGTCATCGCCAGCAGGTGCGGCGG
>JBQCHO010000132.1:0-35430 GCA_051954635.1 Sphingomonas sp. | reverse complement strand
ACAGCACGATCGGTGCGGCGAGCGCGAGTTGCACCCAGGGGGACGCCGCGGCGCTGACCAGCCTGAGCCCGAACATGTCGGCGGCCATCGACAGCACGAGCAGCGGCACCGCGAGAATGCCGGCCACCCATAGCCGGCGGGTGAAGTCTACGAGTTCGGGGTTGGGCGCGTCGTCGAAGCTCGGCTCCTCGGGCTCCAGCGCCATGCCGCAGATCGGGCAGGTGCCCGGTCCTTTCTGGCGGATCTCGGGGTGCATGGGGCAGGTCCAGATCGCCCCTGGTGTCGCCTCCGGCTCGCGAGCGCCAGCACCGCTAAGATAGCGGTCCGGGTCGGCGATGAACTTTGTGCGGCACTCGGCCGAGCAGAAGTAGAATTTCTGGCCGTCGTGGCTCGCCTCGTGCTGGGCCGTAGCAGGATCGACGGTCATGCCGCAGACGGGATCGGTTGCTCCGTTCGATGCGTGATGCTCCCCATTATGTTGATGATCGTGCCCGTGCTCGGCCATTGGTCGTTTCCCTCGATCGCGTTCCTCAAGACAATTACGCATGCGGCCGGACGATCCTCGATCGCAAAAGTAAAACTGAGGGAATGGCCGCGGCGGCGCGTATAAGCCGTCGATACAGGAGACTGATGATGCCCGATCTCGACCAGCGTCTGCACGATCTCGCGACCATGCCGACACCGTCGCTCGATGGCCTCGAGCACGAGGTGATCGCGCGCATTCACGATCTGGCCGATGCGGATCGCCGGATGCCGGGGCGCATGGTGATACTGGCGGCATTTGCGGCAACGGCGCTGGGGATTGCCGGCGCCGGTTTGCCCTTGTCCGGCGCGGCGCCGGCGCAAGCGGCTTCGTTCGATGGGGCGCAGCTCGCGCCGTCGCATCTGCTGATGGGCGATCAGTGACGCGCGGCCGCTGGACGATCCTGGTCGCGGCGATCGCGTTTGTCGCGGCGGTGGCTGGTGTGTTCGTTGGTCGGGCGGTGCTGCCGACGCCGCCCAGTCCGAGCACCGAGCTGCACGGACTGCTGCACCGCGAGCTCGATCTCGATGCCCGACAGAAGGCGCGTCTCGAGCAGCTGGAATCCCGATATGCTTTGCGGCGCACGACGATCGAGGCGACGATGCGGGCCGATAACGCACGGCTCGCCGGAGCGATCGAGGCGGAGCACGGATATGGCCCCGCGGTTGCGGCTGCAGTGGATGCCTCGCACGCCGACATGGGGCGGCTGCAGAAAGCGACGCTGGCGCATGTCTTCGCAATGCGTCAGATTCTGCGCCCCGACCAAGCCGCGCGCTATGATCGTGCCGTGGTAAAGGCGCTGACTGCCGATCAGAAGTGACCGCCACGCCGGACCAGCTTGATGATCGCGTGCTCGCCGTGCTCGCCCGCGACGGCGACGATGCGGCGTTCGCCGAGATCATGCGCCGGCACCGTGCGGCGATCTATCGCCTGGTCGCGATCTGCTCGGGCGATGTTGAAGAGGCGCTCGACCTGACCCAGGACAGCTTTGTCGCGGCCTATCGCAACCTAACGCGGTACGATACCACGCGGCCGCTGCGACCGTGGCTGTCCAAGATCGCGCTCAACCGCTGCCGAGACTGGCGTCGCCGCCAGCGGATTCGGGCATTGTTGGCGTGGGGAGACGCGGCGGCCACGACCGTTCCCGATGACAGACCCGATCCGGAGACGGTGGCCAGCGACCGAGCGGCGCTCGATGCGCTGCGGCGCCACATCGCGGAGCTTCCGGCAAAGCTGCGCGACGTGCTGGTTCTGCGCACCATCGAAGGGCTCAGCCAGATCGAAACCGCCGAGGCGCTGGGCATCACGGTCAAGGCGGTCGAGACACGCCTGGCGCGCGCGCGTGGCCGGCTTGCGGAAAAATTTACGCCGGGATGAGGGATCGCCCAAGCGCCCGCGTATCTCCGTGTAACGAGTCGCCACGCGACCGCCACGACCGGGAGTTTCCATGAATCAGTCAATTGATCGCCGGCAGACGCTGCGCGGTGCCGCGCTTGCCGCCGGCGGTGCTGTCCTGACGGGCTGGACGCCCGCTTGGGCACGCGCGGTGTCGACCGGGATCTCGGCGCCGCTGCCGTCGGTATCCGGTGAGGATATTGCGCTCGAACTCGCCTGGCGGACGGCCACGATTGACGGGCGTCCGTTCCGTTCGATCGGCATCAATGGCACCACGCCGGGGCCGCTGATCCGGCTGCGGGAAGGACAAGACGTGCGCCTGCGCGTACGCAACACGCTCGGCACATCGAGCTCGATCCACTGGCACGGGCTGCTAGTGCCGCCGCAGTTTGACGGCGTGCCTGGCGTGTCCTTCCCGGGCATCGATGCCGGGACTACCTTCCTCTACCAATTCCCGATCCGGCAGTCCGGCACCTATTGGTATCACAGCCACACCGGCGGGCAGGAGCAATCGGGGCTGCATGGCCCGATCGTGATTGATCCGGTGGGCGCCGATCCGGTCGCCTACGACCGCGAGCATGTCGTCTTTCTCTCCGACGACAGCCAGCTGTCGCCCGAGTCGATCTTCCGCCGGATGAAGCTCAACCCCGGCGGCATGAACTTCCAGAAGGAGACGCTTGCCGGGCTGCTGGCGGGGCGCGACCAGCCGGAAAGCCAGCGGCTGAACTGGGGCGCGATGCGGATGGACGCGGCCGACATCTCCGACGGCACGGGATCGATCTATACCTACACGATCAACGGCTATGGTCCTGCGGATAACTGGACCGCGCTGTTCAAGCCGGGCGAGCGCGTGCGCCTCAGGATCATCAACGGGTCGTCGATGACGATCTTCAACGTGCGGATTCCGGGCTTGCCGCTGGTGATGGTGCAGGCCGACGGGCAGAACATCCGCCCGGTCGAGACCGACGAGTTCCAGATCGGTGTTGCCGAGACGTTCGATGCGGTGGTCAGGCCGCAGGAGGACCGCGCTTACACGCTGGTCGCCGAAGCGGTCGATCGCTCAGGGATGGCTCGGGCGACATTGGCGCCGCGTCCCGGCATGGTCGCGGCGGTGCCGCCGCTTTGCCCAAGGCCGCTGGCGACGATGACCGACATGGGCATGGGCGGCATGACGATGAAAGCGATGCCGCCCCGCGGCGCCGATCCCACCGCCGAGCAGAACCGCTCACGGCTGTTGGCGAGCGAGCCGGTCGCCGACGGCTATGGTTCGCCGTCGACGCGCGCGACGCCGCTCGGTGGCGCCATGGCGGGCATAGCGATGGCGGCGCACGATATGCCCGGAATGAAGATGGGCGACAGCACCATGTCGAGCATGGACATGTCGGACGGCAAAAGCGGCAGCATGGACATGGCCGCAATGTCGATGCGCGATTTCAGGAACGCGCCGCAGGTTGCCAGGAATGCCGGCGTCTCCACCATCGTGCCGATGCCGCAGGACCGCACCGGCGATTTCGGCCAGGGGCTGGAGAATGTCGGCCACCGCGTACTGGTCTATCGCGATCTCGTCGCCCTTGATCGCAATCCCGATGTGCGCGCGCCGTCGCGGTCGATCGACGTCCATCTGACCGGCAACATGGAACGCTTCATGTGGTCGTTCGACGGGGTGAAGATGTCCGACCACGCCGCCCCCATCCCCTTCCGCAATGGCGAGCGCGTGCGCGTCAACCTCATCAACGACACGATGATGGCGCACCCGATCCATCTACACGGCCATTTTTACGAGTTGGTCACGGGGCACGGCGATCACGCGCCGCGCAAACACACCGTGGTGGTGGCGCCGGGCGGGATCGTGACGTTCGATCTCACCGCTGATGCACCGGGTGACTGGGCGTTCCACTGCCACCTGCTCTATCACATGATGGCCGGGATGATGCGTATCGTCACCGTTCGCGATGCGGGAGACGCAGCATGATCCGCTTGCCGGTGCTCGCCGCCGCGGGCGCGATGACGCTCGCGGCCAGCCCCGTCGCAGCGCAGTCGATGCAGGGCATGCAGATGCCCGGCATGGATATGTCGAAGTCGATGCCTGCAAAGAGCAAGCCAGCCGCCAAGTCGCCTGCCAAAAAGCAGAAACCAGCGATGAAGCGGGCTCGCTCGGTCGAGGCTGCACCGAAGCCGACGCACAAGCGCGCCACGAGCGAGCCGATGCCGGGGATGACCATGCCGGCGACGGACGGGTCGATGGCATCCATGCCGGGTTTGGACATTTCAGCCAGTCAGCCCGGGTCACATGACCGACGCACGACGGCGGGCACGGCGATGCCCGGCATGAACATGCCAGAACAAGCAGCGCCAGGCGGCACCGATCTTCCCGCGGGCAACACGGCACCGCCGCCGGTGCCGAGTGATCATTATGCCGATCGCATTTATTCGCCCGCCGCGATGCAACCGGCGCGCGCGATGTTCCGCCACGAGAACGGCGGCGAGGCCTTTTCGCAGGTGATGGTCAACCTCGCGGAGCTGCAGATCCACGATGGTCGCAACGGCTATCGCTGGGAGGGCGAAGGCTGGTTCGGCGGCGACATCGACCGCTTCGTCGTCAAATCCGAAGGCGAAGGCACGTTCGGCAAAGGCGTCGATGCGGCCGAGGTGCAGGGCCTCTACAGTCGCGCGATCGGCCCCTATTTCAATCTGCAAGCGGGCGTGCGCCATGATTTCCAGCCCTCGCCGACGCAGACCTTCGCGACGATCGGGGTCGAAGGGCTGGCGCCCTATCAGTTCGACGTCAGCGGCGCGCTGTTCCTCTCGACCAAGGGGGACTTGCTGGCGCGCGCCGAAGCAACATACGACGAGCGCATTACCCAGCGCCTGATCCTGCAACCGCGCGTCGAGCTGAACTTCGCCGCGCAGGTCGTGGCGCGGGATCGCATCGGCGCCGGCCTCGGCGATGCCGAACTGGCGCTGCGGCTGCGCTACGAGATCAGCCGCCAGTTCGCGCCATATGTCGGCGTCTCCTACGCCGCGAAGGTCGGCCGCTCGGCGACCTTCGCCCGGCGCGATGGCGAGGCGCCCCATTCGACAAGCCTCGTGCTCGGCATTCGCACCTGGTTCTAGGAGAATTCACAATGATGCATTCGGGTCTGCGCCATCATTTGCCGAGCCTTCGGTTCGTGATCGCGGTCATCATCGTCGCCCTCGTCCTGCTGGCGGCCTTCGTCTGGTTCGGCGTCTACAACATCGCCGCCGACGCGCCGCACAGCCGACCCGTCTACGCGCTGCTCGAAAGCCTGCGCGACCGGTCGATCGCGGTCCACGCCCGCGGCATCCAGCCGCCCCCCGATCTCGAAACGCCGGCGCATATTTCTGCAGGCGCCGGGCTCTATGCCGACATGTGCCAGGGCTGCCACCTCGGGCCCGGCGTCGAGCCGACCGAGATGGGGCAGGGCCTCTATCCGCAGGCTCCCGAGCTCGCCAAGGACACCGACCTGTCGCCGGCGCAGAAGTTCTGGATCATCAAGCACGGCGTCAAGCTCACCGCGATGCCGGCTTGGGGCAAGACGCATCCCGATCCGCTGATCTGGGACATGGTCGCGTTCCTCCAAAAGCTCCCGTCAATGTCACCGGCGCAATACAAAGCGACGGTGGCAAGTGCGCCCGAGGATCATGACGAGATGATGAAAGATATGGGCGGCGCGGCGCACCACTGAAAATCAAAACCGTTAAAGGGCAGCGATAAAACGCTGAAGGTTCTCACGCTCCTTTGCTGCCGCCTCTCTTAGCGCGCCGTTCGAAGCGATGCGATTTAGCTAATATACCGACCGAAATGCGCCGCCGTGAGCAATGATGCGGCCGACGCTGGCTAGCGAGCCGACTGCGTTCGTCTACTGGTAATCGCAAACCCCGCAACGAGCGCAACGATCATCGCCGCTTGGACCCCGATTGACTGCATCGTAGGAAAGGCGCCAAGCAGCGAGAAGCGCGGGGTGCTGGCGATAGGGGCCGGTCGCAGTGGCGCAGGGTGCGGGCGGGCCGCAGCTCATCGAGCCGGCCAGGTGGTCGATGCGGCGCAGACCAAAGGCGGGCAGACGATGTTCCGCCGTGACGGCCGCGGCGCGACGATGGTCACTGCCGAGATGGCTGGGCGCTAAGAGGTGCCGATCTACGGGATGCTCGCGGTCGACCGGGCGATCGACCAGTTGGACTGGAAAGCGCACGGCCTCGAAAAGCCGGCGATCAGCCTGCATGGCCAGCCGAGGACGAAGCCCACACCACCTTGCTGTGGGATGGCGAGTGGGAGATCACCTGGGTCACCTTCCGCGACATGGGGGCGGCATTCATGGTTGCGCTGCTCGGCATCTACGTGCTCGTCGTCGGGCAGCTCAAGAGCTTCAGGCTGCCGCTCGTCATCCTGACGCCGATCCCGCTGACCCTGGTCGGCATCGTGCTAGGCCACTGCTGTTCGGCGCGCCGTTCACCGCGACCTCGATGATCGGATTCATCGCGCTCGCGGGCATAATCGTGCGGAATGCAATCCTCCTGGTGGATTTCATCCGGCATGCGAGGGCCGACGACAAATCGTTGCGCGACACCCTGCTCGAGGCGGGCATGATCCGCCTCAAGCCGATCGTGCTGACCGCGGCCGCCGCGATGATCGGGGCGGCGGTGATCCTGACTGACCCGATCTTTCAGGGGCTGGCGATCTCGCTGCTGTTCGGTCTCGCCTCGTCGACTTTGCTGACGGTGCTGGTCATCGCGGCGATCTACATCGTATTGCGCGACGATGGTCGCCCGTTGACGAAGGAGATTGCATGATCCCGGCCATGCCGATGGACGGGATGCGCGAGACTGCAAGCGGGCTTGCCGGGACGCTGAAGGCGCTGGCGCATCGCGATGGGCTGTCGTTGCTGTGCCGGTTGTCGGCGGGCGAGGCGTCGGTCGGCGAACTGAGCGAGGCGTCCTGCTTGCGCCAGGCGGCGGTGTCGCAGCATCTCGCGGTGCTGCGCGAGGCGGGCGCGGTGACGGCGCGAACCGATCAGCAATAGCGCATCTATTCGATCAGCGACCCACGGGTGCGGCGAATGTTCGAGGCGCTATGCACGATCTGTACGGAGGAGGCGGCATGAGCGATGCGATGGTCGTCTGTCCGGCATGGCGCGCTCAACCGGGTGCCCGAGGCGCGGCTGGCCGACGCGCCGACCTGCGGGCGCTGCCATGCCGCTCTGTTCGCCGGTAAGCCTGTCGCTGCCGACAGCGGGTTGTTCGACAAGTTGGTCGGCAAGGGCAGCCTGCCGGTGCTGGTCGATTTCTGGGTAACGTGGTGCGGTCCGTGTCGGATGATGACGCCGGCGTTCGAGGCGGCGGCGAAGCAGCCCGAACGGCAAGCCCGCCTTGCCAAGCTCGATACCGAAGCGGCGCCGGATATCGCCGCGCGCTACGCCGTCCGGTCGATCCCGACGTTTATCCTGTTCTACCAAAGCCGCGAGATCGCTCGTCAGTCGGGGGTTATGAGCGCCGAAGCGATCGTTGCCTGGGCGCGCGGCGCGCTTGCCTAACCCACGCGGGCGAAGGCTGCGGCGCTACCGTGGCGCTTGGTCGAACCGCCGGTCGGCTGTGAGCCCGCCGTGCGCGCCGTCCTGGAAAGCTGACAAATCAGATCGGCAACCTCGCCCAAGCGTGCAGCATCGATGCGATAGAACACCTGCTTTGCCTCGCGCCGCGTCTCGACCAGCTCGGCCTTTCGCAGCACGCCGAGCTGTTGCGACAGCCCGGGCTGGTTGATGCCGGTGACGCTTTCGATGTCGCCGACCGCACGCTCGCCTGCCATGATCACCCATAGCAATTCCAGCCGCACAGGATGTGCGATCGCCCGCAACGCCTCGGCACGAGCACTGAAGTCGGGAGTGTCGCTCATGCTGCTCCCTTGTCGGGAATGGTGGTATAGAACCAGTCGCCGGCGTTCTTTTCCTTGACGATCTCCGCGACGGAGTCGCGCGGCACGCGCAGCAGGTCGCCGCCCGGCGTCCAGTTAGCGGGGGCCAGGCACGCACCGCTATGGACCCGCTGCAGCGCGGTAAGGATGCGCAGCATCTCGTCGACCGAGCGCCCGATCTCGGCTGGGTAGCAGGTCGAGGCCCGCAACATTCCGTCGGGATCGAGGAAATAGGTCGTCCGCACTGCCGCCGCGTCGACCGCTTCGCGGCCGATCATGCCGTAGGCACGCGCGATTTCCAGCGTCGGATCCTCGATGATCGGGAATTCGACCGTCACGCCAAACATGTCGTGGATCTGCCGTATCCAAGCGAGGTGCGCATAGAGTGAGTCGACCGAAAGCGCCATCAGTGCGCAATCGAGCGCGGCGAACTCGTCCGCCGCTTTGACCAGCGCGACAAACTCGCTGGTGCAGACCGGCGTGAAGTCGGCGGGGTGCGAAAACAGCACCAGCCAGCGGCCGCGGAAATCGCTCAGCGTGATTGGGCCTTGCGTGCTCCGCGCGGAGAAATTGGGGGCCTCGTCCCCCAGGCGCAATGCCGAGCTGGGTATGGTGGGCTCCAAGTGCGATCTCCCATCGAATAAATCAGTCGTTCGGGCTGGCGACGTTGACATTTTAAAATTACACACTTATCTGTAATTGTAAAGTGATTTGCTCAGGAGGTGGCGATGGCCACTCGCGACATGGGCGCGCTGACGCGCGCTACAGCGGTTATCGAGGCAGCTCGCGCCGATGGCGCCAAACGCCCGGTCGTGAGGGCTTTCTTCGATGAGGTGACCTTCACCGCGAGCTATGTTGTGCACGATGCGGCGACGAGGAGTGCCGCGATAATCGACTCGGTAATGGACTACGATGCCGCCGCCGGCAGGACATCATTTGCATCGGCGGATGCGATCGTCGCCTATGTGAGGGACGAGGAGTTGACGGTCGAGTGGCTGCTCGAAACGCACGCCCATGCCGACCACCTGTCGGCCGCGCCATATCTGCAGGCGAAGCTCGGCGGTAAGCTGGCGATCGGCCGCGACATTTGTCGGGTGCAGGAGGTGTTCGGCAAATTGTTCAATGCCGGCACCGAGTTCGAGCGCGACGGGTCGCAGTTCGATCGGCTGTTCGACGATGGGGACGTATTCACGATCGGCGACTTGAGCGCCGCCGTGCTGCACGTGCCTGGCCATACGCCCGCGGACATGGCGTATGTCATCGGTGATGCCGTGTTCGCCGGCGACACGATCTTCATGCCTGACTATGGCACCGCGCGCGCCGATTTTCCTGGCGGCGACGCCCGGCAGCTCTTCCGCTCGATCCGCCGCCTGTTGTCGCTGCCCGCCGAAGCCCGGCTGTTCCTGTGTCACGATTACAAGGCGGCGGGCCGCGACCGCTTCGCATGGGAGACGACGGTCGGCGCCGAGCGCACCGGCAACGTCCACGTCCATGAGGGCGTCGACGAGGACGCCTTCGTCAAGATGCGGACCGAGCGCGACGCTATGCTGTCGATGCCCGCGCTGATCCTGCCGGCGGTGCAGGTCAACATGCGCGGCGGCCGCCTGCCCGAGCCCGAGGCCAACGGCACACGCTACCTCAAGCTGCCATTGGACGTGCTGTAATGGACTGGTCGAACGCCATGCCCGTTGCCGGACTGATCGGCGGGCTGATGATCGGGATTGCCGGCGCGGTAATGCTGCTCGGGCTCGGGCGGATCGCCGGGGTGAGCGGGCTCGCCGCGCGCGCAACGGGGCTTTCGAGCGGCGGCGCGCCCTGGCCGATCGCGACGGCGTTCGTCGTCGGGTTGCCGATCGGTGCCGCGCTGGTCGCGGGCGTCGCCGGACCGATCGACACCCGGTTCGCACCCTCGCTGGCAGTCATCCTGGTCGGCGGCCTGATCGTCGGGTCCGGCACGCGGTTGGGCAGCGGCTGCACCAGCGGGCACGGCGTCTGCGGCATTTCCCGGCTGTCGCCGCGATCGCTGGCCGCGACCGCCGCATTCATGCTGGCCGGTTTTGCAACGGTCGCCCTGATGAGGACGCTGGGAGTTTCGTGGTGATGCGCTGGATCATCGCCCTTTTCGCCGGCATGATATTCGGCGCCGGGCTGGCCATATCCGGCATGGCCGATCCGACCCGCGTCCGCGCGTTTCTGGACCTGACCGGCGGCGCATGGGACCCGACGCTCGCCTTCGTGATGGGCGGCGCGCTGATCCCGATGGCGATCGCCTGGCGGATCCGCCGCCGGCTCGATGCGCCGCTTGCCGACCGCGCTTTTGCGCTGCCCGACACCAACCCGATTACGCCGCGCCTGATCGGCGGCGCGGTGCTGTTCGGTGTGGGGTGGGGAATTGCCGGGTTGTGCCCCGGCCCGGCGATCGCCGATCTCGCGCTGAAGCCGGTTCCGGCTGGCGCGTTCGTGGTGGCGATGCTCGCCGGCTTCGCGCTGCACCGCCTGGTCGATCACGCCGCGGCGATCCGAGGCGCCGTCCCCCAACCCTCTTCACGCTGAAGGCCCGTCATGCTCGACACGATCCAATATCTGCTGGGCGCGTTGTCGGGTGCGCTGGTCGGCTTTTCGCTCGGGCTGGTCGGCGGCGGCGGGTCGATCCTCGCGGTGCCGCTGATGGTCTATCTCGTCGGCGTGCCTAGCCCGCACATGGCGATCGGCACCAGCGCGCTCGCGGTTGCCGCCAACGCCGCGACCGGGCTTGCCAGCCATGCGCGGGCGAAGACGGTCAAGTGGCGGTGCGGCGTGGTCTATGCCGCGGCAGGCATCGTCGGCGCGCTGATCGGCTCGACCGCGGGCAAGGCGTTTGACGGGCAGAAGCTGCTGTTCCTGTTCGCGCTGGTGATGGTCGTCGTCGGCGTGCTGATGCTGCGCGGGCGCAAGGGCGGCGGCGACCCGAACGCGCAATGCACGCGCGAGAACGCGCCGAAGGTCGGCGGGTTCGGGTTCGGCACCGGGCTGTTCTCGGGCTTTTTCGGGATCGGCGGCGGGTTCCTGATCGTCCCCGGGCTGGTCGCCTCGACGCGGATGCCGATGATCAACGCGGTCGGCACCAGCCTGGTCGCGGTGACCGCGTTCGGCCTCACCACCGCGCTCAACTACGCATTGTCGGGGCTGGTCGACTGGCCGCTTGCCGGCATCTTCATCGTCGGCGGCGTGATCGGCGGGGTGAGCGGCACCATACTGGCGCGGCGCTTGTCGGGAACGGGCGCGCTGACTACGGTATTTTCCGCGCTGATCTTCGTCGTCGCCGCCTACATGTTGTGGAAGAGCGCGACTACATTCTGACGACCAACCCGCAAACGCACGAGGAGAGTTCATGAGCCTGCACATCGGCGATACCGCACCCGACTTCACCGTCGAAACCCAGCAGGGCCCGATCAGCTTCCATGAATGGGCCGGCGACAATTGGGTGTTCTTCTTCAGCCACCCGGCCGACTTCACGCCGGTCTGCACGACCGAGATGGGTCGGACGGCGCAGCTCGCCGATCAGTTCGCAGCGCGCAAGGTCAAGCCGCTCGGCCTGTCGACCGACACCGCTGAAGAGCATCGCAAGTGGATCGCCGACGTCAACGACACGCAGAAGACCGACGTCCAGTTCCCGATCGTCGCCGACAAGGATCTGAAGATCGCCAAGCTCTACGACATGATCCACCCCGAGCAGAGCGAGACGGCGGCGGTGCGATCGGTTTTCATCATCGATCCGAACAAGAAGATCCGTCTGACGATGACCTATCCGATGAGCGTCGGGCGCAATTTCGACGAGATCCTGCGCGTGATCGATTCGCTGCAGCTCGGCGATGCCAAGCGCATCGCGACCCCGGCCGACTGGCGCAAGGGCCAGGAGGTGATCATCCCGCCGTCGATCGGCAATGACGAGGCGAAGACGCTCTTCCCCCAAGGCTGGACCGAGCATCGGCCGTATCTGCGCACGACCAAAGTCGATTGATGCTTTCCGGCTAACGCGGTCTGGCTGTATCTGCCGCCGACTAAAACTGGGGCCAACATGCTTGAGCAGCTCGATCTAGTCATTCGCGCCAGAATGCAGTTTGGCTTCGCGAAGCGAAGCGACGTCTCGCCGGTAATGATGGGATCGTGGGTGGCGAAGCGCCGGTCCCGTCGCGACCTGTTGGTGACAAAATCGGAAGGGCATAAATGTCCTGCCGCAACTTCCGCAAATCGCGCAGCTTCTCGCGGAACGGTTTTGCACCTGAAGCCCATCGTAGCCGATCACAACTGCTTGCCGGAAGTGCACCCAAAGAATGGGACGCTATCGAATGTCGCTGAAGCCAATCATTAGGAAAGCAAAGTAATGATTCAAGAATATCAATACCTTAAAAATTGACGGGGCACCGGTCGGTCTTTTTTGAGGAAATTTATTTTCACCTTAAAAAACAGTCGTATACAGGAGAGGCCACAATCGAGTGGGAGCGATTTAGGGCAGGTTTTTCGCCAATTCGTCGAGCCACGGCTTGGCGGTGCCGTCGGATGGTGCGCGCCAGTCGCCGCGCGGGCTTAGCGCGCCGGCGGTCGAGACCTTGGGGCCGTTGGGAATCGCCGAGCGCTTGAACTGCGTCGTCGCGAAGAAGCGCTTGAGAAACAGCTCGAGCCATTTCGAGATCGTCGCTAGATCGTATTGGTTGTGCTTTTCGAGCGGAAGTTCGAGCGGCCAGCGTCCGGCGTCGCGGTCTCGCCAGGCGTGCCAGGCGAGAAACGCGACCTTCGACGGCGGCAGCCCGAAGCGGGCGAAATGGTGCAGGAAGAAATCGTGTAGTTCGTAGGGACCGATCCGGTCCTCGGTGCTCTGCATCTTGCCGGTGGCGTCGGCGGGGATCAGTTCGGGGCTGATCTCGGTCGCCAGGATCGCGTCGAGCACATCGTCGGTCGCGGCGTCGAATTGGTCGGTCTTGATCGCCCAGCGGATCAGGAACTGGATCAGCGTCTTGGGCACGCCGGCATTGACCGCATAATGGCTCATCTGGTCGCCGACGCCGTAGGTGCACCAGCCGAGCGCGAGTTCGGACAGATCGCCGGTGCCGACGACCATGCCGTTATGCTGGTTGGCGAGGCGGAACAGATAATCGGTGCGTAGCCCGGCCTGGACGTTTTCGAAGGTGACGTCGTAGGTCGCCTCGCCATCGGCATAGGGATGATCGAGATCGCGCAGCATCTGCTCGGCGGCGGGGCGGATGTCGATCTCGTCGCCCGACACGCCGAGCGCGCGCATCAAGGCCCAGGCATTGGCCTTGCTCTCGTCGCCGGTCGCGAAGCCGGGCATCGTGTAAGCGAGGATGCGGGTGCGCGGCAGCTCGAGCAGGTCCATCGCCTTGGCCGCGACGATCAGCGCGTGGCACGAATCGAGCCCGCCCGACACGCCGATCACCAGCCGCGCGACCCCCGAAGCCGTGATCCGCCGTGCGAGACCCTGAACCTGGATGTTGAACGCCTCGTAGCAATCCTGGTCGAGCTTCTCGGGCGTGTTCGGCACGAACGGAAAGCGGCGGACGGGGCGCTTGAGGCCGATATCGGCGAAGTCGGGCTTGTGTTCGAAGGCGATGCGGCGGAAGCGCGTTTCGGGATGGCCGGCGAACGCGGCGGCGTCGTTGAACGTGCCGACGCGCATCCGTTCCTGCCGGATGCGGCCGAGATCGAGATCGGCGACGAGGATTTCGGGGGCGTCGCCGAAGCGGTGCGACTGACCGAGGCAATCGCCGAGCTCGTGGATCAGCCCTTGCCCGTCCCAGGCGAGATCGGTGGTGCTCTCGCCCGACCCCGCCGCGGAGAAGACGTAGCCGCAGACCGCGCGCGCCGATTGCGCCGCGCACAGCATCTCGCGCTCGCGCGCTTTGCCGATGACGATGTTCGAGGCCGACAGGTTGCAGCAAACCAGCGCCCCGGCGAGCGCGGCGGCCGTCGAGGGCGGGGTGGGGGACCAGAAATCCTCGCAGATTTCGGCGGCGAAGATGAAATGCGGCAGGTCGGCGGCGGCGAAGATCAGGTCGGCGCCGAACGGAATGGTGTCTCCTGCGAGGTCGATCGTCAATCCAGCAAGGCCGTGGCCCGAGGCGAACCAGCGCTTCTCATAATATTCGCGGTAGTTGGGCAGGTAGGTCTTGGGCACCACCCCGAGCACGCGGCCACGGGCGATGACGATGGCGCAGTTATACAACCGCCCGGCACGCGGCAGCGCTGCGCCGGCGACGAGAATGGGACGCAGCTTGGCGCTCGCCTTGGTGATCGCGGCGATCGCTGCATCGGTCGCCTGATGCTGTGCGGCCTGGAGGTGAAGATCGTCGATCGCGTAGGACGAGACGTTGAGCTCGGGGAACACGAGCAGGTCGACGCCATCGGCATCCGCGCGCGTCGCGAGGTCGATCGTCGCTGCCGCATTGGCGGCGGGATCGCCGACCGTTGCGACCGGTGTTGCCGCACCGACGCGCAGCATTTGGTGTGCGTGGATCGAATAGAAACGATGCGTCTTTGCCATGGGCTTGCGATGTAGCGGTGTTTGTTGCGGCGCGCCACGATTTGCGTAGCGGCCCCCGCCGCTTGACAGGATGGCGGGCGCTTCGGATAGCCGAATGCCATGACCGATGACCCCGCGCGCACCAAAGCCGACCTTCCCCTCGCGGGGGTCGAGCTCGGCGGCACCAAGTGCATCGTCATTCTGGCGCGCGGGCCTGACGACATCATTGATGAATGCCGTATCCCGACCACGTCGCCTGATGACACGCTGGCGGCGATCGAGCGCGCGCTCGACGGCTTCGGCGCCTTTGGGGCACTCGGCGTGGCGAGCTTCGGGCCGGTCTCGATCGAGCGCGGGGCGAGCGACTACGGCTTCGTCACGTCGAGCCCGAAGCCGGGCTGGCAGCATACCGACGTCGCCGGGCGGCTGCAGCGGCGCTACGGCGTGCCGACCGGGTTCCACACCGACGTCACCGGCGCCGCGCTAGGCGAGGGCCGATGGGGGGCGGCGCAAGGGCTCGCCGATTTTACCTATGTCACGGTCGGCACCGGGATCGGGGTCGGAATGATCGCGCACGGCCGGCCGGTCGACGGAATGACGCATTCGGAGCTCGGTCACGTTCGCCCGACGCGGCTGCCGGGCGATGCTTTCGCCGGGCATTGTCCGTTTCACGGCGCGTGCGTCGAAGGGCTGGCGTCGGGCCCCGCGATCGCCGCTCGAGCTGGGCGGCCCGCGCCCGAATTGGCACCCGATGACCCCGCCTGGGATGGCGTCGTGCATTCGCTGGCGCAATTGCTTCTGACGCTCGTGCTGACCGGCGTACCGCGGCGGATCGTGTTCGGCGGTGGCGTGATGACGGGTAACGCGCACCTTTTTCCGCGGCTGCGCACCGGCCTCGCGGAAAGCCTGGGCGGCTATGTCCAGCGGCCCGAGCTCGACGATCTCGACAGCTACATTGTCCCCGCCGCACTCGGCGGCAATGCCGGGCCGCTCGGCGCGATCGTGCTGGCGGAGATGGCAACCGCGTAAAATTGCCCGATAGACTGCGGGATAGACCGGCCGGTATCGTCCTGACGATCGAAAGGACGCCGCCTAATTTGCGACGTCGGGTCGGTGTCACGGTCGCGGCGCTGGAGCGGGGCGGCGTTAGGAGGCGCAGTGGTCGGTCGGCTGACGTCCTGGACGAATGCGTGGGACAAGTTCCGTAGCGGCACCGCGGCCGCGCTGGCCCGCGCCCGTGATCGCAGCGATCTCCTCAGGATGGAGCTGTCGCTGACACCCGTCGAGCGGCACCTCGCTCACGCGGCGCTGTCCAATCCCCACGGCCTGTTTCATCGCAGCTATGATGACTGGCGCACGCGGCGGATCGACAAGCTGCTCGAACTCTACGGCGTCGATTATTTTATCGGCCGCAATATTCTGGAGGTCGGCTGCGGACACGCCGAGATCGGGGCGTTCTTCGCCGATCTGGGCGCGCATGTCGTCGCCGTCGACGGACGGACGAAAACGATCAATTACGCGCGATTGCGGCACCGGAATGTGCCGCGCTTGCAGCTTGAGCAAGCCGATCTGGACGGCGATTTCGGCGCGCTCGGCAGCTTCGATCTGATCATCAATTTCGGGCTGCTCTATCATTTGCGCGATATGGAGGCGCATCTGCGGCGCTGTTTTGCGATGGCCGACGATGTGGTCGTCGAAACGGTGGTGTGCGATTCGACCGACCCCGATCTGATCCTGCTGCGCAAGGAAAATGCCGCGTCGGAGGAAGATGCGCTCGGCGGCACGGGGAGCAGGCCGTCACCATTCTATGTCGAGCGGCTGGCGAACGAGAGCGGCTTTTCGGTGGAGCGGATCTTCTCGACCGATCTCAATTCGGGGACGCAGTTCCGCTACGATTGGCAGCATCGCAACGACGGCTCGGCGAACGACGATCTCGTCAACCGGCGGTTCTGGCGCTTTCGGCGCAAGCCGGGCAGCCCGGATCCTTCGGCAGTGTGAGCGTGCGGAAGCGGAACGAGAGCGCATCGACGAGCAGGAGCTTGCCGGCGGGATCGTCGCCGAACGGGACGCACGCGCGGATCGCTTCGAGCGCGGCGAGGCTACCCATGACTCCGGTCATCGCGCCGAGCACGCCTTGTTCGGCGCAACTCACCTCGGGGCGGTCGGGATCGTTGCCGACGAAACAGCGATAGCACGGCTTGTCGGCCTCCCAGCCGCGGAAGACGCCGAGCTGGCCCTCGAACTGGCCGACCGCGGCGGAAACGAGCAGAATGCGTCGGCCAAGCGCCGCATCGGCGACGGCCAGGCGGGTGGCGAAATTGTCGCAGCCGTCGAGGACGACGTCGGCGCCCGCGATGAGTGTCGCAGCGTTGGCTGCATCGAGGCGGGTGACCCGCGGCTCGACCGTCACGTCGGGATTGAGGCGGGCGAGAGCGGAACGCGCGGCCTCGGCCTTGGGCGTGCCGACGTCGGCGGTGGCAAAAAGCGTCTGGCGCTGGAGGTTGGAGAGATCGACGCGGTCGTCGTCAATCACGACCAGGCGGCCGACACCCGCTGCTGCGAGATACTGGAGCGCCGGCGAACCGATACCGCCGGCGCCGATTACCGCGACGGTGCTGCCCAACAGGCGCATCTGCCCCGCGCCACCCACTTCGCGCAGAACGATGTGGCGGGCGTAGCGCGACAACTGGGCGTCGCTGAGGCTCACCGTCCGGTCGAGCCGAAGCCGCCGGCGCCGCGCGCGGTTTCGTCTAGCGAGTCGGTTTCGATCAGCTCGGCGCGCAACACGGGGGCGGGGACGAGCTGGGCGATGCGGTCGCCGCGGCGGATCGGGAACGGCTCCTGGCCGAGATTGGCGAGGATCACCTTCACTTCGCCGCGATAGTCGCTGTCGATCGTCCCCGGCGTGTTAAGGCAGGTAACGCCGTGCTTGAGCGCCAGACCCGAGCGCGGACGGACCTGGACTTCGTAGCCTTCGGGAATCGCCATCGCAAAACCGGTGGCGACCGCGTGGCGACCGCCGGGGGCGAGCGTGATCTCCTCGGCGGCGACGACGTCCATGCCGGCGGCACCGTGCGTGGCGTATGCGGGGAGAGGCAGACCTTCGCCGTGCGGAAGGCGACGAATCGCAATGGTAATCGGCGTCATGAACATCCTTTGGGAAGGGCTGCGACGCGGATCAAGGCCGCGTTCGCGCACCGAAAGTTCCGAAGGTTCCGGGAATGCGACATGAAGCGCTGGCGATTGAAGCAATGTCGTCGGCGTCTGAGCGGTTTGAAGTGAGCGACAGCGTAATTCACGGAAAGAACATTAGCAGAACGAGAGTTTGTAGGAAAGTTCAGTCCTCGAGCGCGTCGGCGACGCGATCCGCTAGTCGCGCGGCGACCTCGGACTTGGGCAAGCGTTCCCAGCTTTCCACACCCGACGCGCGCACGATATGGACCGTGTTGGCGTCGCCGCCCATCACGCTTTCGCCCTTTGGACCCGACACGTCGTTGGCGACGATCCAATCGGCTTGCTTGCGGTCGCGCTTGGCAACGGCGTTGGCGATGACGTTCTCGGTCTCGGCGGCGAAGCCGATCAGCAGTCGCGGGCGACGCGGGCTTCGCGCGAGCGTGGCGAGGATATCGGGATTTTCGATCAGCGTCAGGGTCGGCGCCGCATCGCCCTTCTTGATCTTCTGAGCGGCCGAATCGACCCGCCAGTCGGCTACCGCGGCGACCATTACCGCGGCATCGACCGGCAGCGCACGCGCGACGGCATTGGCCATGTCGAGCGCTGTCTCGACATCGATGCGGGTGACACCGGCCGGCGTCGGCAGCGTCACCGGGCCGGCGACGAGCGTTACGCTCGCGCCGAGCCGGGCCAGCGCCTCGGCAATCGCGAAGCCCTGCCGCCCCGACGATCGGTTGGCGAGATAGCGCACCGGATCGATCGGCTCGTGCGTCGGGCCGGCCGTGACGAGGATATGCTTGCCGGCAAGGCTCACGATGGCGCGAGGGCCTGCTTGATCGCCGCAAGGATCGCCTCGGGTTCGGGCAGGCGGCCGGGACCGTATTCGCCGCACGCCATCGGACCTTCGTCGGGTTCGAGCACGGAGACGCCGTCGCCGCGCAGTGTCGCGACGTTGCGGACGGTCGCGGCGTGTTGCCACATGCGGACGTTCATCGCCGGTGCGGCGAGGACGGGCTTGTCGGTCGCGAGCAGCAAGGTGGTGGCGAGATCGTCGGCGATGCCGGCAGCCATCTTCGCCAGCAGATCGGCGGTGGCCGGCGCGACGACGACCAGATCGGCTTCGCGGCTCAATTGGATGTGCCCCATCTCGGCCTCATCCTTGAGGTCCCACAGGCTGGTATGGACCGGCGCTTCGGAGAGCGCGGCGAGCGTCATCGGGGTGACGAAATGCGCGCCGCCGTCGGTCAACACGCAGCGCACGGCGATGTCCGCCTTGCGGCACAGGCGGATCAACTCGCAGGCCTTGTACGCCGCGATGCCGCCGCCGACGATCAGCAGGATGCGTTTCATCGCACCGCTTTTGTCACGGTGATGCGCCGCCTGTCGAGCGCGCGCGTGACGAGGTCGCCGATCGTGTCGGGCGCGAAGGTGAGGCCGAGCAGGGTCAGCGGCGCGATCATCATCGCCCAATAGAAGGTGTCGGCGCGCGCGGCGAGGCCGATCAGCGCGGTATAGGCGACGAGGATGGCGACGCCGCGCAGGCCGGTCGTGTCGTTCCATCCTGCCCAGCCGACGAGAGCGAGGCCGATGAGCGGCGCGGCGAGCAGCAGCGGGAATAGCGACAGCGCGGTGGTGGCGGCGAGCGAGCGGACGACGAACCCGAAGCCGAGCATGCCGCTCCATCCCGGCGACGCGGGATCGAGCGGGCCGACAACGGCGGCGACGGCGCGGGCGTGAAGGATCACCACCAGCGCGAACATTGTGATCGCGGCGCTCCAGCCCAGCGCCTCGCGACGCTCGCGTTCGATCAGGGCGAAGGCGAGCATGATCGCGGCGTAGATGACGGCGGTTTCGCGGATCAGCATCGCGATCAGGCCCAGCGCGACTGCCTCGACCCAGCGGCCGGGGCGGCGCAGCGCCAGCGACAGCGCGATCAGCGGGCCGGCCCAGACCTCGTGGAACGCCGCCAGCGAAGGACGGACGAACACGACCATGCCGGCTGCGAGCAGGATCAGGGCAACGATTTGCGCCGGCCGGCTGGCGAGCGCGGGACGCAGCCGCGTCCACCAAGCCAGCAAGGTGCCGCCGACGAGCAGGTAGAGCAAGGCGATGACGAGGACCGGCGGCAATGCCGCCTGCGTCACCGCGAGCGTCGGCAGGCGGAAGGTGACGAACGGGCGCAGCGGATAATTGCCGGCGCGCAGCTGCGATGCGGTGGTCTGATAATAATCGCCGCCGTGCCGGATGCCGTCGACGATCGCCTGATAGAGCACGACATCGGCGCGGTCGCCGGGCGTGCCGGTGCCCTGGCCGGTCGCGGGCGGCGGCGCGGCGCTCTGCAACGCGGAGAAGCAGGCGAGCAGCAGCAGCGCGACAATCGCGAGGCCCCAATATGCCTGGCGGCGCGACAGCCCCGCGAACCGCGTCGGCGCGTCGAGCCAGAGCGGGCGGCGACGGCTGCGCGGGGCGACCATCTCAGTGCAGCACCGCCCAGGTGGCGGCGACGCTGGCAACCGCCGTCAGGATCGCGACCGCGGCATAGCGCCAGCCGCCGCCGATGCGGACGACCTCGATCTGCTTGAGCGGCGGGGCGGGGGGTGCACCGCCGGGCGGCGGATAGCGCGCCTCGATGTTGCGGATCAGGTCGGGGAGGCGCGCGAGGGTCTGCACGTCCTTGACGAGGCGATCGGCGAGTGCGGCCTCGGGACCGAGCTCGGTCCTGATCCATTCGCGGACGAACGGGGCGGCGGTTTCCCACATGTTGATCTCGGGATCGAGCGCGTTGGCGACGCCTTCGACCATCACCATCGTCTTCTGCAGCAGTAGCAGATGCGGCTGCGTCTGCATGTCGAAATCGCGGGTGATGTTGAACAGCCCGTCGAGCATCATGCCGACCGACATGTCCTTGACCGGCAGCCCGCGCATCGGCTCGCCGACCGCCCGCAGCGCCGTCGCGAACTCGGCGACATTGTGGTGCGGCGGGACATAGCCTGCTTCGAAATGGATTTCGGCGACGCGGCGGTAATTGCCGGTGATCAGGCCGTAGAGGATTTCCGCGAGCCAGTTGCGCGCGCGGCGGTCGATCCGGCCCATGATACCGAAATCGATCGCGGCGATGCGGTTGCCGGGCAATGCGAACAGGTTTCCCTGATGCATGTCGGCGTGGAAGAAACCTTCGGAGATCGCCTGGCGGAGGAAGGCGTTGACCAGCGTTTCCGCCAGCTTCTTGAGGTCATAGCCCGCCGCGACCAGCGCTTCTCGATCGGCGAGCTTGATGCCGTCGATCCATTCGAGCGTCATCGCGCGGCCGGTGGTGCGCTGCCAGTCGATCGCGGGGACGATGTAATCGGGCTCGGCCTGCATCGATTCGGCGAGTTCGGAGGCCGAGGCGGCCTCGCGGCGCAAGTCGAGCTCGCGTGCGGTCCAGCGCTTGAAGGTCTCGATGACGAGGCGTGGGCGCAGGCGTGCGACTTCGCCGCCCAACGCTTCAAGCTGGGCGGCGGCCCATTGATAGGTGTCGATCGCGCGGGCGAAGTCCTTCTCGATCCCCGGGCGCAGCACCTTGACCGCGACGTGATGACCGTCGGTGGTCTCGGCGCGGTGGACCTGCGCGATCGAGGCGGCGCCGATCGGGTCGGGGTCGATCGAGGTGAACAGGTCTTCGATCGGGCGGCCGAAGCTTTGGCGGAGCTGCTCGCGGATCGTCTCGAACGGGACGGGGGGCAGCGCGTCCTGGAGGCGCATCAGGTCGTGCGCGGCCTCGTCGCCGATCAGATCGGGGCGCGTCGCCAGCGTCTGGCCGAGCTTGATCGCGGCGGGGCCGATCGCCTGGAACGCGTCGGCATAGCGCGGCACCTTGGGCACGCGCGCGCCGAAGCGGGCGAGCCGGGCGAGGCGACGGACGGGGGCAGGCGTGTTCGGGTCCTGCTCGATGCCGCGCAGCGCGCCGTGACGCGCGAGGATGCGGCCCCATTTGAGCAGGCGCCAGAGGTGGACGGCGGGCGCGGTCACTTGGCGCTCAGATCCGCCAGCCGGAATGGATCGCGACGAGGCCGCCGAGCATCGGCTCGACCTTGGTCTGCACGAAGCCGGCCTCGCCGATCATGCGCTCGAAGGTCGGCATGTCGGGGAAGCGTCGGATCGATTCGATCAGGTAGCGATAGCTGTCCTCGTCGTCGGCGAGGAGCTTGCCGAGTTTGGGGACCAGCTTGTGCGAATAGAAATCGTAGACGTCGGCGAAGCCCGGCCACAGCGTCGTCGAGAATTCGAGGCAGAAGAACCGCCCGCCGCGCTTGAGCACGCGGTGCGCTTCGCGAAGTGCCGCCGGAATGTCGGTCACGTTCCTGATGCCGAACGCGATCGTATAGGCGTCGAAGAAGCGATCGGGGAATTGCAGCGTCTCGGCGTTCGCTTCGGTCCACACCAGCCCGTCGATGCCGCGCTGCTGCGCGCGCTCGATGCCGACGGCGAGCATCTCAGGGTTGATATCGGCGACCGTCACGTCGGCGCCCGATGCGGCGAGGCGGAAGGCGATGTCGCCGGTGCCGCCGGCCATATCGAGAATCTGTTCATGCGGGCGCGGTTTGACGCGGCGGACGAAGCGATCCTTCCAGAGGCGGTGCATGCCGCCCGACATCGCGTCGTTCATCAGGTCATAGCGGCTGGCGACGTTGGAGAACACGCTACGCACGCGCGCGGTTTTCTCGGTCGGGGCGACGTCTTCGTAGCCGAAGGAAACGGTGTCGGTCATGGCGATGGCCTGTAGCCAAGGCTTGCCGGGACGGCAAACGCAACCTAGCGCTCTTTCATGCCTGAATTACCCGAAGTCGAAACGACCGTGCGCGGGCTGGCGCCGGTGCTGGAAGGCGAGCGGATCGCGGGCGTGCAGGTGCGTCGGCCCGATTTGCGGCGGCCGTTTCCCGAAGACCTCGGGCAGCGGCTGACTGGCACGATGGTGACGGGTCTCGGACGGCGGGCGAAATACGGGCTGATCGAAACGAGCCGGGGCGACACGATGGTGTTCCATCTCGGCATGTCGGGGCGGTGGCGAGTCGATCCTGAAGAACTGCTGCCGCACGACCATCTGGTGATCGAGACGGGCAACGGGCGGCGCGTCGCGCTCAACGATCCGCGGCGGTTCGGCTCGGTCGATCTGTGGGCGAGCGATGATCTTGAGCGCTATCCACCGTTCGCCGCGATGGGGCCGGAGCCGCTCGGGC
This sequence comes from Sphingomonas sp., assembly GCA_051954635.1. Taxonomy (GTDB): domain Bacteria; phylum Pseudomonadota; class Alphaproteobacteria; order Sphingomonadales; family Sphingomonadaceae; genus Sphingomonas. The sequence goes on along the minus strand of JBQCHO010000132.1, from coordinate 12,673 downwards.
CGGAGTTGACCGCCGATTATCTGGCGGCGGCGCTGAAAGGGCGGAGCGCGTCGATCAAGCAGATGCTGCTCGACCAGCGGATCCTTGCGGGGCTCGGCAACATCTACGTTTGCGAGGCGCTATACGAGGCGCGGATTTCGCCCAAGCGTGCCGCGGGCAAGGTGGCGAAGCCGCGGCTGGAGCGGTTGATCGAGGCGATCCATCTGGTGCTCAACGCGGCGATCGAGGCAGGCGGTTCGTCTTTACGCGATTACGTGCGCCCCGATGGCGAGCTCGGTTATTTCTCGAAGCAGTTCCAGGTTTACGGGCGCGAGGGCGAACCGTGCGGGTGCGGCGGCGTGGTCAAGCGCTATGTCGAGGGCGGGCGATCGACCTTCTGGTGCCCGAGCTGCCAGCGTTAGACGAGTGACTTCAGGGCGATCGACGTGTCGGCGAGTGCCGCTTTGTCGGGCGTTGAGCCGGCTAGGATCAGTGCACGGCCCTGGACGTAGTCGCGCGTCGCGTTGACGCAGTCGAGCGCGGTGACGCGACCTTGCTCCAGATACACGACTGAGAAGGCGCGGGCGGCGGGATCGCCGCGGACGACGGTGTCGTCGTGGCCGAGCGACAGGCCGACGGTTTGCAGGCGCAGGTCATATTGGTTCGACCAGAACCAGGGGATCGCGTCGTAGCTGGCGCCGTTGCCGGTCAGCAGCGCAGCGACGACATTGGCTTGGTCGTTGGCGTTCTGGACCGATTCGAGGCGGATCGTCGCGCCCCCGGCGAACGCATTGGCGTGCGCAGCGCAGTCGCCGATCGCGAAGATGTCGGCGAGCGTCGTGCGGCACCGGTCGTCGACGGTGACGCCGTTGCCGCCCGCCGCACCCGCGGAGAGGAGCGGGCCGACCGCGGGCTCGATGCCGATGCCGACGATCGCGATGTCGCAGGCGATGTGGGCGCCGTCGGAGAGCGTGACGCCGGTGACGCGCTCGTTGCCCTCAAGCGCGGACACGGTCGCGCCGAGATGGAGCTCGACACCGTGGGCGCGGTGCTCGGCCTCGAAGAAGGCGGATAGTTCGGCGCCGGCGACGCGGGCGAGGACACGGTCGAGCGCCTCGATCACGGTGACGTGCTTGCCGAGCTTGGTCAGCGACGCGGCGGCCTCGAGCCCGATATAGCCGCCACCGATCACGGCGACGTGCTGCGCGTCATCGAGTTCGGCGCGAAGCTGATCGACATCGGCGCGGGTGCGGATCGTGTGGACGCCCAGAAGATCGTGGCCACGGCAGGGGAGGCGACGCGGTGCACCGCCTGCCGCCCAGATCAGCGTGCCATAGCCATAGCTCTCCCCGGTGCTGTCGGTGACGGTATGCGCGTCGGGATCGACCGAGACGACGCGCCGTCCGGTCAACAGCGTGATGTCGCGATCGACCCAAAAGGCGGGCGGGCGGATCAGCAAGCGTTCGGGCGGGCGTTCGCCGGCGAGATAATCCTTGGATAGCGGCGGGCGTTCGTAGGGCGGATCGGGCTCGTCGCCGATCAGCGCGATGCTGCCTGCGAAGCCGCGCTGACGTAGCGCGATCGCCGCCTGTGCGCCGCCGTGCCCGGTCCCGACGATCAGAACATCGTGGTTCACGCCGCTTCGCTGAATTGCAGGCTCGCCAACCGTGCGTAGAGACCGTCACGGGCGATCAGAGCGGCATGCGCGCCGCTTTCGACGATGCGACCTTCGTCCATCACGATGATCCGCTTGGCGGCGCGGACGGTAGCGAGGCGGTGGGCGATGACGAGCGTGGTGCGGCCCTGCATCAGGCGTTCGAGCGCCTGCTGGACGAGGCGCTCGCTCTCGGCATCGAGCGCCGAAGTCGCCTCGTCGAGCAATAGCACGGGCGCATCGCGGAGCAGCGCGCGCGCAATCGCGATGCGCTGACGCTGGCCACCCGACAGGCGCGCGCCGCCTTCGCCGAGAAAGGTGTCAAGGCCTTGCGGGAGGGCCTTGAGGAAATCGGCGGCGTTGGCGGCCTCGGCGGCGGCCCAAAGCTCGACGTCGGGCGCATCCCAGCGGCCGTAGCGCAGATTGTCGCGCGCCGAGGCCGCGAAGATCACGGTTTCCTGCGGCACCATCGCGATGCGCGCACGGATGTCCGCAGGGTCGGCATGGGGCAGCGCGATGCCGTCGAGGCGGACCGCGCCCGTCTGCGGATCGTAGAAGCGCTCGACAAGCTGGAAGAGGGTCGACTTGCCGGCGCCCGAGGGGCCGACCACGGCGACGGTCTCGCCGGGGGCGACCGCCAGCGAGAAATCGTGCAGCGCGGCGGTGTCGGGGCGCGTCGGATAATGGAAGGTGACATGGTCGAACTCGATCGCGCCCTGCGGCGGCGAGGGGAGAGCGACCGGATTGGCGGGTGCCGCGATTTCGGGTTCGGTGGCGAGAAGTTCGGACAGGCGGCCCGCTGCGCCGGAAGCGCGCAGCAGATCGCCATAAACGTCGCTCAGCGACTGGAATGCGCCGGCGACGATGCCGCCGGTCATCACGAACGCGGCGAGCGCGCCGCCCGTCAGCTTGCCGGAGGCGACGAGATGGACGGCGTCGTACATGATCAGCACGATCGCGCCGAACATCAGGGCGATGACGAGCGCGGTGAGCATTGCGCGCATGCCGAAGCGCCGCTTGGCGGCGGCGAACCCGGCGTTGACGGCGGTTTCGAAGCGGCGGCCTTCGCGGCCTTCCTGGCCGAACGCCTGGACGATCTTCATCGCGCCAAGCGTTTCGGAAGCGACCGCCCCGATATCGGCGATACGATCCTGGCTCGATCGCGAATAGAGCCGAACCCGGCGCGCGAGCATGACGATCGGCATGATGACAAGCGGGATGCCGACGATCAGCCAAAGCGCCAGCCGCGGGGCGAGCGCGAACAGATAGGCGATCCCGCCCACCCCGACGAGCAGGTTGCGGATCGCCACCGACAGCGTGGTGCCGACGACGATTTCGACCACCGCTGTGTCGGCGGTGAGGCGTGAGGCGATTTCGGAGGGGCGGTTCTCCTCGAACCAGCGCGGGGTGAGGCGCAGCAGATTGCGCTGCACGGCGATGCGGACGTCGGCGACGGTGCGTTCGCCGAGCCACGAAACGAAATAGAAGCGCGAGGCCGACGCGATTGCCAGCACGATCACGACGAGCGCGAGCTCGCCGAAATAATGGCCGATCTCGGCATGGCTGGCGCCGGCCGCGAAGCCGTTGTCGATCACCTGCTTGAAGGTGCGCGGGATCCACAGCGTCGCGCCCGCCGCGACGACCAGCGCGATCAGCGCGGCGGCGATATGCCCGGGATAGCGAAAGGCGAAATGCCACACCATCGAGAGGTTGCCGAGCTTGGGCTGCGGGCGGGATGGGGCGGCGCGCGGAGTCTCTGCCATGGCGCAATCGACTAGCAGCGCGCGCGGGCGTTCTCAACGGAACATGTCGCAATCCGATCGGTTGAGCCGGCATACCAGCATCGGGAGCCTGCAATGAGCGAGACCGTCGGCGATTTCTTCTGCGATCGCCTCCACGAATGGGGCGTGCGGCGGATCTACGGCTATCCCGGCGACGGCATCAACGGCGTGCTCGGCGCGCTGCAGCGATCGAAACACGATTTCGAGTTCATCCAGGTGCGGCACGAAGAGATGGCGGCGTTCATGGCCGCCGCGCATGCCAAGTTCACCGGCGAGCTCGGCGTGTGCCTGGCGACGTCGGGGCCAGGCGCGACGCACCTGATCACAGGGCTTTACGACGCCAAGGCCGATCACGTCCCGGTGCTGGCGATCGTCGGGCAGCAGGCGCGCACCGCGATCGGCGCGCATTACCAGCAGGAGGTCAATCTCGGCGCGATGTTCGCCGACGTTTGCGATTTCGTCGGCACCGCGATGGCGCCCCCGCAGGTTCGCCACCTCACCGACCGTGCGATCCGCATCGCCAAGGGCGGGCGCAAGGTGACGGCGCTGATCTTCCCGAACGACATTCAGGACGTGCCGATGGAGCAGCCGCAGCGCAAGCACGGCTTCGCTTTCTCGGGCGTCGGCTATAGCGCGCCCAAGGTGGTGCCGCGCGACGCCGATCTCGATCGCGCGGCGGCGGTGCTCAACGAAGGCAGGAAGGTCGCGATGTTGATCGGCGCGGGCGCCAAGGGCGCGGCGGATCAGGTGATTGCGCTGGCCGATCGGCTTCAGGCCGGGTGCGCCAAGGCGTTGCTCGGCAAGCAAGTGCTGCCCGACGACCTGCCCTGGGTAACAGGCTCGATCGGGCTGCTCGGCACCGAGCCGAGCTCCAAGATGATGGCCGAGTGCGACACTTTCCTGATGCTCGGATCGGGCTTTCCCTATGCCGAGTTCCTGCCCAAGGAAGGGCAGGCGCGCGGGGTACAGGTCGATCTCGATCCCGGCATGCTGTCGCTGCGCTTTCCGAGCGAGGTCAATTTGACCGGCGACGTTGCGGCGACGATCGAGGCGCTGTTGCCGCGGCTGACGCAAAAGTCCGATACCGGCTGGCGCGACGACATCGCCGGGTGGATGGACAAATGGTGGGAGACACTCGCCGACCGCGCGATGGTCGAGGCCAACCCGGTCAATCCGCAACGCGCGTTCACCGAGCTCAGCCCCAAGCTGCCGGACAATGCGATTCTGACCAGCGACAGCGGGAGCTGCGCGAACTGGTATGCGCGCGACCTGAAGGTGAAACGCGGCATGATGTGTTCGCTGTCGGGCGGCCTCGCGTCGATGGGCGCGGCGGTGCCCTATGCGATCGCCGCCAAGTTCGCGCATCCCGATCGACCGGTGATCGCGATGGTCGGCGACGGCGCGATGCAGATGAACAACATGGCCGAGCTGATCACCGTGCAGAAATATTGGCAGCGCTGGGCCGATCCGCGGTTCGTAGTGATGGTGCTCAACAACCAGGATCTGAACCAGGTGACCTGGGAGCAGCGTGTGATGGAGGGCGATCCGCGCTTCGAGGCGACACAGCAATTGCCCGACGTGCCCTATCACAAGTTCGCCGAGCTGATCGGGCTCAAGGGCATTTATGTCGACGATCCTGAGCGCCTGTCGTCGGCGTGGGACGAGGCGCTGGCGTCGCGGGTGCCGGTGGTGCTCGAGGTGCGCAGCGATCCCGAGGTGCCGCCGCTGCCGCCGCACATCACGATCGATCAGGCGCGGGCGTTCATGTCGACATTGGTCAAAGGCGATCCCGACGAGGTCGGATTGATCAAGGGGGCGGCAAAGCAGGTGATGGCCCACGTCTTCGGGGACGGCGATTGAGCGCCGCGTCTGCGCGCCGGATCGAGGATTATGCGCTGATCGGCGACGGGCAGACCGCCGCATTGGTCGGGCGCGACGGATCGATCGACTGGCTGTGTCTGCCGCGGTTCGATTCGGGCGCGTGCTTCGCGGCGCTGCTCGGGGACGAAGACAATGGCTGCTGGCGGATCGCGCCCGAAGGCGAGGTGACGGCGAGTCGACGCGCCTATCGTGGCGACACGTTGGTGTTGGAGAGCGAATTTACCACCGAAGATGGCGTCGTCGCGGTGATCGATTTCATGCCGATGCGCGGCGAAGCGCCCGACATCGTCCGCGTCGTCGAGGGACGACAGGGCCGGGTGGCGATGCGCTCCGACCTCGCGCTGCGGTTCGATTATGGGCAGATTCATCCGCTGATCCGACACGAGGACGCCTGCACGATGGCGATCGCCGGGCCCAATGCGGTGCGGCTCGATTTCGACGTGAAGGCCGATTTCGATGGGCGCTGCGGCATCAGCCGGTTCGAGGTCGGCGCGGGCGAGCGCGTGTCGTTCGTGATGACCTGGTACGAGAGCTATCGCGAGACGCCGAAACCGGTCGAGGCTGAAAAGGCGCTCGCCGACACGGTCGACTGGTGGGAGAAATGGACCGCCGGCGCGCATTATGACGGGCCGCACCGGGCCGAGGCGATCCGGTCGCTGATTACCTTGAAGGCGCTGATCCACCAGCCGACCGGCGGGATCGTCGCCGCACCGACGGCGTCGCTGCCCGAACGGATCGGTGGTGCGCGCAACTGGGATTATCGCTTCTGCTGGCTCAGAGATTCGACCTTCACGCTGCTCGCGCTGATCAAGGCGGACCTGTACGACGAAGCCGCCGACTGGGTGCGCTGGCTGCGCCGCGCCGTGGCGGGCGACCCGATCGACGTGCGACCCTTCTATTCGGTCGGCGGTGACCGGCGATTGATCGAATGGGAGGCGGATTGGCTGGCGGGCTATGAAGGCTCGCGGCCGGTGCGCTTCGGCAACGGCGCGTCGGGGCAGTTGCAGCTCGATATCTATGGCGAGGTGCTCGACACGCTGTTCCTCGCGGCCAAGCACGGCGTTGCGCTGAAGGACGATGCCGATGCGCTGTTCCGGTTGCTCGCGGCGCAGGTCGAGAAGGACTGGGCCAAGCCCGATGCCGGCATCTGGGAAAGCCGCGGCGATCCGGTCCATCACGTCTATTCGAAGGCGATGTGCTGGGTGGCGTTCGATCGCGCGGCGCAGTGGTTCGCGGATCATGACGGGGAGGCGTCCGCTCGTTATCGCGCGTTGGCGGATCAGGTGCGCGCCGAGGTGCTCGACAAGGGGTTCGATCGCAACCTGGGCGCGTTCGCCGGCGCTTATGGCGACCCGGCGCTCGATGCGGCGGTGCTGCGCCTGCCGCTCACCGGGTTCATCGCCGCCGACGATCCGAAGATGATCGGCACGGTCGCGGCGATCGAGCGCGACCTGATCTGCGACGGCTTCGTCCAGCGCTACCAGACCGAGGAAACCGACGACGGCGTCGGCGGCGGCGAGGGCGCGTTCCTCGCCGCGAGCTTCTGGCTGGTCGACGTGCTGGCGATGCAGGGACGCAAGGACGATGCCGAACGGCTGTTCGCGCGGCTATGCGGCATCGCCAACGATGTCGGGCTGATCGCCGAGGAATATGGCGGCGGGCGGCAGCTCGGCAACTTTCCGCAGGCGCTGTCGCACCTGTCGCTGGTCGTCTCCGCGCTCAATCTCGCGATGGAGCGCGGTCCAGCGCACGAGCGCCGGAGCGACTAGCCGGGTTGCCAGTCGAACGGTAACGGCGCCTCGCGGAAGGCGAAGCGGTCGAGGTGGCGTTGGACGGCGCCTTCGAGGGCCTCTGCATGATCGGCGTTGCTCGCCTCGATCGTCACGGTGAGCGCGTCGTCGGTTGCCGCCAGACGGGCGACGCCGTCGCTCGGCCAGTCGGCACCGCGGGCGTCCTTGGGAAAGGTAATCGTGCCCTCTTCGGGCGTGAACGTAACGGCGAGATTGTGCTGCCAGTGCTTGCAGAGCTGCTGGAGATATTTGCTGGCGTGCGCGGTCGGCACGCGGGCGGTGGTGGTCGTCATGGTGTCTCCTTCGGCGGCTGCGGCGGCGATACCGAGCCGCCGCCGCAGCATTTCCAGTCGGGTCAGAGCCGCTCGACCTTCTTGGCGGTCTCGTCGATCAGGTCGACCAGCTTGCGCAGCGTCTCCTCGTCGAAATCGCCCGCCATGTAGCGGTTGCGCAGCGCCATGCCGAGATTCATCATCGCGCGGCGCACGCCGTGCCCTTGCGAACTGCGGCTCTTCTCGCCAAGCCGGGTGAGCCGGGCGATCAGCGCCTCGACCTCCTCGGCATTCTCCTCAAGATGGGCGCGGCCCTCGTCGGTCACGGCGTAGAGCTTCTTGGCGCCCTCGGCCTGCTGTTCGGCGATCAGGCCGGTATCCTCGAGCAGCGTCAGCGTCGGGTAGATCATCCCCGGGCTGGGGGTGTAGCCGCCGCCGGTCATCTCCTCGATCTCGCGGATCAGGTCGTAGCCGTGGCGCGGTTGATCGGCGATCAGCTTGAGCAGGACGAGCCGCAGCTCGCTGCCGTCGAACATCCGCCGACCGCGACCGCCGCCGCGGCCACCCATCGCACCGCCAAAGCCTTCCCAGCCCCATTCGCCGCCGAATCCGCGACCCGGACCGGCATGGCGACCGTGATGGCCGTGGCGCCCGCGCGGGTGGCCGCCGCAATCTCCTCGCATCGCAAACATAAAATCCTCCTGAAGTTTCGATTGCATCAAGATATATCTTGAGTGTGAGTTAGCAAGAGCAGTGATGCAATTTTTTGCGCTCACCTTATGTTCTCGCGACGATGGCCGACCTGTTTGCCGATTTCGATCCGCCCGCCGCCGAGGCGCCGCCCGAGAATGCACCGCTCGCCGATCGCCTGCGGCCGCAGGCGCTTGCCGAGGTGGTCGGGCAGGATCACATCACCGGGCCCGAGGGCGCGATCGGGCGGATGGTCGCAGCGGGGAAATTGTCGTCGATCGTGCTGTGGGGGCCACCGGGCACCGGCAAGACGACGATCGCGCGGCTGCTCGCCGATGCGGTGGGGCTGCGCTTCGTCGCGATCTCGGCGGTGTTTTCGGGCGTCGCCGATCTCAAAAAGGTGTTCGCGGAGGCGAAGGAACATGCACGCGTCGGCAAGCGGACGTTGCTGTTCGTCGACGAGATCCACCGCTTCAATCGCGCGCAGCAGGACGGCTTCCTGCCCTATGTCGAGAACGGCACCGTCACGCTGGTCGGCGCGACGACCGAGAATCCGTCGTTCGAGCTGAACGCGGCGCTCTTGAGCCGCGCGCAGGTGCTGATCCTTCAGCGGCTCGATCGGGCCGCGCTCGAACAACTGATCGAGCGGGCGGAGGCCGAAATGGGGCGGCCGCTGCCGCTGACTGCCGAAGCGCGCGAGGCGCTGATCGCCAGCGCCGACGGCGACGGGCGCTTCCTGCTCAACCAGGCCGAGACGCTGTTCTCGGTGACGATCGACGAGCCGCTCGATCCGGCGGGGTTGTCGGCGTTTTTGCAGCGCCGCGTCGCGGTCTACGACAAGGATCGCGAGGGGCATTACAACCTCATCTCGGCGCTGCATAAGTCGCTGCGCGGGTCCGATCCGCAGGCGTCGCTTTATTATCTCGCGCGGATGCTGACGGCGGGCGAGGAGCCGCTCTACGTGCTGCGCCGCCTGACGCGGTTTGCCAGCGAAGACGTCGGAATCGCCGATCCGCAAGCGTTGGTGCAGTGCATCGCGGCCAAGGACGCTTATGATTTCCTCGGCTCGCCCGAGGGAGAACTGGCGATCGTCCAGGCGTGCCTCTACCTCGCCACCGCGCCCAAATCGAACGCCGCCTACAAGGCCGCGGCTGCGGCGTGGCGCAGCGCCAAGGAAACCGGCTCGCTGATGCCGCCACAGAACATCCTCAACGCGCCCACGAAGCTGATGAAGGAGATCGGCTACGGCAAGGGCTACGAATACGATCACCAGACCGAGCACGGCTTTTCGGGGTCGAATTACTGGCCCGAGGAGATGGCGCCGCAGACTTTCTATACCCCGACCGAACGCGGTTTCGAGAAACGCGTGAGCGAGCGTATGGCGTGGTGGAAAGACCTGCGGCAGAAGCGGGGAGGGGAAGCATGACGTTCGAAGAAGCCGTCGCGTTTGCGCTGACGCTCCCGGATACCGAACTGTCGACCTATTATGGCGGTCCAGCAGTCAAGGTCGCGAGCAAAGGGCGCGCGTTCCTGTCGGTCGGGCACGAGCCGGGTGAGGCGTTTTGCCTGTCGATCGATCGGGATACGATCGACCTGCTCAAGGAGACCGATCCGGCGACTTTCTTCCAGACGCCGCATTATGTCGGCTGGGACGCGGTGCTGGTGCGTTACGACAGTCCGGATCCTGAGCGTGTGCGCGAGACGATCGCCCGCGCGCGCGATCAGGCGGCGGCGAAGAAGCCGGCCAAGCCCCGCAAGAAGTGAGCCGCTTCGCGCAGTTCGCCGCGATCGACTGGTCAGGCGCGGTCGGCGCGCGGCAGCGGGGCATCGCGGTGGCGATCTGCGCGCGCGGGAACGACGCGCCGTCTTTGGTGCGGCAGACGGGCGGCTGGTCGCGCGAGGGCGTGTTGCGCTGGCTGCGCGACGACTTGCCGAGCGGAACAATCGTCGGGCTCGATCTCGGCCTGTCGCTGCCGTTCGCCGATCGCGGCGCGTTCTTTCCCCAATGGGCCGACAGTCCACCCGACGCGAAACGGTTGTGGGCGCTGGTCGATGGCGTGTGCTCGGCCGATCCGCATCTGGCCGCAAGCGCCTTCGTCGATCATCCGCAAGCGCTGCGCCATTTCCGCCGCCATGGCGGGCGGACCGGCGACCTGTTCGAGCCGGGTCGTGGCCGGCTGCGGCTGACCGAGTACGCCCAGCGCGAACAGGGGCTCAATCCGTATAGCAACTTCAACCTGGTCGGCGCCGCGCAGGTCGGCAAGTCGACGCTGACGGGCATGCGGGTGCTGCACCGGCTGGCGGGCGCGGTGCCGGTCTGGCCGTTCGATCCGGTGCCCGAGACGGGGTCGCTGATCGTCGAAATCTACACCAGCCTCGCCGCGATCGCCGCCGGTCGCGCCAAGAGCCGCACCAAGATGGCGTCGATCGAGATGCTCAACGACGCGCTCACGCATCCGGCGATCGGGAGCGCACCGATCGCGGGCAAGGGCGCAATTGACGACCACAGCGCCGACGCCTTGCTCACCGCCGCATGGCTGCGCGCGCACGCCGATCGCGCCGAGTTGTGGCGGCCCGAGGCGCTTACGCCCCAAATCGCCGCAACCGAGGGCTGGACCTTCGGCGTTCGCTGACGCATGGAGGCGGCGTTCGACGGCGCCGGTTTAGCTCAGCTGGTAGAGCAGCGGTTTTGTAAACCGAAGGTCGCGGGTTCGATTCCTGCAACCGGCACCAATCGCTTCGATCAGGCCAGGCCGGGTGGTCGCGGCGGACCGTGCGGCGCGACGGGCATCTGATATTGCCTTCCCAGCGTGGCGGGTTGAGCCACCACCGGCTTGCCGCCCGCGATCATCGTCCGGATGTTGTCGAGCTGCGGATCGGTGGTCTTGACCATCTCCTGAACCAACGCGTCGCGCATGCGGGCGATCCGCGCCCGATGCCGCGGGGCCTTGATCAGATTGGTGCGCTGACCGGGGTCCTCCTCCAGATCGAAGAAGGATACCGGCACGCCGTAGACGTAATCCTTCACGCGTTTGGCGATTTTCGGATCGGCCTGCCCGGCTCGCCGCATCGCAGCCAAGGTCAGTCCCGTGGTGGAGTCGACCTTCAGCCGCCTCTCGCCGTCCGACCAGGGCTGGTAGATCAGCAGATAGCGATGATCGGCCACCGCACGCGTGGCGTACACGGTGCCGTTGTCGACGCCGTTGACAGAGGTAAAAAGAAATTCGGGCTCCTCGCTCTTCTCGCCACGCATGCGCGGGAGCCATGACCGGCCGTCGAGCTTCGCCGGGACGGCTACGCCGAGCAGATCGAGCGCGGTCGGCATGATGTCGACGTTGCTGGCGAGGGTGTCGAAGCGTTGCGGCGCGCTCATGCCGGGATAGCGGACCATCGCCGGCACGCGCGTCCCGTAATCATATCCCGTCGCCTTGGAGAATGGGAACGGCATGCCGTGATCATTGCAGAAGATGACGACGGTGTTGCCGGCTTCACCGCTTTCGTCGAGCGCGGCGAGCACGCGGCCGATCGCGATATCGGCGCGCTGCACGCTGTTCCAATATTGCGAGAGTTCGAGGCGGACGTCGGGCAAATCCTCGAGAAAAGGCGGCACCTCGACATCGGCGGGGTCGACCGGGCGGGGAATGCCGTAAGGGCCCCGATCGTCATGATCCTTCTTCGCCGCGGGCTGGCTGCCGTAGAACGGGCGATGCGGATCGTTGACGTTGCAATTGATGAAGAAGGGCCGTCCGGCCGCCTTGGCCTTGGCGACGGCCTGCCGGAACGCGACGTCGTGATCGAGCACGCTGCGATCGTTGGCGTCGACATGATAATCCCAAGGGAACGACGTTTGCGGCTGCATGTGCTCGGTCTTGTGGCTGGCGGCGCAGAACCAGCCTTCCTTGTGCAGGATCGAGCAGATCGTCTGCGTGCCTTCGTACATCGGGGTGAAGCCGCCGGGGCTGTTACGATGCGGGACCAGGCCGCTCATGAACGCCTGGCGCGACGGCATGCAGATCGGCGCCGCGCCGCGATTGTTGACGAAGATGTGCGATTGCTGCGCGAGCTTGTCGAGATTGGGCGTCAGGCCGTGGCGATTGCCCATATAGCCCATCGTCGACGGGTCCATGTCGTCGACGGTGAGGATCAGCAGGTTGCGGCGCTTTTCGCGAGGTTGACGCGGCGTACTTTCCGCATGGCCGAGCGGCAGGACGCTCGACGTCAGCGCCGCCAGTGACGTGCCCAGAAATTGCCGTTTGTCCATGTCCGCGACCTCGCTGCTTCAACGTCCTTCGAACCGTCACCGGCGCGTTCGCCCGGTCAATGAAATTATTGTCACTCGGCCGTCACCGCGCGGGCGGGCCGAGCGTTGTACCATCGTCGCGCTGATAGCAGCAGGAGGACAGGATGTTTCGTTCGATCGCATTTGCCGCCGCCGCGCTGACGATGGCTGCCACCCCCAGCTTCGCCGCCACGCATTGCCGCGACGCGCACGGCAAGTACATCAAGTGCCCCGCTCCCAAGGCGCCCGTAAAAGCGACGCGCTGTAAGGATGCCAAGGGCAAGTTCGTGAAGTGCGGCACGCCGGGCGCGAAACCGGCGTGACACGGATCGGCGCGGGGGGGGGGG
>JBQCHO010000131.1:0-27197 GCA_051954635.1 Sphingomonas sp. | reverse complement strand
CGTCGTCGCCCGCCGCGCCCTGCCCCACCGCCAGTTTCGCGCGCCGCAGCGCCACGGCGCGATCGAGCGCGGCGACGAGCTTGTCGTTGCTCCACGGCTTGATGACGAAATCGCTGGCGCCGGCGCGCATCGCCTCGACCGCGATATTGATGCCGCTATGCCCGGTGACGACGATCACCACCGCGTCGCGATCGGCCGCGAGCAGCCGGCGCAGCATCGCGAACCCCTCTTCGCCCGAGGTCCGCCCGCGCGAGAAGTTGAGATCGAGCATCACCGCGTCGAACGACCGCTCGGCGAGCCGCGCCCAGGCGGCGTCGGGATCGGGCGCGGCGATCATCGTCATGCCGCTGCGCTCGGCGAGCAATCGGGCGGCCTTCTGGATGTCGGCATCGTCGTCGACGAACAGGATCGCGGGTGATTCGGTTGACATGGCTGCCCAGGTGTTCGGAAACGGACACTCGCTACAGAAGCGCCCTGTGCGTGTAAAACACTTAGCTTTAGCACATTGTTTTTATACGATTTCGCAACTGTCCGCCGTGGCCATACACTGTCCGGCATGACAGACGCGGGGACGGCGCCGAACTCGGGCGCGGGGATGGACAAGAAGATCGAACGGCCGAGCGGCCGCTTCGGCAAGCGCGAGAAGCGGATCGCGATCGGCGTCGCCGCGGTGCTGGCGCTGATCGGGCTGTGGTGGATGGTGCCTTCGGCCAACTCGCTGTCGGTCGATAGCGACGCGATCCAGACCGGTCAGGTGACGCGCGCGCCGTTCCAGGATTATGTGCCGCTGCGCGCCGAGGTGGTGCCGCTGCGCACGACGTTCGTCGCAGCGATTTCGGGCGGGCAGGTCGGCGAGGTGATCGCGGTCGACGGGGCGATGGTGAAGAAGGGCCAGCCGCTCGCGGTGCTCGCCAATCCCGATCTCGAGCTCGACGTGGCGACCAAATCGGCCGACATCGCCGGGCAGCTCGGCAATATCAGCGGGCAGCGGCTGACGATCCAGCGCAACCGGCTCGATACCAGCCAGGAGGTCGCCGACGCGCAGAACGATCTGCTCAAGGCGCAGACCGAGTTGCAGAAGAAGCAGACGCTCTATTCGAAGGGGATCGTCAACGACGCGGCGGTCAAGCCGCTGAAGGACGAGGTGGCTTATCAGCAGAAGCGGCTTGCCGCGCTGAGCCACGGCCGCGCCGAGGAATCGGCGACGCTGTCCGACCAGCAGGCGCGGATCGGGACGACCGCGGCGGAGCTCAACCAGAGCCTGCAGATGGTGCGCCACAGCCTCGACGCGCTGACGCTGCGTGCGCCGACCGACGGGCGGCTGACCGATTTCGACCTGCAGCCGGGGCAGACGCTGAAGCCCGGCGAGGCGGTCGGCCAGGTCGATTCGGAAGGGGCGTGGAAGCTCTCGGCGGATGTCGATCAATTCTATCTCGGCCAGGCCAAGGTGGGGCAGCGCGCGACCGCGACGATCGGCGACCAGACGATCGGCATGCACGTCATCCGCATCCTGCCGCAGGTGACCGACGGGCGCTTCAAGGTCGAGCTCGGCTTCGACCATGCGCCGCCGGCGGGGCTCAATCGCGGGCAGACGCTCGACGTGCGGCTGGTGCTGGGCGCCGATCGGCCGGCGGTGGTGGCGCCGGCGGGCGGGTGGCTCGACGGCGGCGGATCGGTGGCGTTCGTGCTCGACAAGAACGGGCACGAGGCGACCAAGCGCGCGATCGCGACCGGGCGGCGCAATCCCGACGAGGTCGAGGTCACCAGCGGGCTCCAACCCGGCGAGACGATCGTCACCTCGCCGATCGCCGCCGACGTCAAATACGATCATCTCAACATCCATTAAGGGAGGGCTTCAAATGATCCATCTCGACGGCATCAGCCGCCTGTTCCGTTCCGACGAGGTCGAGACGACCGCGCTGGTCGACATCGATCTCGCGGTCGATGCGGGCGAGTTCGTCGCCATCATGGGGCCTTCGGGCTGCGGCAAATCGACGCTGCTCAACATCCTCGGCACGATCGATCGGCCGAGCGACGGGCGCTACCTGTTCGAGGGCGACGACGTCGCGAAGGAGCCCGAGCCCGAGCTTGCCAAGCTGCGCCGCGACCGGCTGGGCTTCGTGTTCCAGAGCTTCAACCTGATCGACGAGTTGACGATCGGCGAGAACGTCGCGCTCGGCCTCGCCTACCGCACCATGCCCGCGAAGGAGAAGCGCGAGCGCGTCGATGCCGCGATGGACCGGGTCGGCATCGCGCACCGCCGCAACCACCACCCGCACCAGCTTTCGGGCGGGCAGCAGCAGCGTGCGGCGATCGCCCGCGCCATCGTCGGCGCGCCGTAGCTCATCCTCGCCGACGAGCCGACCGGCACCCTCGACACCGAAAACGGCGCGCAGGTGATGGAGATTTTGACCGAACTCAACGCCGAGGGCGCGACGATCATCATGGTCACCCACTCGCCCGCACACGCCGACATCGCCAAGCGCACCGTCCACATGCTCGACGGCCGCATCCTCACGTCCGCACGCCGCGCGGCATGAAACTGCGCGACGCCATGCTGACGATCGTGCTGGTGATGATCGCGGTGCTCCTGTGGCGCCACCTCGCCGCCGATCGCCCCGCCAAGCAAGAGCACGCGTGATGGCGGGCTCGGCGTTCCTCACGCTGTACCGATCGCTGACGCGACACCGGCTGTATGCGGTGCTGAACATCGGCGGGTTGGCGCTGGGGTTGGCGGTCTTCCTGGTGCTGTTTCTCTATGTCCAGTACGAGCGCGATTACGATCGCATGCTACCGGGCGCCGACCGCATCTGGACGGTCAATTCTGCTTATGAGATCCCCGGCTTCCCGAGCGTCAATATTTCGACGTCGGCGGAAACGCTTGGGCAACTCGAAGGCGATTTCCACGGCATCGAGGGCGTTCGCCGCCACGCTATCGACGACGCGACCGTAAAGGATGGCGACTCGCTGACCACCGAGAGCGTCGCCGAGGTCGATCCCGCCTATTTCGATTTCTTCCCTTTCCCCGCGATCGCCGGCGCGCCTCGTGCCGCGCTGGGCCGCCCGGACGGTGCCGTCGTCACGCAAGACGTCGCGACAAACCTGCTGGGCAAGGGCTCGCCGCTGGGCAAGACGATCACGCTCGTGTTTGGCGGCAAAGCCCATGTCTATCGCGTCGGCGCGGTGCTTGCCACGCCGCCCGAGAACATGACCTTCGCCAGTGACATCTTCGTGCCGATGCCCGCGGCCGGCACCGCAGCCAACGATCCGAGCGTGTACACGACGCTCTTCCTGCGCTTTCCAGACGCCGCGGCGGCGGCAGCGCTCCAGCGGCAACTGCCCGGTTTCGTCGATCGCCATCCGCCCGACGGGTTCAGCTCGGACAGCAAGAAGGCGTCGAGTTTCCTCACCTACAAGCTGATCCCGCTCGGCGCGGTGCATCTGATCGAACCGCGCGACAGGGCGATTGTGACAACGCTGGGCGTTGTCGGCCTGTTGGTTCTGGGCATCGCGATCGTCAACTATGTCAATCTCGCCACCGCTCGGGCCGGTCTTCGCGCCCGAGAAGTGGCGTTGCGCAAGGTGCTTGGCGGCACACGGCGGGCGTTGGTCGCGCAATTTATGGTCGAGGCGCTCGCCGCCGTAGCAGTGGCTGCGCTGATCGCGCTGGCGATTGCCGAACTGACGCTGCCGTTCGTCAATTCGATCGGCGGCATCACGCTGAAAATCGACTATTTCGGCAAGCGCTCGGTGTTGATCCCGCTGGCGGTGATGATCGTCTCCGTCGGCAGCATCGCCGGCTGCTACCCCGCGCTGGTGCTCTCGCGCTTTCGGCCCGCCGCCGTTCTCGCTTCGGCGCGCAGCCCCGGTGGCGGCAAGGCCGGTGCTCGGCTTCGGCAGGCGCTCGTCATCGTCCAATTCGCGATTGCCACCGCCTTCACGATCGGCACCGGCGTGCTGGTCGCGCAGACCAGGCACATGCGCGACGCCGACCTCGGTTTCCGCCGCGACGGGTTGATCGCGATTTCCAGCTTCCCGGCGGACACGGTCGACGCTGCGCAGCGCGCCGACCTGCAACGCGCCTTCGCAACGACTCCCGGTGTAACCAGCATCGGGTTGTCGCGCATGACGCCCGGCGACGGCAGCATCGATTTGCTGAGCTATGAGAACAACGAGCACAAGATCACCGTCCAGCGGATCAAGATCGGACCCGGATTCTTCCGCACCTTCGGCGCGCATCTGCTTGCGGGGCGGCTGTTCAACGCACGCTACGCCGGCGACGACGCTGCAGGCATGGATGATGCCGCGCTCGCCGATCATCCCCGCAACATCGTTATCAACGCCAGCGCGGCGAAGGCGCTCGGCTTCGCCAGCCCCGCCGAGGCTGTCGGCAAGATCGCGCCTTTCACCGAAAAGACGCACCCGCTGATCGTCGGCGTGGTAGGCGACATGCGCTTCGGCTCGCCGCGCGAGCCGATCCAACCGACCATCTATCAATACAACTCGCGCGACACCGAGGGCATGATCGCCACCGTCCGCACCGCCCCGCAAGACGTGACGGCTGTGACCGCGCGCCTTGCCGTTGCCTGGCACCGCATCGTGCCTGAGGTCGCCTTTCAAAGCGTGACGATCGACCAACAGCTCTACGCGCAATTCTACAAGGACGATGCCCAGCGCGGCCGCTTGTTCACGATCGGCGCCGTCCTCGCGGTGCTGATCGGCTGCATCGGTCTCTACGGCCTCGCCTCGTTCGACACCGCGCGGCGGGTGAAGGAGATCGGTATTCGCAAGACGCTCGGCGCGTCGACGCGGGATATCATGCGGCTCCTCATCGGCCAGTTCCTGCGCCCCGTGCTCCTCGCCAACCTGATCGCCTGGCCGATCGCCTTCTTCGCGATGCGCAAGTGGCTGTCGGGGTTCGACGACCGGGTTGCGCTGTCGCCGCTTTATTTCTTCGCCGCGACGCTCGTCGCCATCGCGATCGCGGCGGCCACCGTGTTCGGCCAGGCCTGGCGCGTCGCGCGCGCAGAGCCGGCCCGTGCCCTTCGCTACGAGTAGGATCGACCCATGCCTTCCGCGTTGCTGACGCTGTATCGCTCGCTCACCCGCCACAAGCTCTATGCGCTGCTCTCGATCGGCGGGTTGGCGCTGGGGATCGCGGTGTTCCTAGTGCTGTTGCTGTTCGTCCAGTTCGAGCGCGGCTACGACAAGGTGCTGCCGGGGCACGACAAGGTGTGGGTCGTCACCAACACCTGGCATGTCCCGGGCCTGCCCGAGACGCCCTATTTTGAATCGATGGGCGGGTTGATCGACCAGCTCCGCGGCGATTTCCCGCAGGTGAAGGGATCGCGCTACTGGGATCAGGGCGCGGCGGTGCTGCGCGGCAGCAATTCGACGAGCGAGACCTTCGCGCTGGTCGACCCCAGCTTTTTCGACCTGTTCCCCTTCCCCGTCGAAGCCGGCGACGCCAAGGCCGCGCTGCGCGATCCGACGGGCCTCGTCATCACCGACAAGATCGCGCAGAAATATTTCGGATCGAGCTCGGCGATCGGCCAGCCGATGAGCCTGAATGTGAGCGGCACGACGCGCAACTATACGGTGATGGCGGTGCTGAAGGACATGCCCAAGGACATGACCTACACGTCGGACATGTACGCGCCGCTGGTCCCGGCGCGGCTGACCAAGGACGACATGCAGTTCTTCAATCACTGGGGGAGCTCGCAGGTCCAGACCTTCCTGACCTTCGGCAATGCCGACGAACCCGCCGCGCTGGAAAAGCAGATGCCGAGCTTCGTCGATCGCCACGGCGCGACCGACCAGGGCCCCGATCTGCACAAGACGCTGTCGATCGGGTTCGTCCCGCTGGGCAAGGTGCACCTGTTCGATCCCGCCGACCGCGCGGTGATCACGACGCTGGGCATCGTCGGGCTGCTGACGCTGCTGATCGCGATCGTCAATTACATCAACCTCGCGACGGCGCGGGCAGGATTGCGGGCGCGTGAAGTCGCGGTCAGGAAAGTGCTCGGCGGCACGCGGCGCAGCCTGATCCGCCAATTCGTCGGCGAGGCAATCATGACGACCGCCGCCGCCGCGCTGATCGGCCTCGCGCTTGCCGAGCTGGCGCTGCCGTTCGTCAATTCGGTCGGCGGGCTGGAATTGTCGATCAGCTATTTCGGCGCGGGTTCGATCCTGCCGCCGCTGGCGCTGCTGGTGGTGGTGATCGGTGTGCTCGCGGGGGCCTATCCGGCGTTCGTGCTGTCGCAATATCGGCCGGCAGCGGTGCTCGCATCGGCGCGTGCGCCGGGCGGCGGCAAGGCGGGCGCGCGGTTGCGCCAGGGGCTGGTGGTGTTCCAGTTCGCCATCGCGATCGCCTTCATCATCGGTACCGGGGTGCTGGTCGCGCAGACCGAGCATCTGCGCTCGGCCGATCTGGGCTTTGCGCGTGACGGGATCATCACGGTGCGGTCGTTCCAGGACGGTGCGCTCGAGGAATCGCAGCGCAGCGAGCTGCTCAACGCCTTCGCCAACCTGCCCGGCGTGACCGCGGTCGGTCGCGGCGACGACGCGCCGGGCGACAACGGCACGACCAACTCGAACACCGTGTCGCTGCCGGGACAGGGAAGCGGGCCGAAGCCGTCGCTGACACTCGTCGATGTCGGGCTCGATTTCTTCAAGGTCTACAACGCCCGACTGCTCGCCGGCCGGTTGTTCGATACCGCACACGCTCTCGACGACCGCACCGACCAGACCGACAAGGATCTCGCTGCGGCCCCGCACGGCGCTGTCCTCAACCTGAGTGCCATCAAGCAGCTCGGCTTCCCCAATGCGCAGGCAGCGATCGGCAAGATTATCATCGACGGCGCCGGTCCCGACGGCTCAACGACGACGAGCAGCCGGATCATCGGCGTCGTCGACGACATGCGCTTCCGCAGCCCGCGCGATCCGGTGCGGCCGACGATCTATTATTATTATCGCCACGACATGTGGCCGCCGATCGCCGCGGTGCGCTATCAGAACGCCAATCCCAAGCTGCTCAAGGATCAGCTCGAGGCGGCGTGGAAGAAGGTCGCGCCGCAGGTGCCATTCGCCGCCGACACGGTCGATCAGCGGCTCTACGACAAGTTCTACAAGTCGGACGATCAGCGCAGCCACCTGTTCACGATCGGCGCGGTGCTGGCGGTGCTGATCGGGTGCATCGGGCTGTACGGCCTCGCCTCGTTCGATACCGCGCGGCGGGTGAAGGAGATCGGCATAAGGAAGACGCTCGGCGCGTCGACCGCCGACGTGCTCAAGCTGCTGATCAGCCAGTTCCTTAAGCCCGTGCTGATCGCCAACATCATCGCCTGGCCGCTCGCTTTCTTCGCGATGCGGAAGTGGTTGTCGGCGTTCGATGACCGGATTGCACTATCGCCGCTGTTCTTCGTCGGGGCGACGGTGATCGCGCTCGGCATCGCCTGCCTCACGGTGTTCAGCCAGGCGTGGCGCGTGGCCCGCGCCGAACCGGCCCGGGCGCTGAGATACGAGTGAGGGGAGGAAGCGAGGCTCTCCCACAGGTGCCGGGAGAGCCTCGCTTTTTGTTCAGCCCTTCGCGAACAGCGCCTCGCCCGCCGCACGGACCTTTTCGGCGATCTCGGGATGTTCGAGGGCGAGCGCCATGTTGGCGTGGATATAGCCCGCCTTGTCGCCGCAATCGTAGCGTTTGCCGTCGAAAGTGAAGGCGTGGAACGGCTGCGTGCCGATCATCTGCGCCATCGCGTCGGTCAGCTGGATCTCGCCGCCGGCGCCCTTTTCCTGGGTTTCCAGAATGCGCATCACCTCGGGCTGGAGGATGTAGCGGCCGGGGATCATGATGTTCGAGGGCGCGGTGCCCCGCTTCGGCTTTTCGACCAGCCCTTTGACCTCGACCAGCGCGCCGTCACGCGCGCCGGGATCGATGATGCCGTATTTGTCGGTCTCGCTGTCGGGGACTTCCAGGCCGCAGACGACGTTGCCGCCGACGCGGTTGTAGGCGTCGACCATCGCCTTCATGCAGCCGGGCTTGCCGATCATGAGTTCGTCGGCGAGGAAGATCGCGAACGGCTCGTCGCCGACGATATCGCGCGCGCACCACACCGCATGGCCGAGGCCGAGCGGCTCCTGCTGGCGGACATAAGCGACGGCGCCGGGTTTGAGACGGGTGTGGCTGAGCACCTCGAGCGACTTGCCGCGCTCCTTCATCGTCGTTTCGAGCTCGAACGCGATGTCGAAATGGTCCTCGATCGCCGACTTGTTGCGGCCGGTAACGAAGATCATCTGCTCGATCCCCGCCTCGATCGCCTCATCCACCGCATATTGGATCAGCGGGCGATCGACGACCGGTAGCATCTCCTTGGGGGTCGCCTTGGTGGCGGGAAGGAAGCGCGTGCCGAGGCCGGCAACGGGGAACACGGCCTTGCGGAGGGGTTTGGGGGGCATGGAATCTCTCATAGTGCAATTGGCAGAAGCCGACGCGCGACTGACGGTCATTCGGCGTCATATCGGAATTGCGGTCACGCCCAAACGACCGTTTTTTCCAGATTTCAAATCTTCAGCTCGAGCAGGGCTGCCAATCAGCTTTTTGGAAAGTCGGCTCTTGGCGGCAACGCGCTGTGCGGATGGTCATCGATGAGCATCGGACGCAGTCTGACCGCCAGGCTGATGACAAAGGGCCAAAAGAAGGTGTTGGCCAGATCCGAAAGCGTGTCGGCTACGCGCAGGCCGTAGGAGAGGTAATCCATCACTTCGTTGCCGAATTCCGCGACAAACACCACCGCAAACGGAATGAATGTGCCTAGCGAGCGTTTGGTCACGAGCCGGACAACCAGCAGGACGGCGAGACCTGCATGGATATGGAGAATGGTGTCGGGAAGCCCGGTGCCGTCCCCGATCCAGATGATCCAACTGTGATACAGCGCGACGATGTTCATCACCCCCCAAGCCCATATTGCGACGACAACGCAAGTGGGCAGAGTAATCTTCGACGTATCAAAATGCTCGTCCTGACGCGTTCAGGTGTCGGGTGCGGTTGCCGTGAATATCGATTGCCGCTCTCCTTTAGTCCGACCTTAACCGCCCTCTGTCTAGCGAGAGCCCATGAGCGATCCGCGATCCAGCAAGGTACTCGTCGTCTTCGGCACGCGACCGGAGGCGATCAAGCTGTTCCCGGTGGTGCGTGCACTCGCCGAAACCACCGGCATGGCGGTGCGAACATGCGTGACCGCGCAGCATCGCGGGTTGCTCGATCAGGTGCTGGAAATCGCGAACCTTTCGCCTGACATCGATCTCGACCTGATGGAGCCGGGGCAATCGCTCGACCGGCTGACCGCGCGCCTGCTCACCGGGATCGGCGACGTGCTCGATGCCGAGCGGCCCGATCGGGTGATCGTCCAGGGCGATACCGCGACGGCGATGGCGGGGGCGCTGGCGGCTTATTATCGGCGTATCCCGGTCGGCCATGTCGAGGCGGGGCTGCGCTCGGGCGATATCTACGCGCCGTGGCCCGAAGAGGTGAACCGCCGCATCGTCGCGCCGATCGCCGACCAGCATTTCGCGCCGACCGAAACGGCGGCCGAGGCATTGCGGCGGGAGAACATCGCGCCTGAGACGATCCACGTCACCGGCAATACGGTGATCGATGCGCTGCACGCGACCGCTGCGCGGATCGAGGCCGATCCCTCCCTTGCCGCGGGGCTCGACCCGATCGCCGCGCGGTTTTCCGGCAAGCGGCTGATCCTCGTCACCACGCACCGACGCGAGAATTTCGGCGGCGGGATGGCAAGCATCGCGCGGGCGATCGCGCGCATCGCCGACCGCGCGGATGTCGCGGTACTGTTTCCGATGCACCCCAATCCCAACGTCGTCTCGGTAATGGACGCGGTCCTCGGCGAGCGAGACAATGTCGCGCGGATCGACCCGCTCGATTACCCGCACTTCATCCGCGCGCTTGGCATGGCCCACATTGTGCTGACCGATTCGGGCGGGGTGCAGGAAGAGGCACCGGCGCTCGGCAAACCCGTGCTCGTCATGCGTGAAACGACCGAGCGTCCCGAGGGCGTCGCCGCGGGCACCGCCAAGCTGATCGGCGCCGACGAAAACCGCATCGTTTCCGAAATCTTCACCCTCCTCGACGACAGTGCAGCCTGGACCGCCATGGCCCGCGCCCACAATCCGTTCGGCGACGGCCATGCCGCGGCACGGATTGCGGAGATCGTCGCGAATGGTTTCGGATACTGACCTCAAGGTCGTCGTGCTCGGGCTCGGCTATATCGGCCTGCCGACCGCGGCGGTGATCGCGCGGACCGGGGTCAAGGTGCTTGGCATCGATGTCTCAGAGCACGTCGTCGACACGGTCAATTCGGGCAAGGTGCATATCGAGGAAGTCGATCTCGACGGCCTCGTCTCGGGCGTCGTCGCGCGCGGCAATCTGCGCGCCGCCACGCAGATCGAGCCGGCGGATGTGTTCGTAATCGCTGTGCCGACGCCGTTCGCCGAAGGGCATCGCCCCGATATCGGCTATGTCCTCAACGCCGCGACGACCATCGCGACGGTGCTCAAGGCGGGCGATACGGTGATCCTCGAATCGACCTCGCCGGTCGGGACGACCGAGCAGGTGCGCGACCTGCTCGCCGAGCTGCGGCCCGACCTGAAAGTCCCGGGGCGCACGAGCGAGACCGCCGATATCGCAATCGCCTATTGCCCCGAGCGGGTGCTGCCGGGGCGCATCCTGGTCGAGCTGATCGACAATGATCGCGTGATTGGCGGTATCACCGCGCGCTGCGCCAGGAAGGCGCTGTCCTTCTACCGCCGGTTCGTGCGCGGCGCCTGCGTCACCACCACGTCGCGCTCGGCGGAGATGACCAAGCTCACCGAAAACGCGTTCCGCGACGTCAATATCGCATTCGCCAACGAGCTGGACCTCGTCGCAGCGTCGATGGGGGTCGACGTCTGGGAAGTGATCCGGCTCGCCAACCGCCATCCGCGCGTCAATATCCTCTCGCCCGGCCCCGGCGTCGGCGGGCATTGCATCGCGGTCGATCCGTGGTTCCTGGTCAGCGCAGCGCCCGAGCAGACGCCGCTGATCCGCACCGCGCGCGAGGTCAATGACGGCAAGGTCGCGCACACGATCGACCGCGCCGCCGCCTTGATCGAGGCCAATCCGGGCGTACCGGTGGCGTGTATGGGGCTCGCCTTCAAGGCCAATATCGACGATTTCCGCGAGAGCCCGGCGCTGAAGGTGACCGAGGCGCTGGCGCGGCGTTTCGGCGCGCGCATACGGGTGGTCGAGCCCTATGCCGCCGCCCTGCCCGCCTCGCTCGCGCGGACCGGCGCGATGCTGATCGATCTCGACGACGCGATCGAAAGCTGTCCGGTGATGATCGTGCTGGTCGACCACGAGCTGTTCAAATCGGTCCCGCTCGACGAGCGGGCCGAGAAGATGGTCTACGACACCCGCGGAATCTGGACCGATCAGCCCTTGGCCTCGTTGCGCTCGCTCTCCATTCGCCTCGCCGGTTGAACGCCCCTGCCCACTGTGGCAAAGGCGCGCCTCACTCACCTCAGGGATACGTCGGCGCGATTGGTCGTTGTCGATGCGCCCCAAGGGGCAAGCAGCTTCGGATGAGTAGCGTAGCGCATGATCGGATTATTTCAGCGGCGACGCGCCGAGAGCCGCCCCATCATTAGGTCGCTTCCGCCGGGGCGTCGCCTTTATGTGATCGGCGATATCCACGGAAGGCTTGACCTGCTCGACCTGTTGTTATCGACCATTGATAATGACGACAGTGTTCGCGGCGGAGCCGATACGCAGTTGATCTTTCTGGGCGACCTGATCGACCGCGGGCCGGATTCGGCTAGTGTCATCAATCGTGCAATCGAGCTCGAGAAACAAAGGGCCGCGCGCTTCATTCTCGGTAATCACGAGGAAGTTTTCCTCCGTGTAATCGAGGGCGACATCGACGCATTGCGAATGTTTGTCCGCATCGGCGGACGCGAAACGCTGCTGTCATACGGCATCAAGGCAGCCGATATCTCCGGCGCCGCCTATCCGGACCTTCTCGAGCGCGTTCAAGCCGCCATTCCGGCGGAGCATTTTTCGTTTCTGAGCGGTTTCGAGGATCGTATCGAGATCGGCGATTATGCCTTCGTTCACGCCGGAATGCGCCCTGGGGTTCCGTTAATCGGTCAACGCGGATCTGACATGCGCTGGATCCGAGGCAGCTTTCTCGATCGCGATTGGGAGTTCGGGAAAATGGTCGTCCATGGACATAGCGTGAGCGATGAGCCGGTCGTCCGTCCCTCACGGATCGGGATTGATACGGGAGCGTATATGTCCGGGCGGCTCACGGCGCTTGGTCTAGAGAATGAGCAGCAATGGTTTCTTGATACCTCGGAGCAACTGGTAGTTGCCTAAAGCGAACTATCGCCCTCCACAAATCACGTATGGATTAACTAGTCCAACGGTTGGGTCCTGCTATTAATCCAATTCGGAATTATCGGCCGCGGCTGCTGAGCCGAAATCTGGCTGGCAGCTAACGAAATCAGCTTAACTCGTTCCTGCCAAGACGAGTGAGTGCTGCCGAACCCGCCGTGGTCTTTGAGTTGCGGGCCATAGACTAGCCAGTAACGAACCGCGGCCTTGGGATCGTAGCCGGCATTCGCCATAAGCGTCACGCTCAGCCGATCTGCCTCATTCTCGGTCTGTTTGATCAATCGCGCGTTTCGCCCAATGCCCTTCAACAGGCCGCGCGAGACATGCGCCTCGGTCAAGCGTCTGGGATGATCGAGCACGATGTGCGCCAGTTCGTGTGCAACGACCGCGGAGAATTCTTGCGGATCAGCAACGAGGTTCATCAATCCGGAATCAACCTGAATGAGATCGCCATCGGTCTGGGCATTGAGATCATCGGTAACCTTCACCTCGCCCCGCGCATCGCAGGCCGCCACCGGACGGACCAAGAACGTGTTGCGCCGGCCGCCACGCACGACGGTAAGGGAAACTCCAACGGCATCAGCGTGTCCGATAGCATCGCGAACGCTAACCAGCGGATCCTCGCCACCGATCGACGCGCCGTTGACAGCGACGATCGAATCATTCGCGCGAAGACCCGCGAGATCGGCCGGGCTGCCCGGCACGACCGCCTCGATACCAACCGGTCCTTCAAAATCAAAATAGCGCTGCGCTTCCGGCCGCACCTCCGGGTCGTAAGCCGCCAAGTCGTGAAGCACCAAACCGGTGGCCGCCATATGATCGGGGCATAGCGCATTATTCGCGACGATAAGTCGAAACAAGGTGGCAGCCAATCGTTCATCAGCCGACCGCAACCCTTCCAAAGACCCATTATGCCCAGCTGACGCCGCCGAAGCGTAGCCCATTTGACACACCGTAACGACAATCAGCAATGCAGCTCTGGTAATCGTCAGGCCTCTTCGCAATCGCTTAGTCGTTCCTATCATTCGTGTTTTCCTCGCGCATAAGATGCTCGCCGCGCTTGAGCGTACGCCTTTCAGGTCACCGTCCTGCCGCGTCGATTAACCGATATTGTAGGGTTTTGCGCACTTTTCCCGCGTCTCGCCAGAAGCCGTTGCCGGACTGGACAAAATTCGCGCTCGACCGAGCGGATCGAGCAAAAACAAGGTTGAGTTTCCAAAAGAATCGGCTATCTGGTGCCTCGATATCAATTTCAGCGAGGAGAAGCAGTAATGAATGTTGGCAAGGTTCTCATGGGCGCTGGCGCCGTTGTTGGCCTGCTGTCGTCGACGGTTGCGATGGCAGAGGTCCGCTCGTCGAGCGCTCTGCCGAGTGCGCGCAGCGTAGCGACCGCTCCGGTCTCGGGCGTGCGTCATTCGACCACCCTCAAGCGCACCAGTGCGCAGTCGGACGACTCGATGGCTGGCACCTACATCGTCGGCGGTCTCGCTGCCGCTGCAGTAATCGCCGGCATCGTTGTTGTCGCCAGCGACAACAACAACAACGCCAAGAGCGGCGGTTGATTTCGATACGATCGCTACGCGAGCGTTAAGAATTCAAGAATTTGACCCCTCGCGCCTTGTGCGCGAGGGGTTTTTCGTTTTGGCCGAAGGTCGCAGCTACTTTTTGTGGCCGAAATTGAACCCAATGGCTTTTCTTTTGCTGCCAATCGGGCGACGGGTAGGACCGTAATCAAGGTCATCTAGGACAGCCTGTGCTTACCCATGCTCGCCATTGGCTCGCGCCAATACTGATTGCCTTGACGCTGGTGCTGGGAGGCGGTGGATCACCGTCGCCCCACCCCGAATTGTATCTCGAACTTCTTTCACTTGCGTCGCTCGGCATCTGGGCGATTGGGCAAAAGAGTCCTGGTCAACCCAACCCCATTGATCGGCCCCTGTGGATCGGCGTGGCCCTATTTTCAGCCATTCCGATCATTCAGCTTATTCCAATGCCGCCATCGCTTTGGCACATGCTACCCGGCCGCGCGGGCGAAATATCGGCCTTGGCACTGATCAACGAAGAAACGAGTTGGCGGCCAATTTCGCTCTCCCCCTTCATGACGTTGAGCTCCATTCTTTCGCTCATCCCGCCGATAACAATCCTGTTTTTCGTGTCCAGGGCAACTCTCGATGAGCGTACCCGCATATTGGCGACCGTTGCGAGCGTCGGCGTTGCCGCAGGGTTTGCCGGCGTTCTGCAAGTAGCGAGCGGCAATGCCGGATGGCTCATGCCATATCCGCGTGAAGTTGTCGGTTTCGCGACCGGATTTCAGGCGAACCGCAATGCCGGGGCCGACGTCTTCCTGATCACAATCCTGGCACTGGCCGCGTATTGCTCGATTAAGCGCGATCTGCTGCGAACGGCGATCGGCAAAATCGCCTTTGCCGCATTTAGCGCCCTATTGACGTTGATGACGATTTTGTCGGGCTCACGCGCAGGATCGGCGCTTTTGCTAGTTGTCGCGGCATCGGCGGCCACCTTGCTCGTGCGACGATTGGACCGTCGACGGATCGCGATCTTCGCCGTCGGCGCAATTGTCGTCATTGGTGGTTTTGCAGCGACATGGAACAATGCCCAGATCGAACGGACCTGGTCACGTTTTAGCCATCAGCCTGAGGCACGGCCGGAGCTTTGGCGCGACACGATCTTCGCCATAAAGGAGCTGGCGCCGGTAGGTTCAGGGGTCGGGACATTCCAACCGGTCATGGAGGAAGCCGAGCGGCTGGAAGCCGTCGACGTGTACACACCGAATCGAGCGCACAACGATTACCTGGAATATGCCCTGGAAGCAGGTGTCGCAGGAATCGTCGCGGTGATCGGCGGTGTCATCGCATTGGCTATGCGCGCGGTCGGCATCTTGCGTGTCACGCGCTCTAACCGCCAACGGGCTCAGGCCATCTGTGGTATCGGTATATTGGCCATTTTAGGCTTGCATTCGCTGGTGGACTATCCGATGCGATCGATGGCTGTAGCGGGACTGGCGGCAGCAGGGATTGGCTTTTTGTCTCGCGTCGCAGTCGGTCGTGGAGAAATTCGTGAGTTTGTTTGAAGGCGCCCTCGGACGCCATAAAAATTGTCGCCGCGGATCTTCGTTCGCCAGGATGCGAGCCCTTTTGATCGCTTCAGTTACGGCGACCACGGTGATCAGCGGTTGCTCGACGCCCGTATCGCCATCTCTGCCGCGCGCTGCGGCCGCGTACGACGTCATCCCGCCGGTATCTTCTACCGGCCAGGTCCGTGAATACGAAATTGGCCCGCTCGACGTTCTTAGCGTTACTGTCTTTCAGGAGCCTGACTTAAGCTTCAAGGAATTGCAGGTCGATGCGTCAGGTGATCTTACGTTTCCTTTGATTGGCGATGTTCATGCGGCCGGTAAGTCTGCCGCTCGACTCTCTCGCGAAATCGCGGATCGGCTAAGACAGAAATACCTCGTCAACCCGCAGGTTTCCGTGGTCGTCGCTTCGTCGGAGTCTCAGCATGTGACCGTCGAAGGCGATGTAACCGAGCCAGGCGTTTACGATATTAACGGTTCGTCAACTTTGCTTGAGGCGCTAGCTCGAGCAAAAAGCCCGACCGATGTCGCAAAGCTCGATCAGGTCGTGGTATTCAGAGTTGTCGACGGGCGCCGCATGGGCGCTGTATTCGACGTCAACAAGATTCGCGCCGGCGAGATGCCCGACCCCGAGTTGTTGGGTGGCGATGTCGTTGTTGTAGGCTTCTCGGGTCTCAAGGGCGCTTTCCGCGACTTCCTGAAGTCGGCACCGCTCCTATACGTATTTCGTTATTTTTAAGGCGCAACCGGCCTAGACCGATCGCGCGTCATGCCATGCCAGTCATTCGGTAAGGAAAGCATCTTGTCTATCGTTACTCCGGCCCGCCTCCCGATCGACAGAGAGCGACTGCCTGGGCCGAATCCCGAACACGTTCACGCCGAAAGTGGCGAAGCGCGCTCGGGTTTGGATTTTCGACTGATCTTTTCGATTGTTCGTCGTAACATTTGGATCATTGTCGGAGTCATCGCGCTCACGCTCTTGGTAGGCGTGATCGCTACCTTGCTGACCACCCCGCGCTACGAGGCGACTGCCAGCGTTCAGATCGACCAAGCAGCGGATCGAGTACTCAACACCCAGGACGTCGAGCCGGCCGCCGCCTATCAAGACGCAGATCGATTTCTTCAGACGCAAACCGACGTTCTGCGCAGTCGCGCGATGGCAATTCGCGTGGCGCAGACGCTTAATCTGATCGCATCGCCGCAATTTTTTCGCGCGATGAAGGCGGACCTACCCGACGGCAACACGTCGGACCAAGCGAAGCGGGACCAGCGCGAAGCGACGCTCAAGCTGATCAGCGACAACCTCTCAATCGACCTACAGCGAAATTCCCGCGTCGCGAAAATTTCATTCAGTAGCCCCGACCCTCAGTTGGCGGCTCAAATCGCAAACACATATGCGGACCAGTACATCGCCAGCAATCTGCAGCGGAAATACGACAGCTCATCTTACGCACGTAATTTCCTCTCCGGCCAGCTAGCGGATGCAAAGGTTCGACTTGAGCGATCGGAGCAACAGCTGAATGATTATGCCCGTGCCGCTGGCCTGATCAAGACAGGCGGGACGACCGACGCCCAGGGCAATACGACCAATCCCGAATCCATCACGACCTCAAGCCTTGTTCAGGTCAATACCGCCGCGAACGACGCGCGGACTGCCCGCATCGCCGCCGAGCAAAAGTGGCAATCGGTCAAGAGCGCGCCGCTGATGTCGATCCCCGACGTTCTGTCAAACCAGGCGATCCAGTCGTTGCTGCAAAAGCGGGCTGAAGCTCAGGCCGATCTTGAACAGGAAAGTGCGCGGCACAAGGAGGCATATCCGACCGTTCAGCAAGCGCGCGCTCAGGTCGACGAATTAAATGACCAACTCAAGACGCTTGCAACTGACATCAAGGCTTCGATTCGGGATCAGTATGAAACTGCGCTCGATCAAGAGAAATCGCTCGAAAATGAAGTCATCTCACTCAAGGGTGCCACGCTCGCCGAGCAGGATAGGAGCGTTCGTTATAACATTCTGGCACGCGAAGCCGACACAAACCGGACGCTCTATGATGGGCTTCTTCAGCGCTACAAGGAAGTCAGCGCTGAATCGGGCGTGACCACTAACAACATTTCCATCATCGACCGGGCCGATGTCCCGATCGAACCCTCTTCGCCCAAACTCGTAAAGAGTATGATTCTAGCGTTGCTTGCGGGGATCGCGCTAGCGGCTGGCGTCGTATTCGTCCGTGAGCAAATGGACGACGCGGTTCGGGCGCCAGAGGATATCGAGCGCAAGCTCGCTCTCCCGGTATTGGGTGTCATTCCGGTCACAGATACCAGCAAGAATCTCATCGACGAGCTGGAGTCGCCACGCTCGGCATTTGCGGAGGCTTATCACGCGCTTCGCGGGTCACTGCTCTATTCGACCGTCGACGGGCTGCCGCGGACGATTTTGGTCACCAGTTCGCAGGCATCCGAAGGCAAATCGACCACCAGCTTCGCAACGGCCTTCGATATCGCCAAGCTTGGCAAACGCGTGTTGCTGGTCGACCTGGATCTGAGACGCCCATCGCTGCATCGGACGTTGAAACTCGATAACGATGTCGGTGTGTCCAGCCTGCTCACGCATCAGTCGACGGTCGATGCCGCGATTAGAAAAGCCGGTTTTGAAAACTTGTGGTTTTTGAGCTCGGGACCCATTCCGCCGAGCCCGACCGACCTGCTCGGCGGCCTGGCGCTCGGCGAATTGCTAGCGCAGTTGCGCGAGAAGTTCGATGTCGTGATCTGCGACGGCCCGCCGGTATTGGGTCTGGCAGATGCTCCTTTGCTCGGCGCCGTTGCGGAAGCGACGATTTTCGTGATCGAGTCCGATCGCGGTCATCGTGGTGCGACGAAGACCGCGATCCGTCGCCTGCTAAGCGTACACACCAACGTCATTGGCGCTGTTTTGACGAAATTCAATGCGCGCAAGGGCGGTTATGGCTATACGTACGGATACAATTATTATGAATATGGAGGCGGCGACCACGATGCCGCTGCCTGATCTTCGGTGAAAGCGGGACGGCCGCCACTTTTCCTCGGCAAGCGGCTGGCTTTGTTCAGCGCGCTGCTTATTGGCGCCTTTTTATGTATATTCAGCGCTGGCGATCGGCTTGCGCACCTACCTGGTCACGCAGGGTCGAGGCTTAGCCCATCTTGGTTCGGCGCAGGAAATGCGCAGGATAACGCGCTTCGTGCGATCGATCAGAACGATTTCCGAGCCGCCTTGCATTGGGCATCGGTTGGTGTCGCGCGCGATCCGATCGGGGAACATTCCACTTCGTTATTGGCGCTGGCTTTGCTCGGGACAGGGCAAAACGCCGCTGCGCAGCAAGCATATACCGTTGCGGCCATGACGGGCTGGCGAGACGCGGGGGTCCAGATCTATTGGCTGATGGCAGGACTGCAGGTCGGCGATCTAACCGTGGCGGCGCAGCGGGCGGATGCCCTCCTCCGGGCCGGAAACCGCGATGCTCAGACATTGACGGGCGTTTCGATGCTGGAGTCGACACCTGGAGGACGAAGCGCCCTCGCCGAGCGACTGTCACTCTCCCCCAATTGGACATCCTGGTATCTTCTCAGCTTGGAGGATCTCCAGCCTCCCGCGCTGGCCAACCGTATTGCCGTAATTGCCACAGCCTCGCGCCACGGCTTGAGGCTCGACCGTCGTCAGGCATCTCGGGCCGCGACGGCGTTACGGGTCAACGGCCAAATCAGATCAGCGATCGCATTGTGGCGCTTACTCGGCGGACCGAGCAATACCGGCCAGGTGATAGAAGACGGCGGCTTCGAGCACAAAACGAGCGACAGAGCGTCGGGGCCTTTCGAGTGGGCACTGATCGCTTCGGGAGATATCGACGTCAGGGTCGATGAGAATAGTCCGCTCCGGTCGGGCGGCGCTCTTTATGTACAGTCGTCAGCAACTGCTACCAGACGGATCGCACAACAAGCCTTGGCCCTCGCAGCGGGAGCATATTTGATCCACTGGCGATCGGCCGACGCCGGCGGCGAACGATCGAACCATCTGGATGTCCGCGTTCTATGCGAGGGCTCAATCCCAACGACGGCGGAGGGTACCGTCCCGACAGCTATCGGGCGAGATCAATCGACTTTGGCCTTCAACGTTCCCGAGACGGGCTGCGACAGCCAGCTTGTGGTAATTAATTGGCATCCAGGCGCCGTTCCCTCGTCGTCGCCGGTATGGATCGACGACATTTCGATCGCCCGATCGTGATCGGCAGGCGGAAACTTGGGCGCCATGGTCAGGGCAATCCGCTCTAGCCATTGGATCGCTCAGTGATTAATGCGCCGGTCATGACTCCAAAGATCATTCTGATCACCGGCGGCACCGGTTCGTTCGGCAAAGCTACTCTAACCCGTCTGCTACACGAAGAAGGTGTCGAGCAAATCCGGGTCCTCAGCCGTGACGAAGAAAAGCAGGACGCATTACGCAATCGCATCGGCGACCCTCGATTACGCTTCTACATCGGGGATATTCGCGATCGCGCGAGTGTCGACCGGGCGATGGCAGGAGTCGATGCCGCTTTTCACGCCGCCGCGCTAAAGCAGGTGCCGTCGTGTGAGTTCTTTCCTCTTGAAGCCGTTCGAACCAATATCCTGGGCTCCGAAAATGTCGTCCGCGCGGCGATCGACGCTAAGGTACCAAGCCTCGTCTGCCTCTCGACCGACAAGGCGGTAATGCCGATTAACGCTATGGGCATGACCAAGGCGGTGATGGAAAAGATCGCGCAGGCCGCCGCGCGCGAAATCGGACGTGATGCGCAGACGAAAATCAGCTGCGTCCGCTATGGCAACGTGATGTATTCGCGCGGTTCGGTGATTCCGCTGTTCATCGGGCAGATCAAGACCGGCAAGCCGATCACCATCACCGAGCCCGAAATGACGCGTTTTCTGATGCCACTGCGCGACAGCGTCGCGCTGGTGCAATTCGCATTCGAACACGCCCGTCAGGGCGACCTGTTCATCAAGAAGGCGGCGGCCTCGACGATCGCCGATCTGGTCGAGGCGCTCAAGCAGCTTTTTGCGGTGCCCGATCATCCGGTCAACATCATCGGCTGGCGCCATGCCGAGAAGCTGTACGAGACGCTGGCGAGTGCACAGGAACTGACCACAGCCGAGGATATGGGCGATTACTGGCGGCTGCAGTTCGATGCCCGCGACCTCAACTACGCTTCATATTTCAGCGAGGGCGAAAGCGAAACGGCAGCGCTGGACGACTATCATTCGCACAACACGACGCGGCTCGACGTCGAGGGCGTCAAGGAACTGCTGCTCTCGCTGCCCGAGGTTCAGGAAGAGTTGGCGAACTGGCGGGCGGCACGATCGTGAAGATCGTCGTCACCGGCGCGCGCGGCCTGCTGGGCTGGCACGCCGCCGCGCGCATTCACGCGGCTGGATGCGCCGCCCGCTACAGGGGCGCGCCCCCGCCGTACGAGCTCGTCCAAGTCGATCGTGCCGCTTTTGAAGATTCAGCGGCGCTGGCGGTGGCGCTTCAGGATGCCGACGCAGTCCTGCACTTCGCAGGCATCAATCGCGGGGACGACGCCGCGGTCGAAGCGGGTAACCCGGCCATCGCGCGTGCGTTGATCGCCGCGCTTGCAGCCAGCGGCACGACGCCACACATCGTCTACGCCAACAGCGTCCATGCAGCGCTCGACACGCCGTACGGCCGCTCCAAGCGCATCGCCGGCGAGATCATCGCCGACGCGGCGGGCGCGCGCTATACCGATATGGTTCTGCCGCACATCTTCGGCGAGTGCGCGCGGCCCTATTACAACAACGTCACCGCGACGTTGATCGACCAAATCCTGAAAGATCAACAGCCGACGCTCAATCCGGAAGGGCGCGTGCAATTGCTCCACGCCGGCGCTGCGGCGCAACTGGCCATCGACAGCGCGCGCGCGGGAACCAGCGGACGCATCACGCCCGCCGGTCGCGATATCGGCGTGGTCGACCTATACGACCGACTGAGAGCCTTTCACTCGACATACGAGGCGAACGTTTTTCCCGATCTCAACGACCCGTTCGATCTTGCGCTGTTCAATAGTTATCGCACCGCGCGTTATCCGTCACGATACCCGATGCCGCTCAAGCTCAACAGCGACGCGCGCGGCACGCTGTTCGAGAGCGCCAAGGGCGGCAACGTTTCGCAGAGCTTCCTGTCGACCACCCACCCTGGCAAGACGCGCGGCGATCATTTCCATACCGACCTGGTCGAGCGGTTCCTGGTGGTCTCGGGCAGTGCCGTGATCCGTATTCGGCGGGTGCTGACCGATGAAATCCACGAGTTCGTCGTATCGGGCGAGAAGCCGGTTGCCGTCGACATGCCGCCGCTTCACACGCACCATATCGAGAATAACAGCGAGGCCGAATTGCTGACCTTCTTCTGGGCTCACCGCCTTTTCGACCCCGCCGATCCGGACACCTTCGCCGATCCGGTGATCGAGGCGGCGTGATGTCGAAGCTGAAGGTCACCACCGTCCTCGGCACGCGGCCCGAGATCATTCGCCTGTCGCGCGTCATGGCGCGGCTCGACGCGCATACCGATCATCGGATCGTGCACACCGGCCAGAACTGGGATTACGAGCTCAACGAGATTTTCTTCAGCGATCTCGGCGTTCGCAAGCCGGACAATTTTCTCGGCGTCGATACCTCCAGCCTCGGCGCGGTGCTGGGGGGCATCCTGATCGAGACCGAGAAGGAACTGCGCGCGAACCGCCCCGATGCATTGGTTGTCCTCGGCGACACCAACTCGGCAATCGCCGCGATCATGGCGCGCCGGATGAAGATCCCGATCTATCACATGGAAGCGGGCAATCGCAGTTTCGACCGCAACGTGCCCGAGGAGACCAATCGCCGGCTCGTTGACCATATTTCCGACTTCAACCTCGTCTATACCGAACATGCCCGCCGCCATTTGTTGAGCGAGGGAATGCAGCATCGGCGGGTCTACCTGACGGGCTCGCCCATGAAGGAAGTGCTCGATCACTATCGCGACAGGATCGCGGCGTCGGACGTGCTCGCGCGGCTCGACCTCGAAGCCGACAAATATTTCATCGTCTCGCTGCACCGCGAGGAGAATGTCGACAGCAAGGCGCGGCTGGGTCAGCTCATCACCGCGCTCAACCACCTTGCCGAGCGGTACGATTTTCCGGTGATCGTCTCGACCCATCCGCGCACGCGCAAGCGGCTCGATTCGCTCGACGGCGTGACGCTCGATCGGCGCATCCGTGACATGAAGCCGTTCGGCTTTCACGATTATAACCATCTGCAGATGAACGCCTTCTGCGCAATCAGCGACAGTGGCACGATCGCCGAGGAATCAAGCATCCTCGATTTTCCGGCGCTCACGCCGCGCGATGCAATCGAACGTCCCGAGGCGCTCGATACCGGCAATATCGTGGCAACGGGCCTGGACAGCGACACGATCGCCGAGGCGGTCGAGCTGGTCACCGCGGTCCATGCCGAGCGGCGGGCGCGTGGCGCGCATTGCCCGATCCCCGACGATTACCGGATCGACAATACGTCCGAGCGCGTCGTCAAGCTGATCCTCGGAACCGCCAAGCTGTCGAACGGCTGGGACGGCATCCGCATGCACGATTATGTGGGGGCGACTGTCTGAGTGCTGACCTGTCGAAGATACGCGAGCGAATCATGGCAACGTCGATTGGACATTAATCTGCGCCGACCAACTCAAGATATCTATGATCAGCATTGCACATAGAATATTTATCTCATAGCGAGACGCGACGCGTAATAACTGACAAACTTGTCGTAAATGACACCCCCCGGAGCCACGAGTGCTAAAAAGATTTATCGACGT
Organism: Sphingomonas sp.; assembly: GCA_051954635.1. Lineage (GTDB taxonomy): Bacteria > Pseudomonadota > Alphaproteobacteria > Sphingomonadales > Sphingomonadaceae > Sphingomonas. Next base: position 3,797 of record JBQCHO010000131.1, on the reverse strand, counting down.
TGCAATTGCACTCGTATTAGCTGTTCCGGCATTTATTATTGTCGCAATTGCTTGTTTTTTTGTTCGGGCCGATTCGCCCGGCCCCGCTCTATTTTGGCAGGAGCGGGTCGGGAAAGACGGAAAGATCTTCCGCTTGGTCAAGCTTCGAACGATGGGTGTCGATACCGCTCAGTTAGCGTCACATCAGGTATCGACAGCGACAATAACTAAGGTCGGCCATACATTGCGGCGCTACAAGATCGACGAACTTCCTCAGCTATACTGTGTATTGGCCGGGACGATGAGTCTTGTCGGACCGCGGCCATGTTTGCCCAACCAACCGGAATTGATCGAGGCTCGCGCGCGCCGGGGAGTATTGCGGGTCCGCCCTGGTATCACTGGCCTCGCCCAGGTTATCGGCGTCGATATGTCGCGCCCCGAACGCCTGGCTTATGTCGATTCTCTCTACGTCACCCATGCGAGCCTGGGATTGGACCTGAAGCTGCTGCTAGCCACCGTCTCGGGGCGCGGTCGAGGGGATGCTGTCGCTGTCTCCAAATAGCGTTGAAAGCTTCAGACCGAATGACGAAGGTCGGGAATCGCAAGGAATTCTGCAATCTCGGCATTAACCTTGCGAACGTCGAAACGGTCTCGCGCCAACGCCAATCCAGCCTGCCCGGCGCTGGCGACGAAGTGCGGATCCAGAATAGCCTTTTCCATCGCCTCGGCCAGAGCGGCGACATTTCGAACCGGCACCCGATAACCGGAAACGCCCTCTTCGACCGTATCCGCACAACCCGGCGCGTCGGTGGTGATGATTGCACGACCGGTAGCCATTCCCTCAAGAACCGACCGCGGCAGCCCCTCCGCGTAGGAAGGGAGGACGACCACATGGCTGTCGGCGATCTCTCCCCGGACATCGATGAGCGGGCCGACATAATCGACGAAGCCGCCGTCACGCCAGCGCTGTATCTCGCTCGCCGTGATACCGTTTGGGGACGGGTCGCTGGGCCCCACCAAGCGGAATCGGACCTCAGGATATTTGCGCTTCAACATTTCAGCAGCTGCGACATATTCGCGCACGCCCTTATCGATAATCAGGCGCCCGATCATCAGGAAAACCGCGGGGCCCCGCTTAACCGGTTGTGGTTGATAGTGGTCGAGGTCGATGCCTGAGCCCCAAATGCGCCGCGTACCAGTCTTCCGCCCAATCATCCTACGCGAGACGAATAAGTCGCGATCATCGTTGTTGTGGAAAAGAATGCCGTCAGCGAATTTAAGACTCAACTTGTAGAGGCTTACCGTCAAAATGCGCGCGATGTGGCGCGAGAGTTCCTTACCGGGCTGAAAAGCGTAGCCCCGCCCCGTGATCATCGCGAAACGGCGTCGCACGCCAGCGGCCCACGCCACGGGAAGGCCGTAGACGATTGGTTTGACCGTATATGCGAAGACTAGGTCGGGCTTGAGCCGCCGCAACGCGCGATAAAGGCTGAAAATAGCACCCAGATCGGCGACGGGATTGAGCCCGGCGCGTCGGATCGGAACAACGACGTATCGCGCGCCCCACCCCTCGAGCACGGTCCTCACATGCTCGATTTCCTCGGCACCGATCGCAGTGACATCATGACCCCGGGCAAGGAATTCCCGGATCATCGGACCGCGCATGCCGGACAACCATTCGGGCTGCGCGCCGAGCACCACTATTTTCAATGCTTTGTTCTCTTTCACCCCGGTCTCCTACCGTCGCACGGCACGATTCGGCCAGCGAAAAGGCCCGCCTAGCGATAGGCCGAGACGGTCAGCGCGATCGCTTCGTCCAGGCTCACTTGCGGACGCCAACCCACCGCGGCCGCAAACCGATCCCCGTCGCCAGCCGCGTTACCGATGAGGCTGTGCGCCCTGGCACCGATCGGGGCAGTGAGCGCCTCGATCAAGGGGCGCGGCCAGTCCCACACGCGGTCACGATGTCCGAACGCGGCAAGCAATCGCCGATACATGTCGGCCGTCGAGATCGGAGGATGATCGACGACGATGAACGTACCTTCGGCGACACTCGAAGCGGCCGCGACAACGGCGTCGGCAACATTGCCGACATAGGCCATATTGCGACGGTTATGGATCCGCCCGACGGGCAGCGGCAATCCACGCCTGGCGAGCTTCAGGAGAGCAGCGAACGGACCTGCGACGCCCGGTCCGAACAGCGTCGGCGGCCGCAGCGACACGATCGGCATCAGCGCATCCGATTGCTCGACCAGCGCTTCGTCAGCCGCCAATTTGCTCTGTCCGTATGCGGACACCGGCCGCGCCGGCGTATCATCGTTCCACAACTGCCCAGCCGGACTGGTTGCGCCGATCGCTGCAAGCGAGCTCAACTGGACGAACCTCTTCACGCCAGCTTCTCGCGCCGCTTCGGCCAGCCGCAGCGGCATGGCGACATTGATCGCATGATACGCCGCGGCATCGTCTCGCGATTTGGGGCTCGCGCCGCGCACTTGGGCCGCGCAATTGATCACGACGTCGACATCGGCGAGCAACGAGGGCCAATCGACTGGGCCGGCGAGATCGCCGGTAATCCGGCAATCGAACGAGGCGTCATTTGTCGGCATACGGCGCACGAGCCCCACCGGGCGGTGTCCCGCAGCGCCGGCAGCGGCAACCACCGCTTTGCCCAGAAACCCGGTCGCGCCGGTGATAGCGATGCGCATCGCCGTCATTTCAAGTAGCGGCCGGTGCAACCGGGTCCCCGTCGGTCGTCGAACCCGCCGTCCAAAGTCGCATGAACGTATCGGCACGAAACCCCGTCAGCGCCAAGCAGCCTAACAGTACGATCACATATACTAGACATATCGATACCCCTCCGACGAGCAGCCTGACGAACGACGAGAGCCCAGCGAGCGCCACGACGATGGGCGCGCCTGCAACATAGCCAGCAACCGCGGCGACCAATATCGCCGCAAGCATCAGGCCCAGTTCGCGGGTCAGCAGAGTCCTTCGATAGAAAAAAAGCACGCCAATCTCGATCGCAGCGTAGCAAAAGGCCCCTAGCGCAGCGCCCAGTGCGATGCCGCGTACTCCCAAGATGCTCGACAGCTCGTAGCTTGCGCCAAGATTGAAGACGGTGGCGACGACGCCGGTGATGAGCGGCACGTAATTCCATTGATATGAAAAAAACACGCGGTTCAGCAGCTCGCGAAAGGCGATGAACACTACGCCGTAGGCATAGGAGGCGAAGACCAGAGCGGTGATGGCGACGTCGCCGGCCGAATAAGCGCCGCGTCCATAGACGGTCGCGATCACTTCGTTGCTCATCAACAAAGCGACGACGACCATCGGCGCGGTCAACACGCCGATCAGTCCGAAGCCGATCGCTAGCGTCGGAGCAAGCGCGGCATCGTCGTTGCGGCCGGCCGCAGCAGCAACACGGGGGAACAGGAAATATGCCACCAGCCATGAAAACAGGCCGGCGATGAAATTGGCCAGCCGGCTGCCGTAATTGAGGTGCGAGATCGCTCCCTGACCGAAGCCGCCGGCGAGATAGATGCCGACATAGATGTTGAGCTGATCGAGCAGCACGCCGGCCATTACAGGGGCGGAAAGGAGGAGCAGCCGATTGACGGTATCCCGCCGCAACCGCACAAACACGCGGCTTGCGTAAAATTTGCGGGTTTGGAGCCGCTGTATCGGCGCCTGCAGCACCCAACCGGCGACCGCGGCGGCGATGGCCAGCCGGATCCCGCCTATCCGCGCGCCGATCACGATGCCGATCGCGGTGATCAGATTGTTGACGACCGGCACGGTGAGCGGCGCGATGAAGCGGC
>JBQCHO010000130.1:0-2820 GCA_051954635.1 Sphingomonas sp. | reverse complement strand
CCATCAATGTCAGCAGAGCGGTCAGCGCCCCGACCGTGCGCGCGGATACGCCTCCCCGGCGAAGGCCCGGGCCCAGGATCGGCGCCTTTGGTTGGAGAGGACCTAGCGCCGCATCGGACGTCACGAAACTGGGCCCCGGCCTTCGCCGGGGAGGCGTATCCGCGCGCACGGTCGGGGCGCTGACCGCTCTGCTGACATTGATGGCCTGTCACGGCAGCCAGCCGGTTCCCCAAGCCACCGCCACGCCCACCGGCCTCGAAGCCGCCGCGATCGAAGCCGGCATCATCGACGATCCCGCCAATACCGACCCGACCGGCCTCTACCAGCGCGATCGCGACCGCATTTGCGTGGTGCCGAGCGCGCGGGCGTTCCACATCGGCCTCTATGTCGATTACGGCGACACCTATTATTGCAGCGGGCAGGGGGAAGCGACGCGCGCCGGCGAGACGCTGCACGTCGATCTCGCCAGCGCCCCAGGCTGCTCGTTCGACGCGGAATTCGAGGGCGACCGCATCGTCGTCCCCGGGCGGCTGCCCGATGCCTGCCAGAAAGCCTGTTCGCCGCGCGCGTCGCTCGCCGGGCTCAGCGCCGAGCGGATGAGCGATTCGCCGTCCGAGGCGGGGGCATTGCGCGACGGCAAAGGCCGGCTGCTCTGCGCACCCGACAAATGATCGCGCATCCCCTTTGACGTTAACGTCAAGCGGGAGTAAAAAAGCGGCCATGCCCTGGGTACCGTCCTATGCCGCCATCGAGCCGCTCCACGACCGGCACAGTTTCACCATCTCCGACCTGTCGGCGGAATTCGGCGTCACCGCGCGCGCGCTGCGGTTCTACGAGGATGAAGGACTGATCTCGCCCGAGCGGCGCGGCACGCAGCGCATCTATTCGCACCGCGACCGCGCGCGGCTCGCCTGGATTCTGCGCGGCAAGCGCGTCGGCTTCTCGCTGACCGAGATTCGCGAGCTGATCGATCTCTACGATGTCGGCGACGGGCGGCGCACGCAGCGCCAGCGGACGATCGATCGCTGCAAGGAACGCGTCGACCTGCTCCACAACCAGAAGCGCGACATCGACGCCGCGCTGACCGAGCTCAACGATTTCATCGCGCTCCTCGAAGCGGGCGCGCGCGCCGACCATCAAAAGGACTGACCATGCCGCAATACACGCCGCCGGTGCGCGACACGCGCTTCGTGCTCGATCACGTGCTGGGGATCGACCGTTACGCTAACCTGCCCGGGTTCGAGAACGCGACGCCGGAAACGGTCGACGCGGTGCTCGAGGAAGGCGGGCGGTTCGTCGCCGAGGTGTTGTTCCCACTCAATCAGTCGGGCGATCTCGAAGGTTGCACGCGGCACGACGACGGCAGTGTGACGACGCCCAGGGGCTTCAAGGAGGCATATGCGCGGTTCGTAGAATCGGGCTGGGGGACTCTGTCCGCTCCGGGCGCGTTCGGCGGACAGGAAATGCCGCATGTCGTCTCGACTGCGTTCCAGGAGTTCATGATCTCCTCGAACATGGCGTTCGCCATGTATCCGGGGCTCACTCATGGGGCGATCGCGGCCTTGCTGGTCAAGGGAAGCCCCGAACAGCAGCAATTGTACGTGCCCAAGCTGGTGTCGGGCGAATGGGGCGGCACTATGAACCTGACCGAGCCGCAATGCGGCACCGATCTCGGCCTGATCCGCACCAAGGCCGAGCCGCAGGCCGACGGCTCCTATGCGATCACGGGGACCAAGATCTTCATCTCGGCCGGCGAGCACGACCTGACGAGCAACATCATCCACCTCGTGCTGGCGAAGACCCCGGGCGCGCCCGACAGCTCGAAGGGCATCTCGCTGTTCGTGGTGCCCAAGATCCTGGTCAATGCCGACGGCTCGCTCGGCGAGCGCAACGCGGTGTCGTGCGGGTCGATCGAGCACAAGATGGGCATCCATGGCAATTCGACCTGCGTCATGAATTACGATGGCGCCAAAGGCTGGCTGGTCGGCGAGGAGATGAAGGGCCTCGCGGCGATGTTCATCATGATGAACGCGGCGCGGCTCGGGGTCGGGCTTCAGGGGCTGGCGATCGGCGAGACGGCGTACCAGAACGCGGTGCAATATGCCCATGATCGCCGCCAGGGCCGCGCGCTGACCGGGCCGGCCGATCCCAATGAAAAGGCCGACACCTTGTTCGTCCACCCCGACGTGCGGCGCATGCTGATGGATGCCAAGGCATTGACCGAAGGTCTGCGCGCGCTTTGCCTGTGGGGCGCGCTCCAGGTCGATCTCGAACATGCCGCGGCGAGTGAGGAGGAGAAGCAACTCGCCGCTGATCTCGTCGGACTGCTGACCCCGGTGATCAAGGGCTATGGCACCGACAAGGGTTACGACATCGCGACCAACGCGCAGCAGGTCTATGGCGGGCACGGCTACATTCGCGAATGGGGGATGGAGCAATATGTCCGCGATGCCCGCATCTCGATGATCTACGAAGGCACCAATGGCGTCCAGGCGATGGACCTGGTCGGGCGCAAGCTCGCCGCCAATGGCGGGCGCGCGGTGCAAGCCTTGTTCAAGGTGGTCGGCGATGAGGTCGCCGCGGCCAAGAACGATCCCGCCACCGCCGATTTCGCCGCGCGCCTCGAAAAGGCCAATGGCGAGCTCCAGGCGGCGACCATGTGGTTCCTGCAGAACGGCATGACCAACCCCAACAATGTCGGGGCCGGCGCGCACAGCTACATGCACCTGATGGGCATCGTCGCGGTCGGCCTGATGTGGCTGCGCATGGCGGTCGCCGCGGCCAGGCTGAAGGCGGCGGGCGAGGGCGACGCGGCGTTCC
>JBQCHO010000129.1:0-46480 GCA_051954635.1 Sphingomonas sp. | reverse complement strand
CGCCCCCCCCCCCTGCCGGGGGGTGGGGCCCCCCCCGCCGGCGCGGCCCGGCGGGGGGGGGGGGGGGGCCGCGGGGGGGGGGCCGGCAATCGACGCCTGGGCCGGCTGATCTAGCGGTCGGGGCCGAGTGCGGCGTCGAGGTCGCGCGGGCGGATGAAGCGCGTCAGCCGTGCCTCGCCCGGAAGCACCGTCGCCCAGTGCTCGCCGAGTTCGAGTTCGGCAACGCTCGCGGTCGGATATTTGACCGCCACGTCATGACGCAGCGCGGCGTCGGGCGTGTCCGGGGCGAGCAACAGCACCAGCTCGGCAAGCCCTGGATTATGCCCGATGATCAGCACGCGCTCGGCGTCTTCGGACAACGCGTGGATCAGATCGATCAGCATCGACGCCGAGGCGAGATACAGCCGCCGGTCCCATTCGGGCTCGATCGTGCGGCCATAGCCGCGCGCCAGATGCTCGACCGTTTCGATCACCCGCGCGGCGGGCGACGCGATGACGCGATCGAAGCCCAACCCCAGCGAGCGCAGATGCTCGCCCATCGTGGCGGCAGCACGCGCGCCCTTGGCGTTGAGCGGGCGATCGAAATCGCGCTGCACGGGATCGTCCCAGCCCGACTTGGCGTGCCTCAGCAGCGTCAAGGTCTTCATCGGCTAAGCGTCTCCGTCAGGCGTCCAGGCGCGTGTCTTGCCCGATTGATGCTACGGAAGAAAGGCGCGATTGGACGCGCGCGACCGCTTCGTCGAGCGAGACGCGGTTGATCGCCACGCCGGGCGGGAAGGCGGCGAGGAGCCGCGACGGCATCGCCGCCGACAGCAAAACGAACGCACCGCGATCGCTGGCGCGGCGGACGAGCCGGCCGAACGCCTGCGCCAGCCGGGCGCGGACGAGGCGGTCTTCATAGGCCGCGCCGCCTTCGGCGAGCCGGCGCGCGGCGTGCAGCACGGTCGGGCGCGACCACGGCACGCCTTCCATCACCACGAGGCGAAGCGAATCGCCCGGCACGTCGACCCCATCCCTCAGGGCGTCGGTGCCGAGCAGCGAGGCATGAGCATCGTCGCGGAAGATATCGACCAAAGTGCCGGTGTCGATCGGATCGACATGCTGCGCGAGCAGCGGCAGCCCCTCGCGCGCCAGCCGGTCGGCGATGCGGCCATGCACCCCGCGCAGCCGCCGGATCGCGGTGAACAGACCAAGCGTGCCGCCACCCGCGGCGACGATCAGCCGGGCATAGGCGTTGGCCAGCGCAGCGACGTCGCCGCGCTTGACGTCGGTGACGATCAGCACCTCGGCCTGTTGCGCATAGTCGAACGGGCTCGCCGCCTCGAAATGTTGTGCGGGGGCGGTGAGGTGCGGTGCGCCCGATCGCGCGTCGGCGACCGACCAGTCGCCGCCCGCGCGCAGAGTCGCCGAGGTGACGAGGGCGCCGTGCGCGGGCTTGAGCACGGTTTGAGCGAACGGCCGCGTCGGATCGAGCCAGTGGCGGTGGAGGCCGATATCGTATTCGCGCCCCTCGAAGCGGTCGATCGCCAGCCAGTCGACGAAATCGGGATCGGCCGGCCCGCCGATCCGCGCGAGCAGCGCCAGCCACGCCGCCACCGTTTCCGCGCGCCAGCCGAGCGAGGCGATCGCGCCCTCGATCCGCGCCCGCGCCGCGCCGTCCATCCAGTCGGGCGCTTCGGCGAGCACCGCCTCGAGCCGCCGCCCGAGCGCAACCAGCGGACGGTACAACGCATCGAGCGCCTGCGCCGCGCCGGCCGCGGCGTCGATCAGTTCGGGGGTCGGCTCGGCGAGCTCGGTCTCCAAGCCGTAGCCGGTGTCGCCGCCCGATTCGTCACGGGCGTAGACGAGCCCGCGCACTGCCGCGAGCAGCTTTTCGATCGCCCCGAACGGCTCGCCCTCGGCCAGCCGCTGCTGCCAACCGTCGGACGGCAGCGCGCGCGCCGCATCGCCCGCCGCCTGGATCGCGAGGCCGCCTTGCTCGTCATAGCTCGCAACATCGGACAGGCGCGCGGCGAGCCCGCGCCTCCGGCCGCGCGCCTTCGCTTCGGGGCCGACCACCCAGCGGCGGACCTCTATCGCTTCCTGCCCGGTCAGCGCGGTCGAGAACATCGCGTCGGCGGCGTCGAACAGGTGATGGCCCTCGTCGAACACATAGCGCGTGGGGCGCGTCGCCATCTCGCGCCCGCGCGCCGCGTTGACCATGACGAGGGCGTGGTTGGCGATGACGATATCGGCCTCGGCGCTCGCCCGCGCGGCGCGCTCGATGAAGCATTTCCGGTAATGCGGGCAGCCGGCATAGACGCACTCGCCACGCCGGTCGGTGAGCGCGGCGGCGCCGGCGCGGCGGAACAAAGTGGTCAGCCAGCCGGGCAGATCGCCGCCGACCATGTCGCCATCGGCGCTATAGGCCGCCCAGCGCGCGACGAGCTGCGCAAGGATCGCGGCGCGGCCGGCGAAGCCGCCTTGCAGCGCGTCTTCAAGGTTCAAGAGGCATAGGTAATTCTCGCGCCCCTTCCGCGTGACGACCTTTTCGCGGCGCACCGCTTCGTCCGGGTAGACGCGCGCCGATTCGTGGCCGAGCTGGCGCTGCAGCGCCTTGGTGAAGGTCGACACCCACACCGCGCCGCCGGCCTTGGTCGCCCATAACGACGCGGGCGCGAGATAGCCCAGGGTCTTGCCGATACCGGTGCCCGCCTCGGCGAGGACCAGATTGGGGCTGTCGCGCATCATCCGCGGCGCGAATGCCTGCCCCGCCGCCTCCGCAAAGGCGCGTTGGCCGGGGCGCTGCTCTGCGGCCGAGCCGGTGAGCTCGGCGAGCCGCGCCTGCGTCTCGGCGGCGTCGAGCGTCACCGTGCGCGGCGCCGGGCGCGGCGCGGCCTCCGACCATTCGGGGAGTTTCGAGAACAGCCAGCGCTCGTTCTGCGGTGGCCGGGCGATGCGCTCGGCGAGCGCCGGCGCCCAAGGCCAGCGCAATCGCGACAAGGACTGCGCCGCCGTCCACGCGCCCTCACGCTCGGGCCAGTCGCCCTCGGCGATTGCCAGCAGCCGCGCCGCTGCCTCGCGCAGGAACGGTGCGACCTCCTCGTCGCGCGTCGGCGGAGCCAGGCCGGCGGCGCGTGCGAGGCCCTTGGGCGTCGGCACCATGAACCGCGCCGGACGCAGGAACGCGAACAGTTCGAGCAGGTCGAGCCCCGACAAATCGGCATAGCCCAGCCGCTGCCCGACGAGCGGCGCGTTGAGCACCACCATCGGCGTGTCCGCCGCCAGCCGGATCGCCTCGCCTCGCCCCACCGCGCGCGTCTCGGCGGCGGTGGCGATCCAGATGCCGGCATGGCTGGCGTGGAGCGCGGGATAAGGGAACGACATGGCCGCCCTTGTCGGGCATGGAGAACAGATTGGCAACAGCGATCGAATTATGTACAGTAAAACATAAGTTAAGTATCAGCGGGGCGCATGGCCGAACCGAAATACCTCGTGCCGCTGCGCTTCGACAGTTCGGCGCTGCCCGAAGAGGAGCAGTTCACGACGTTCACATCGGCGTCGGTGAATTTCGATATATCCAGGCAGGGCAGCGGCCCCTTCGCGGCGCGTGCGCTGATCTGGCGAATTGGCGGGATCATCGTCGTGAAGCAGACCACCGAGGCGGTGAGCTGGCGCCGCTCGGCCGAGCGGGTGCGCGCCGACCGGGTCGATTACATCTACATCAATTATCACTACACGGGTCGCTTCACGATCGATGCGGGGCACTGTGTCAAGCGTGGCGGGGCAGGGGCTTTGTTCGCCGTCGACATGCGCCAGCCGGTGCGGATCGATGATGAGGCTATGCGCAAAATCTATGTCGCAATGCCGCGTCGCGCGCTGCTCGATCGGCTTGAGGGGCATGATCCGCACGGGATGGTGCTCGACGGCGCGGCGACCGCGCTGCTCGGCGCGACGCTGAGCGGGATTTGCGATGCGCTGCCGAAGATGACCGCGGCGCAGGTGCCGATGACCCAGCATTTGTTGCTCGATCTCGTCGCCCACACCCTGCTCGGCGGCCTGCGTGACGGCGCGGCGCGCAATACGCGCGAGGACGAGCAGGCAAGCCGCGTCCATGCTTATATCGACGCGCATCTCGGCGACACGATCGACGTTGCGACGTTGTGCCAACAGCTCGGCGTGTCGCGATCGAACCTCTACCGTGCTTTCGGAACCGAAGGCGGCGTGTTGCGCCAGATTCAGGCGCGGCGATTGCGACGGGTGCGCGCGCTGCTGCTCGATCCGGGCGAAACGCGCTCCGTCGCGGAACTGGCGCTGGCCAACGGGTTTGCCGACAAGTCGCACTGCACACGCCTTTTCAAGCAAGCCTTCGGGCTGACGCCGGGGGCATTCCGTCGCGCGTCGGCCGGGCCACCGCCGCGAGCGCACGCCTCGGACGATCAACTCGCCGTGCGTTTCGCCGATCTCGTACGGGAATTGAGCTGACGCGCGGATGTGAGACGCTCGTTCAACCCGAAAGGAACACTCGGCTGATCGACCCACCAAGACGGATCGCGTAATTGCGCCGCACAGCAGAGAATCGTGCCTTGTGGGGGGATCAAGTTGCACGATGCCAGACCTTGCGGTTCGGCGGACTGCCCCGGGCGGCTCAGCGACCCAGCCGTCCGGGATTCCCCCTCCAGACATCAGATATGAACGAATTCGCATTTGCGATTTCATGTCGCGCGCGCCAGAGCCTGCGGCCATGACCGACGATCTTCGCTCCGCCGCATTCGACTCCAAGGCTTGGCCCTATGAGGAAGCGCGCAAGCTGCTCAAGCGTTACCCGCACGGCAAACCGGGCAACGAAGCGGTGCTTTTCGAGACCGGCTACGGTCCCTCGGGGCTACCGCATATCGGCACCTTCAACGAGGTGCTGCGCACGACGATGGTGCGCAACGCCTTCCACGCGCTGTCCGACACGCCGACGCGGCTGATCGCGTTTTCGGATGATATGGACGGGCTGCGCAAGGTGCCCGACAACGTCCCCAACCAGGCGATGCTGACCGAGTATCTCGGCAAGCCGCTGACGCGCATCCCCGATCCGTTCGGCACGCATGAGAGCTTCGCTGCGCACAACAATGCGATGCTGTGCGATTTCCTCGATCGTTTCGGATTCGATTACGAATTCGCCTCGTCGACTGATTATTACAGCTCGGGCCGGTTCGACGATGCGCTGCGCGGCGTGCTCAGGCAGTTCGACGCGATCATGGCGGTGATGCTGCCGACGCTGCGCGCCGAACGACGCGCGACCTATTCGCCGGTGCTGCCGATCAGCCCGAAGATGGGTGTCGTGTTGCAGGTGCCCGTCGAGGTGGTCGACGCCGAGGCGGGGACGATCGCCTTCATCGACGAGGACGGCGAGCGCATCGTCCAGTCCGCACTCGGCGGGCTCGCCAAGCTGCAGTGGAAGGTCGACTGGGCGATGCGCTGGGTCGCGCTCGGCGTCGATTACGAGATGGCGGGCAAGGATTTGATTGATTCGGTCACGCAATCGTCGAAGATCTGCCGCGTCCTCGGCGGCCGCCCGCCCGAGGGTTTCAATTACGAAATGTTCCTCGACGAGAAGGGCGAGAAAATCTCCAAATCGAAGGGCAATGGCCTCAGCCTCGACCAGTGGCTGACCTACGGCCCCGACGAGAGCCTGGCTTTCTACATCTATCGCGAGCCCAAAAAGGCCAAGGCGCTGCACATGGGCGTGATCCCGCGTGCGGTGGATGACTATTGGCAGTTCCGCGGCAATTATCCCGATCAGGCGGTGAAGGAAAAGCTCGGCAACCCGGTCCACCACATCCATGACGGCAAGGTGCCGAGCGCGCCGTTGCCGGTGACGTTCGGGTTGCTGCTCAACCTCGTCGGGGTGATGGGCGGTGACGCGACCAAGGCGCAGGTGTGGGGCTATCTCGGCAATTATGTCGCCGATGCCTCGGCAGCGACCTATCCCGAGCTCGATCGGCTGATCGACTATGCGCTAGTCTATAACCGCGATTTCGTTGCGCCAACGCTGCAGCGCCGCGCACCCGAGGGCGTCGAGGTCGAGGCGTTGAAGACGCTCGATGCCGAGCTCGCCAAGCTGCCGGCGGGAGCGAGCGCGGAGGATATTCAGAACATCGTCTACGAGATCGGCAAGGCGGGCGGCTTCGAAAGCCTGCGCGACTGGTTCAAGGCGCTTTACGAGACGCTGCTCGGTTCTTCGCAAGGACCGCGCATGGGCAGCTTCATCGCGCTCTACGGCGTCGACAATACGCGCAAATTGATCGCCGAGGCGCTGGCGCGCTGACCTCGGCCGTCATGGGCTCGTCCCGGCATCCGCCGGCCCGCAGGCGCCGAGGCCGATTGGTTTCCGGCACGGCGGATCCCGGCATGAGGCCGAGGTAACGGTTGAGGCTGGCTTCGCCGCGAAGGAACATATATAGAACATATCGACCCGAGTCGGGAGGTCCGTATGTTCCAAGCGCCCATCAAAGCGTCGCACCGCCTGTTCTTCGCGCTGGTCCCGCCGATCGTGCAGGCGCGACAGATCGCCCATGCCGCGCCGTGGTTCGGCGAGGAAGGCAAGCCGGTAGCGGCCGAGCGGCTGCACATCACGATGTTCATTCTCGACGATCGGTTCGAGCGCCCGCCGGCCGCGTTGATCGATGCGCTGCGCGCCGTCGGCGAGGCGATCGCAGCGGCGCCGATCCGGGTCGTGCTCGATCGCGTCGGCGGTGGGGCGCACTCGATCGCGCTCAGGCCCGGCCGGAAAAATGCGGCGCTCGATGACCTGCACGGCCGGATCGCTGCGCGTGCCGCCGCGCAGGGCATTGCGGAACGGCGCGATTACGCGTTCAGCCCGCACATGACGCTCGGCTATCGGCGCGGCACGCCGTTCAATGCGGCGGTGGCGCCGGTTGCGTGGGATGCGCGTGAGCTTGTGCTGATCCACAGCCATCTCGGCAAGACGCGGCACGAACGGATCGGCACCTGGCGGTTCGAGGCCGATGACGCGCAGGGCGATCTGTTCGGTTAATCCCCCGAGCCCGGCGCCTGCCAGCGCAGCGTCACCGAACCCCCCGCGCCGCCGCGCGTGCCGCCGCGCACCACCGTCACGCCCGCCTTGGTCAGCGCGTCGGCGACCTGGTCGGCATGGTCCTTGGGTCCCGTAACGGCGACGGCCAAGTTGAGGCGCTGGGCACCCCAGATCGCGGTGCTGATCGCGGCCTGGCCGGGGCTGTCGGGCACGTCGCCGCCGGCCTGTTTGTCGGGATTGGCCTCGAACGTCACGTCGTCGAGCGTCGCGGCGGGGGGCACCATTGTGATGCGCCAGTCGATCGCGGTCTGGGCGACGCGCGCTTCGAGCGTGCGATAGGCGGCGAGGTCGGCGCCCGATAGCGGCTTGGCGGTGACCACCGCGCGGTGCGCCTCGCGATCGACCAGCACCGCCGACGGCTCGACGCCGGCGACGACGGCGAGCTCGGTGGCGAGCTGGTTCACCGCATGATCGGCTTCGGCTTTCTTCTGCGCGTTGGCCTGCGCCTGGGCGAGCTGCGCGGCCTCGGCATCGCCGGCGTCGGTGCCGACGCGATATTGCTCGATCGCGACCGAGACGGGGCGGCCGAGCAGCTTGGTCAGCGTCGCCGCGCTGTCCTTCTCGGCATCGGCAACGAGGTGCGGCGTCAGCACGGTGGCGCTGACCTTCACGGGCCGCGTCTTGTAATCGACGTCGATCTGGCTGACGCGGGCATTGTCCTCGAACTGGCTGGCGACCACGTCGCGCGCGTCGCGGTTAGCCGTCGCTTCCCACGCGATATTGCGCAACGTGAGGCCGAGAGGAATGGCCAGCGCGAAGAAAACCACGCCGATTGCGATGCTCTGCAACAACGTCTGATGCGGCGACAGGCTGTGTGCGAAACCGTAGAGCCGCGCCATTACCGCGGCGGCGAGCGCGATCGTCATCAAGTTGGTGAAGAAGAGGAGCAGAGCACCCGAAAACACCGTCCAGTTGAGGGTCGCCAATCCGAATCCCACCACCGCGAGCGGCGGCATCAACGCGGTCGCGATGGCGACGCCGACGATCGTGCCCTCGCGCCCGCGTATCATCGCATAGGCGCCGGCCAGCGCCGAAAACAGCGCGATCATCAGGTCGAACAGATTGGGCTGGGTGCGCGCCGCGATCTCGCTCGTCACGTTCTGCAGCGGTGACAGCATCACGACGAATGCGCAGAACAGGATCGCGACCAGCGTGCCCGCGATGAGCGCGACGCCGCTGCGGCGGATTTCGGCCGAATCGAACGTCGCGATGGCAAAACCCAGTCCGAGGATGGGCCCCATCAGTGGTGAGATCAGCATCGCGCCGATCACAACTGCCGGCGAGGACAGCAACAGGCCGAGTACAGCGATCCCCGCTGACATCAGCGTCATGAACAGATAGCGCGGGCTCCAGCCCGATTCCTCGTGGACCTTCTCGACCACGTTAACGTGCTCGATAGAGGCGATTACATGACCGCGCCACCATTGGACGATTGGGTTCTGCGACGGATGTATCAACGTTGCCATCCGCCGGCTTCTAAGGGGTTTTCGGAAGCCATGCCACTCGCTAGGCAGGGTGCGATATCGGGAGATTTCGATGGCCGAAGCGAGACGCGGCGTTGTCAGTCCGCTGCGCGCCTTTCTGGCGAGCGAGGCGGCGGGCGGGATCGTGCTGATCGTCGCGGCGACGGCGGCGATGTTGGCGGCGAACCTGCCGGCGACCGCGGCCGCCTACCACCATCTGCTGCACGTCGAGACCGGGCCGGTGCTGGTCGACAAGCTCGGGCCGATGAGCGTGCATCTGTGGATCAACGACGGGCTGATGGCGGCGTTCTTCCTGCTCGTTGGGCTGGAGATCAAGCGCGAGCTCGTCGATGGGCGGCTGTCGAGCTGGGAGCGGCGGCGGCTGCCCGCGATCGCCGCGGCGGCGGGGATGATCGTGCCGGCGATCGTCTATCTGGCGATCACCCGCGGCGAGGCGAGCCTGCGCGAGGGCTGGGCGATTCCCGCCGCGACCGACATCGCCTTCGCGATAGGCGTGCTGGCGCTGCTCGGCAGCCGCGCGCCGCCCGCGCTCAAGCTGTTCCTGACGACGGTGGCGATCGTCGACGACATGGGCGCGGTGGCGATCATCGCCTTGTTCTACACCGCCGGGATAAACCTGACCGCGCTGGCCGCCGCGGCGGCGGTGTTCGTCGCGATGCTGGTCGCCGGGCGGATCGGGGTGCGGTCGCTGGCAGTGTATCTGATCGGGTTCGTGGCCTTGTGGTATTGCGTATTGCTGTCGGGCGTCCACGCGACGATCGCCGGCGTGGTCGCGGCGCTGGCGGTGCCGATCCGGTCAAGTGCGCCGGGCAAGCACGATTCGCCGCTGCACCGGCTCGAGCACGGGCTGCACCCCTGGGTCGCCTTCGCGATCGTGCCGTTGTTCGGCTTCGCCAATGCCGGCGTGGCGCTCGGCGGCGCGGGGCTGGGGCAGGTGTTCGCGCCGCTGCCGCTCGGCGTCGCCGCGGGGCTGTTCGTCGGCAAGCAGGTTGGCATCTTGGGCAGCATCTGGGGTGCGGTGAAGCTGGGTATCGCCAAACGGCCGGGCGGCGCGAGCTGGACGCAAATCTACGGCCTGGCGATGCTGTGCGGGATCGGCTTCACGATGAGCCTGTTCATCGGCGACCTCGCCTTTGCCGACGATGCGGCGGTCGATGCGGTGCGCTTGGGCGTGTTGGTCGGCTCGATCGTATCGGCGCTGGCCGGCTATCTGGTGCTGCGGCTCGCGGCCAGGAAGGAAGCGTGATGCGCGGCTTTTTCGATCCCCGCCAACTGGCGCATGCGCCGGCCAGGGAGCTGCACAATGGCGGCTTCGTCGATTACGCCGAGACGCCCGCGCGTGCCGAGGCGATCGTCGCGGCTCTGGGGAACCTCGAACGCCCGACCGATCACGGCGAGGCGGCGATCCTCGCGGTGCACGACGCGGGCTATGTCGATTTTCTCAAGACCGCGCCCGAACGCTGGGCGGCGGCGGGGCGACTGGGCGACGTGATGGGCTATATCTGGCCGATCGTCGGGCGACGGCCGGTGAAACTCGATCGCATCGACGCGCTCGCCGGGCGCTACAGCCTCGACGCCTCGACACCGCTCACCGCCGATACCTGGGGCGCGGCCTATTGGAGCGCGCAGAGCGTGCTCTCGGCGCTCGATGCGATCCGCGCCGGCGACCGCGCCGCCTTCGCCTTGTGCCGGCCGCCGGGACATCACGCCGGGCGCGACTATCTCGGCGGCTATTGCCACCTCAACACCGCGGCGATCGCGGCGCAGGCGGCGATCGACGGCGGCGCGCGTCGCGTCGCGATCCTCGATATCGACTATCACCACGGCAACGGCACGCAGGACATCTTCTGGACGCGCGGCGACGTGTTCTACGCCTCGCTCCACGCCGACCCGGCGACCGACTATCCTTTCTATTGGGGCCATGCCGACGAGACGGGTGAGGGCGAAGGTGCCGGCACGACGCTCAACCTGCCGCTGCCGCAAGGGACGGCGGTCGATGCGTTCCGCGCGGCGCAGGATAAAGCGCTTGCGGCGACTGCAGCCTTCGCCCCCGATCTCGCAATCGTCAGCTTCGGCGCCGACACCTATGTCGACGACCCGATCTCGGGCTTCGCGCTCCGCACGCCCGACTACACGACGATCGCGCGCGACATCGCCGCTTGCGGCTGGCCCACGCTGATCGCGATGGAAGGTGGCTATGCCGTCGATGCGCTCGGCAACAATGTCGCGAGTTTCCTTGCCGGGTTTTGAGCCCGGGCACGTCAAGGGCACGCCCAGCTATCGCCGGTTGACGCTGGCGATGCTGTTCGCGGGGTTCTCGACCTTCTCGCTACTATATTCGGTGCAGCCGCTCCTTCCCGAGTTCGCGCGCGATTTTCGCCTGTCGGCCGAGGCGGCGAGCCTCGCGGTCAGCCTGGCGACGGGGCCGCTGGCGGTGGCGATCCTGTTTGCCGGGTTGGTATCGGACCGGATCGGACGGCGGCCGATCATGGTGTGGGCGATGTACGGCGCCGGCGTGCTGACGCTCGCCACCGCGGTTGCGCCGGGGTGGAACACGATCCTGCTGCTGCGGCTGCTGACCGGGCTGGCGCTTGCGGGTGTGCCCGCGGTGGCGATGGCCTATGTTTCCGAAGAGGTGCATGTCGGATCGGTCGGGTCCGCCATGGGGCTCTATATCGGCGGCAGCGCGATCGGCGGGATGGCGGGGCGGTTGGGGGTCAGCCTCGTCACCGATATCGCCGGCTGGCACTGGGCGCTCGCGGTCGATGGCGCGGTCGGCATCGCGATGGCCGAGGGCTTCCGCCGCCTCGCGCCGGCAAGCCGCGCGTTCGTCGCGCAGCGCGGCAGCATCGAGGCGCTCGCGCGCGGCGCGGTCGGCCTGTTCCGCGACGCCGCGCTGCCGCTGCTCTATGCCGAGGCGTTCGTGCTCATGGGCGTGTTCGTCACCGTCTATAATTATGCCGGGTTCCGGCTGATGGCGGCGCCCTATGATCTCGGCCAGGCGCAGGTCGGCGCGATCTTTCTGATGTACATATTGGGTTCGATCAGCTCGGCGTGGTTCGGCGGGCTCGCGGGGCGGCTGGGGCGGCGCAAGGTGTTCTGGTTGCCGATCGCCGTGCTGATCCTCGGCATCGCCGCCACCGCGATGAAACCCTTATGGCTGATTGTCCTCGGCATCGCGCTGGTGACGATCGGCTTCTTCGGCGCGCATTCGATCGCCAGCGCCTGGGTCGGGCGGCGCGCGGCAAGTAATCGCGGGCAGGGATCGGCGCTTTATCTGTTCTTCTACTATCTCGGATCGAGCGTGTTGGGGTCCGCCGGCGGCATCGCCTGGACGCGCGCGGGCTGGACGGGTGTTGCGTGGTTTTGCGTAGCGCTGGCGGTGGTCGGCATCGGGTTGGCGCTGCGTCTGGCGGTCGTGCGGCCCCTGGCGACTCAGGACCCGCCGGCACTCGGGGAAATAACTGGCTAGTCGCGACCCGGCCGCGCGGCGACCCTTAGTCAACTCCGGAAATCTAGCTATGTTCGGAACGTAGCAAGGCTGGTAATTTTATTACGACTGTGTTAAATAGAGAGTCGACGGGCACGGAATGTTTTCGTGATCCGCCTGGAGTCGCACACCCTCCCCGATGCGCCATACCGGCTCAACCGCCGACGAATGGGGTATCGCGCGGAGACGATCCAAGGAAAGGCTTTCTAACAATGGTCGCCAAGGCGTTGTCCTTTGATGTCGGAGATTATGTCGTTTACCCGAAGCACGGCGTCGGCCGTGTGATCGAACTGCAGAAGCAGGAGATCGCCGGGATGCAGCTCGAACTGTACGTGCTGCGCTTCGAAAAAGAGAAGATGACGCTGCGCGTACCGACCAACAAGGTCGAATCGATCGGCATGCGCAAGCTCTCCAGCGACAAGACGCTCAAGGAAGCGCTCGAGACGCTGAAGGGCAAGCCCAAGGTCAAGCGCACCATGTGGTCGCGTCGCGCGCAGGAATATGAAGCGAAGATCAATTCGGGCGACCTCGTGTCGATCGCCGAGGTGGTCCGCGACCTGTTTCGTGCCGACGACCAGCCCGAGCAGAGCTATTCGGAGCGCCAGATCTTCGAAGGCGCCACCAGCCGTCTCGCCCGCGAACTCGGCGCGATGGAAGAAACCGACGAGCGCACCGCGCAGGAGCAGATTCTCGAAATCCTCCGCAAGGCCGCGCCGCTCCACGCCAAGGACAAGGCCGAGGCCTGATCTTCGGGGTTATCGACGGATAAGAGGGCGGTCGCGCGAGCGGCCGCCCTTTTCGTTTGGGCAAGCGAGCCGACGGGCCAAGTTCAGGGTGACGAACGCGCCCGACACAGTATCTTGCACGGCTATGACATGTGTATTATACAAACAATACACGAAGGAGGATGTCGATGCGTGCCTTGATGCTGTTAGCCGCGATTCCGCTGGCCGCCTGTACGTTCCACAGCGGCGACAACGATAGCCAGCCGGGCGTTCCCGCCTCGGGCAGCGGCACCAGTCGCACCTTCCAGGTCGCCGATTTCACGGGCGTCGATCTGCGCGGATCGGACGATGCCGATGTCCGCGTCGGCCCCGCCTTCTCGGTCCGCGCCGAAGGGCCGTCGGACCGGCTCGACGATCTCAAGATCTACAAGGACGGCGATACGCTCAAGATCGGCCGCAAGTCGCGCCACATGAGCTGGGGCGGCGGGCGCGACGTCAAGGTGTTCGTGACGATGCCGAAGATCGCCTCCGCAGGGATCGCCGGATCGGGCGACATGACCGTCGATCGCGTCGACGGCGGCAATTTCGAAGGATCGATCGCCGGATCGGGCAACCTTTCGGTCGGCCAGATGCGCGTCGATCTCGCCAAGCTGTCGATCGCCGGCTCGGGAACGCTCACTGCCGCGGGCAGCACCAAGCAGGCGTCGCTGTCGAGCGCCGGGTCGGGCGACATCGACGCCGGCGGATTGATCGCGAGCGAGGCCGACGTCTCGACCGCGGGATCGGGCGACATCAAGGCGACCGTCAACGGCCACGCCAAGGTGTCGATGATGGGCTCGGGCGATGTCGATCTCGGTGGCGGGGCAACTTGCGACGTCTCCAAGATGGGATCGGGCGAGGTGACCTGCGGGCATTGATCGCGGGCGTAAATGGTGCGACTCAGCGCGGATGATCCGTCCGCTCCTCGCGCTCGCGCTGCTCGTCGTTCCCGCCACGGCGCACGCTACCGACCGCACCTTCATGGTCGGCAGCTTCACCCGCATCCGCGTCGACGGTCCGTTCGCGGTGACGGTGAAGACCGGCGCCAGCCCCGGCGCCAAGGCGACCGGCAGCAGCGACGCGCTCGACGGGCTCACCATCCGCGTCGATGGCGACACCGCTTTGGTCACGATGGGCGCGCATGACTGGTCGAGCGATTCGGGCGACATGATCGTCCCGCCGACGATCACGCTGACCACGCCCGCGCTGCAATCGGCGACGATCAACGCCGGCGCGACATTGTCGATCGACGCGATGAAGGGGCAGAAGGTCGATCTCGCTCTCAACGGATCGGGCGCGCTCAGCGTCGGCGCGATCACCGCCGATCTGCTCAACGCGCGGATCGTCGGCACCGGGCAGATGACGCTCGCGGGTAAGGCGCAGCGGGCGCTGGTGGTGGTGACAGGGGCGGGCTCGGTCGCGGCCACCGACCTCGTCGCGGGCGACCTCACCGCGCGGACGGATGGCCCCGGCAACCTCGATCTCGCCGCGCGCTACACCGCCAACATCACCTCGACCGGGCTCGGCACCGTTACCGTCGCAGGCTCGCCCTCGTGCACCGTCCGCGCCGCCGCTGGCGGCCCCGTCAAATGCGGCAAGCAGAGCAACTGATCCGCGACTTACCTTGATCAAGGAATTCCCATGACGCGTATTTGGTGGTTGAGCGGCACCAGCCTGCTCGCGGCGGCGCTTGCGCAGCCCGCATCGGCGCAGACGCAGACCCCGGTCGCGCCGATCGCGGCGCCCTCGGCCACTGCCGCCACCCCATCGATCACGGTGACCTCGTGGGAACATGAAGGCAGCGACATCCCCGCCGACCCCGCCTGGGTCACCGGCACGCTCGCCAACGGCGTGCGCTATGCGGTGCGGCAAAATGCGATCCCCGGCGGCACGATCGCGATCCGGGTGCGGATGGATGTCGGCGCGCTCGACGAGACGCCCGACGAGCAGGGCTGGTCGCACTTGATCGAGCACATGGTGTTCCGCGGCACCAAGAATTATCCCGATGGGGACGCGGTCCGCATCTGGCAACGATTGGGCGCCAATTTCGGCAGCGATACCAACGCCTCGACGACGCTGACCGCGACGACCTTCATGCTCGATCTGCCCAAGGCCGATCCCGCCTCGTACAAGCAGGCGATCGATGTCCTCGCAGACATGATGCGCCAGGCGACCTTCGACCCCAAGCTGCTCGACACCGAACGCCAGGTGGTGATCGCCGAGCGGCAGCAGCGCATCTCGCCCTTGTCGCGCAAGGTGCAGGATGCCGGCAAGGCTACCTTCCTGACCGGCCTCACCGCGGCCAAGCGCGAGCTCGGCGGCACCGATGCGACACTGGCCGCTGCAAGCGCGGACAAACTGAAGGCCTTCTACCATCAGTGGTATCGCCCCGATCGCGCGGTCGTCGTGGTGGTCGGCGATGCCGATCCGGCGATGCTCGTCGTTGGGGTCAAGCAGGCGTTCGGCGACTGGCAGGCGACAGGACCGAAGCCGCCCGAGCCCGACGACGGCAAGATCGCGACGCCGGCCAAGCCCGCTGTGGTCGTCGTCGATCCCCAGGCACCCAATGCGATCCAGCTCGCCTGGATGCATCCGCACGACGACGCACCGTTCACTATCGCCAAGCAGACCGCGCAGTTCGCCGATCTGGTCGGCACGCAGATCATCGCGCAGCGCCTCGCGACCGAAGCGCAACAAGGCAAGGCGCTGGTCAACGCCGCTGCGAGCTATCACACGGCGCGTCACGTCGCCGATCAGCTGACCGTCTCGGTCGTGCCCAAGCCGGGCGAATGGAAGGCCGCGCTCGACGAGACCTTCGGCGTGCTCAACCGCCTGCGCCAGACCCCGCCAGCGCAGGCCGAGATCGACCAGCAAATCGCGGTGATCGAGGAATCGCTGCGCAAATCGGTCGACGCGCGCCAAACCGAAAATTCGCCCTCGCTCGCCAACACCTATGTCCGCGATGTCGACCAGCATGACGCCACGCCGACGCGCGATTTCTACCTCAAGCTGTTCCAGGCGGCGAAGGCGTCGCTCACGCCGGACGTCATCGCCAAGGCGATCGACCGCCAACTCGCGCCAGATCCGCGGATGATCGTCCTCAGCTCGACGCCGATCGACGGCGGCGATGCCACCGCGGTCGCCGCGCTGGAGGCGGCACGCAAGGTCGCGGCGGCGAATACCGAAGCGCTGCGCAAAGTGTTGCTCGACGAACTCAAGATCGACACGACGCCGGGAAAAGTCGTCTCGCGCAACTCCATCGCCGATCTCGGCATCGAGCGCGTCACCTTCGCCAACGGCGCCGAGCTGATCTACAAGAAGACGCCCTATGAAAAGGGCACGATCCGCCTGCAGGTCGAGCTCGGCCATGGCCTCTACGCCCGCCCGGTCAACGATCCGGGGCTGTTGTGGAGCTCGGGCGCGCTCACCGCGGCAGGGTTTGGCCCTTATACGCCCGACGAGCTCACCCGTCTCACCGCCGGACGCCAGATCGGCTTCGGCCTGCAGCAAACCCCTGACGCGCTGACGTTTTCGAGCCGCACCGATCGGGAAGATGCCGGCGACGCGCTCAAGCTGATCACCGGCGCGATTACGCAAATGGATTATGCGCAGACCCCGCTCGACCGCATGAAGAACGGGTTCAAGGCGACCTATCAGGCCTATTTCGCCGATCCGGGCACGGTGCTCCAGGCGTTCGGCGCGCCCTATTTCCATGGTGGCGATCAGCGTTTCCAGGCGCTGCCCGCGCCCGATGCGGTCGCCGGGCTGACGCTCGATCGGTTCAAGAGCTTCTGGCAGCAACAGCTCGGCCAGGGCCCGGTCAAGGTGATCGCGGTCGGCGATCTCGATCCCGACGCGTTGATCGCTGCGGTCGGCAAGACGATCGGCGCGCTGCCGCCGCGCGCCGACCTCAAGCCGACCACGCAGGAACTCGCCGTCAGCGCCGACTGGACGGGCAAGGCGCCGGTGATCCTGCGCCACAAGGGCGATCCCGATCAGGCCGCGGTCGGCCGCGTCTATCCGACGACGGGCGTGCTCAGGAATTTCCCCGAAAGCGTCGCGCTCGATGTCGCCGCGTCGGTCATCCAGGATCGGTTGACCAACCAGTTCCGCGAAACGCAGGGCGGCAGCTACACACCGTTCGCCGATTCGACGCAATCGACCGAGTTGCCCGATTACGGCTTCGTGCTCGCGGGCGCGCAATTGCGGCTCGAACGGATCAAGGATTTCTACAAGACGCTCGACGGCATCGTCGCCGATCTCGCCGCCAAAGGGCCGACCGCCGACGAACTCCAGCGCGCGCTCAGCACCAAGCTATCGGCTTATCAGCGCGCGCAGACCAACAACGCCTATTGGCTCGGCCGCGTCGATGACGATCTCGACGATCCGCGCGTGCTGACGGCGATCCGCACGCTGCCCGACGTGATCGCGAAGGTCGATGCCGCCGCGGTCAAGGCCGCCGCGCAGCATTGGCTGGTCGATGAGAAGGGCGCTTATGACGTCGAGGCGCTGCCCGAAGGCGCGGCGGTGCCCTGACGCTCCAGCGCGTTGATCCCGGCATGGACGCGCGCTTCGGCCTCGGCGCGGGGCAGGCCGGGGGGCACAATCTCGCCGAACCGGAAGGTGATGGTGCCCGGATGCGCCGGGCCCGAGCGCGGCCAGAAGCGACCGCTGTCGAGCGCGACAGGCACGACCGGCGCGCCGAGCGTGCGATACAGGCCGGCAAATCCGGCCCGCAGCGGCGGCGTCTCGCCGGGCCGAACGCGCGTACCTTCGGGGAAGATCAGGATCGAGCGCCCGGCGTCGATCGCCGCGCGCGCCTCGCGCATCATCTGCCGCATCGCCGCGGCCGATCCGGCGCGGTCGATGATGATCGCGCCGTAGCGCCGCGTTGCCCAGCCCCAGATCGGAATCCGCGCGAGCTCGGCCTTCATCACGATCGCCGGCGCGTCGAGCATCAGCGCGAGCTCGAGCGTTTCGAACATCGCCTGGTGCTTGGCCGCATAAAGCGCTGGCGTGCCGAGCGGTGACCCCTCGATCCGCGTGTTGATCCCGAGCAGCGCCCGCGCGGCCCAGCGGTGGAACCGCGTCCAGACGAGCGCGTGTCCGATCAGCGCGCGCTGCCCGAACAGCGCCGATACCGGCACCAACAAGACGATTGGCACCGACAGGCCGTAGAACACCAACCTGAACAGCGCCGTCCGCGCCCAATCGCTCATCCGCCGATCCCCAGCCACAAGGCGACGCGGCGCAGCAGCAGCTTGTTATACTCGGCGAGCAGCAGCTTGAGATTGGGCTGGCCCTTCACCCCGTCGCGCTCGATCACGACATCGTCGTCGAGCGCGTTGCCGAGCTCCATCCGCGCGCGCGCCATGTGCCAGTCGGACGTCACCAGCCGCACCGAGCGATAATGATGCGCGCGCACCCAGCGCGCCGTCTCCTCGGCGTTCGATCGCGTGTCGACGGCTTGCCGGCCGAGGTCGATGCAGCACGTGAACAGCGCCGGCGGGGCATGATATTCGAGCGCGAGGTCGATCGGCCGCACCGTCGGCGCGACGCCGCTGATCAGCATCCGCTTCGCCTCATGCGCTTCGAGCAGGTCGATGCCGCGATCGATCCGCCCGGCTGCTCCGGTGGGCACGACGATCGCGTCGGTCGGGTGATCGTCGAGCGGGTCGGGCAGCACCAGCATGAACAGCGCAAAGCCCAGCGCCCAGGCGAGCGCGAGCCCGGCGAGGATCCGCGCGATCACAGCGTCGCGCCCAGTGCGCGCAGCACCGCGATCCGCGCCGCCAGCGTCGCCAGCCCGACGAACAGCAGCGGCAGCAGCGCGAGCGCGACCCAGGCCGGCCAGCTCAGCGCCGCCCCGCTCGCCAATGCCGAGCCCAGTCCGGCGAGCTGCGTGCCGATCAGCGCCGTCACCGCCAGTGCCGCGGCGGTGCCGACCACCCCGCCGATCGCGGTTTCGCGCGCGATTCGCCGCTGAAACAACCGCGCCACCTGAACGTCGGTCGAGCCGAGCATGTGCATCACCTCGATCGTGCCGCGATGCGTGTCGAGCCCCGAGCGCGCCGCGAGGACGACGACGGTCCCGGTCGCCACCGCGAGCAGCAGCACGATTCCGCCCGCCAGCGCGAGCAGCATTGTCATCAAATTGGACACCGGCGCCATCCACGCCGCATGGCGATCGATTCGCGCGGCGGGCGCAATGCGCTGCACGCGCGCATCCAATTTGGCGACTGCGGCGTCGCCGGCATCGCGCAGGTCGACGTCGATCAGCGCCGGGATCGGCAGGTCGGGATCGGCCCCCATCGCGCCGAGCCACGGCTCGAGCAGTTTGGCCAGCCGCGCCTGATCGACCGCCTGCGCGGAGGCGACGTTGCCGTCACCGCGCAACATCGCCAGCACCTGCGCGGCATCGCGGTCGCGCGCGATCGGGTTGGCCTCGACCAGCTCGACCGTCAGCCGCCCGGCGAGCTGGCGATCGAGCGCCTGCGACGCCGCCAGCGCACCCAGCCCGAGCGCCGCGGCGAGAACCGTTAGGAACAGCATGATCGCCATCACCCAGCGCATCGTGCGCGTGGCGCGGCCGGCATCGAGCAGCCGGCGCTCCGGGCGCGTCTCCTCGCTCATCCGTCGCGCTCGCTCGGCGGGTGGCGCAGCGCCCCGGTCGGGTCGAGCAGTCGGCCGTGATCGAGCCGCATCATCTGCGCCTCGGGAATGCGCTGGATCATCTGGATGTCGTGCGTCGCCACCACCACCGTCGTGCCGAGCCGATTGAGCGAATCGAACAGATGCATCAACCGCGCCGCCATTGCCGGATCGACGTTGCCGGTCGGTTCGTCGGCGACGAGGATCTCGGGCCGCCCGATCACCGCGCGCGCGATCGCGACGCGCTGCTGCTCGCCGCCCGACAGGGTAGGGGGCTTGGCGTGGATGCGGTCCGACAGGCCGACCCAGGTCAGCATCTCGTGAACCGGCTGCTCGATATCGTCCTCGCCGACGCCGGCGATGCGCAGCGGCAGCGCGATATTGTCGTAAGCCGACAGATGCGGGACGAGGCGGAAATCCTGGAACACCACGCCGATGCGGCGGCGGAAGCCGGGCAGCCGCTTCCGCGGCAGCGTCACCGCATCCTCGCCGAACAACTTGATGACGCCGCGCGTCGGCCGCTGCGACAGATAAAGCAGCTTGAGCAGCGAGGTCTTGCCCGCGCCGGAAGCGCCGGTGAGGAAATAGAAAGCGCCGCTCGCCAGCGTGAAGCTGACGTCGGACAAGGTCTCGTCGCCGGTGCCGTAGCGCAACCCGACATTGTCGAACTGGACGATATTCGCCATGGCCGGCGTCAGCGCTCACTCACGGTCATGCCCCACGCGCCTGCCATCGCACGCGCCGCGCACCCATTCAAGCGCGCACGGCTCTTGCGTTGCCCGAGTCGCGGCGGCTAGGATTCATTTCAAGAACGGCCGGCAGGGCGGCCAAGGTAGAAGCGCGCCGCATGATCCTCGAATGTCCCGAATGCCATACCCGCTATCTCGTCCCCGATTCCGCGATCGGCGGATCGGGGCGCACGGTGCGCTGCGCCTCGTGCAAGCATAGCTGGTTCCAGGCGCCGCCGCCCGAAGAGATCGAGGAAGAGCGCCTCACGCCGACTCCTGCGCCTGCGCCTGCGCTTGCGCCGATCGAGCGCGTGCCCATCGCCGAAGCCGAGCCGCTCGCGTCCCCCCCGCCGCCGATCGCTAGACCGATCCCGTCGCCCGCGCCGGCCCCGGCCGTCGTCGCGCCGCCCGAACCTGCCGCATCGTTCGATGCCTTCGCCCACGAAGCGCCGTTTCGTCCGCGCCGCAATCCGGCCAAGACCTGGACGCTGCTTGCCAGCATCGCCGCGCTCCTGATGCTCGCGGCGATCGGCGCGATCCTGGTGTTCGGCACGCCGGGGATGGTCGGCCGCTTCGCGCCCGCGGCTACCGCCGCGACGCCGCTGCGCATCCAGATGAAGCCGATCGACCGCCGCGAGCTCGCCTCGGGCAGTGAATTGTTCGCGGTCGCAGGCCAGGTGGTCAACCCGACCGACCAGCGCCAGCGCGTGCCCAACATCCAGGTCGAGTTGCGCGACGATCACCAGCGCATCGTCTATGGCTGGACGATCACGCCGGCGCAGCGCTGGCTCGCGCCGCGCGCCGCGATGGATTTCAACAGCGCCCAGCTTGACGTGCCGCGCGACGCCAAGCAACTCGGCCTCAGCTTCGCAGGCTCGGCGACCTGACGACCCCTCGGAACGATGCGCGT
Organism: Sphingomonas sp.; assembly: GCA_051954635.1. Classification (GTDB taxonomy): domain Bacteria; phylum Pseudomonadota; class Alphaproteobacteria; order Sphingomonadales; family Sphingomonadaceae; genus Sphingomonas. Next base: position 25,366 of record JBQCHO010000129.1, on the reverse strand, counting down.
CGTTCCGCGGTTGTTACGGCGATGAAACTGATCCTTACCACCGCAGCCGCCGCGCTCGCGCTCACCGCCTGCTCGCCAGCCCCGTCTGGAAACGAAGCGGCCGCCAACGCCGTGCCCCCGGTCGCCACGCCGGTCGCCTCGCCGACGCCCGCGCCCAGAGTTTCACCTACCGCCGACGTACTTGCGCTCGAAGGCCTGGGTGCGCTGAGGATCGGCCAGCCGGTGCCCAAGGACAGCGGCTGGGCGTCCCGCGGCGCGCAGGTGTCGGACGCCTGCACCACCGTCACCTCGCCCGATAACCCCGGCGTCTATGCGATCGTCGAACAGGGCAAGGTACGCCGCATCACCGTTGGCCAGCGCTCCAATGTCAAGCTGATCGAAGGCATCGGCGTCGGCGCGAGCGAGAAACAGGTCACTGCCGCGTTCCCCGGCTTCCGCGCCACCCCGCACAAATACGAGGCGGCACCGGCCAAATATCTCACCGCCCCCGGCGCCGACGGCGGCGACCCCGCGCTGCGCTTCGAGATCGGCGCCGACGGCAAGGTCAGCGCGATCCACGTCGGCACCGCGCCCGCTCTGTTCTATGTCGAGGGCTGCGCCTGAGTGGGTTTGCCGCCTAACGCCTCACGGCGAAATGAAAATGGTCGGGGCGACTGGATTCGAACCAGCGACCCCCACACCCCCAGTGTGATGCGCTACCAGGCTGCGCTACGCCCCGACCATGGCCGCTGCGCGATCGGGCGCACCGGAGCGGCGGCCTCTATCGCCGAGTCTGCCGCGATGCAAGTCACGAGACCGAACCGCGACGAGCCGAATGTTGCGCATGACGGGTGGAGGTGTTAGCGCCCGGCGCTTGATGCGGGGCGGAGCCATTTCCGTGCCGCCCCACTATTTTTCTCAGGACGCCATGTTCGCAACTCCAGCTTATGCCCAGGCCGCCGGCGGCGCCGCCGCCAATGGCGGGCTCGTCGGCTCGATCATCGGTTTCGCGCCGCTGATCGTCATCTTCATCGCTTTCTGGTTCCTGATGATCCGCCCGCAAACCAAGCGGATGAAGGAACAGCAGGCCGCGATCGCCGCGGTCAAGAAGGGCGACGAGGTGACAACCGCAGGCGGCATCCTCGGCAAGGTCGTCAAGGTGTCCGACGACGTGGTCGAAGTCGAGATCGCGCAGGGCGTCCGCGTCCGTGTCGTCAAATCGACGCTGACGGGCATTGCCCCGCTCGGCGGCAAGCCGGCGAACGACTGAGCCATGCTCGATTTTCCCCGCTGGAAGGTCGGCTCGATCATCGGCCTGCTCGCCGTGCTGATGGCATTGGCGATCCCGAGCTTCTTCCCCGATTCGCAGACGTCCAAATGGCCGATCCCCCACCCCAAGGTGAACCTCGGGCTCGATCTCGCCGGCGGCAGCTATTTGTTGCTCGAAGGCGACATCAAGGATCTCGCCGCCTCGCGCCTCGCCGCGATGCGCGATTCGGTCCAGCACGAGATGAACCAGGACGGCAGCCCGATCGGTATCGGCGATATCTCGATCCAGGGCGGCAAGTTGAGCTTCATGGTCCGCGATGTCGCGCAGGTCGATGCCGCGCGCGAGCGCTTGCTAAAGATTGCCGGTTCGGGCGCGGGGCTGTCGGGCCAGCGCGAATGGGACATCAACGTCGTCGATTCGACGCGCTTCGTGCTGACCCCCACCGAGGCGGGGCTCAAGGAAGCGGTCAAGACGGCGATGGCCGATGATACCGAGGTCGTTCGCCGCCGCATCGACGCGCTCGGCACCAAGGAGCCGACGATCGTCCAGGAAGGCGACGATCGCATCGTCGTTCAGGTGCCGGGTCTGCAGAACCCGCAGGCGCTGAAAGATCTGCTCGGCAAGACCGCCAAGCTCGAATTCAAGATGGTCGACGTCAGCGCCGATCCGACCTCGATCGCAAAGGGCATCGCGCCGGTCGGCAGCGAAATCCTGCCGATGGCCGACAATCCGCAGCAGAAGATCGCGGTGCATCGCACCACGATCATCTCGGGCGGCATGCTCGACGACGCCAAGCAGTCGTATGACCAGAACAACCGGCCCGACGTCACCATCCAATTCAATTCCGAAGGCGGGCGTCGTTTCGCCAAGGTGACCCAGGAAAATGTCGGCAAGCCGTTCGCGATCATCGTCGATAACCAGGTGATCTCCGCGCCGCGGATCGACGAGCCGATTCTCGGCGGGTCGGCTTCGATTTCGGGCGGCGGCTTCACGGTCGAAAGCGCCAACAACCTCGCCATCGCGCTGCGTTCGGGCGCGCTGCCCGTGAACCTCAAGGTGATCGAGGAGCACACCGTCGGCGCCGAATTAGGCAACGATTCGATCCATGCGGGCATCATCGCCTCGGCGATCGCGCTCACGGCCGTGATCGTCTTCATGCTGGTCACTTACGGGCGCTTCGGGCTCTATGCCGACCTTGCGGTCGCCATCAACCTGTTCGTCATTTTGGGCGTGATGGCGCTGCTCAACGCGACGCTGACCTTGCCCGGCATCGCCGGCTTCGTGCTGACGATCGGCACCGCGGTCGACGCCAACGTGCTGATCAACGAACGCATCCGCGAAGAGCGACGACGCGGGCGCAACGTCGTCCAGGCGGTCGAGCTCGGCTATAAGGAGGCGAGCCGCACGATCTTCGAGGCGAACGTGACGCACGCGATCGCGGGCCTCATCATGCTGATCCTCGGTTCGGGGCCGATCAAGGGCTTCGCGATCGTGCTGCTGCTCGGCATCGCCACCTCGGTGTTCACCGCGGTCACCTTCACGCGCATGCTGGTCGCGCTCTGGCTTCGCCGCCACCGCCCCAGCGATATCCACATTTGAGAGCGGGAACGAACCAATGCGCCTGCTGAAACTCGTCCCCGACGATACCAACATCGATTTCGTCCGCCTGCGCTACATCGCGTTCGCGCTCACCACCTTGCTGACGATCGCCGCGGTCGCCCTCGTCTTCGCGCGCGGCCTCAACATGGGCGTCGACTTCAAGGGCGGCCTGATGATCGAGGAGCATTTCGTCACCGCGCCGCCGCTCGACAAGCTGCGCTCCACGATCGACGGCCTCGGCGTCGGCGAGGCGGCGCTGCAGCCGTTCGGCGATCCCAAGATCATCTCGATCCGCCTGCCGCAGGCGGAAGGCACCGACGAAGGCCGCACCAACGCGGTGGTCAAGAAGGTCGAGACCGCGGTCGCCGCCAACTTTCCCGGCGCGACCTTCTCCAAATACGATACCGTCTCGGGCAAGGTTTCGGGCGAGCTCGTCCATCGCGGAGTGATGGCGGTGCTCGTTGCGATCTTCGCCATCGGGCTGTTCGCGATCTTCCGTTTCGAATGGCAGTTCGGCATCTCGACCGTCGTCGCGATCCTCCACGACGTGTTGATGACGCTCGGCTTCTTTGCGCTGACGCAGATGCAGTTCGATCTCAACATCGTCGCCGCGGTGCTGACGATCATCGGCTATTCGATCAACGACAAGATCGTCATCGACGACCGCATCCGCGAGAATATGCGCCGCTATCGCAAGATGGACATGCGCGAGATCGTCAATCTGTCGGTCAACGAAACGCTGCCGCGAACCGTGATGACCTCGCTGACGGTGATCCTCGCGCTCGGCGCACTGCTGATATTCGGCGGGTTTGTGCTGCACGCCTTTTCGGCGGCGATGATTCTCGGCGTGGTCGTCGGCACCTATTCGTCGATCTACGTCTCGTCGTCGCTGCTCATCACGCTCGGCCTGCGCGCCGAGCCGCCCGAGGCCAAGGGCAAGCCGGTCGACAAGGCTGAACGGATCGTACCGCAAAGCGACCGCTGATGCGGTTCGAGCGGGATAAAAGCCCGGACGGGCCGCTCATAAACGGCTTCGTTCGCGGCGGCTTCCGCGTCGACGAGAATGTCTATCGCGCGCTGCTCCTGACCCCCAACCGCGCCGACGGCTGGACCCCGCCGCCGCTAGATGTGCTCGACCTGGCCGCGTTGGAGTCGGTCCTGACCGGCGATCCGACGCCCGAATTCCTGCTGCTCGGCACCGGCGCGACGCTGATCCGCCCGCCGCTAGCTTTGGTCTCGGCCCTGGAGAAGCGCGGCATCGGCGTGGAAGCGATGGACAGCCGTGCCGCCGCACGCGCCTGGGGCGTCCTGCGCAGCGAAGGTCGCTGGATCACCGCCGCGCTCTATCCCTTTACCTAACCTGAAATCCTCCCCTGTAAGGGAGGTGGCGCGCAGCGCCGGAGGGGTGTCAAACTATTGAGAGGGGGACACCCCTCCGTCAGCGCTACGCGCAGCCACCTCCCCTTACAGGGGAGGATCAAGCAGACCTCACTCCACCCAGTCGAGCCCGATGTCGCGATAGACGCTGCGATCCTCGTCCCAGCCCTCTTTCACCTTGACGTGCAGATAGAGGTGCACCGGCCGATCGAGCAGCGCCGCCAGCTCGGCGCGCGCCTTGGCGCCGATCTCGCGAATCCGCTGCCCGCCCTTGCCGAGCACGATCGCGCGCTGCGTCGGGCGTTCGACGAGGATCTGCTGGTGGATTTCGGCCGATCCATCAGGCCGCTCCTTGAACGCCTCGGTTTCGACCGCGCTGGCATAAGGCAGCTCGGCATGGAGTTGGAGGTAGAGCTGCTCGCGCGTCACCTCGGCGGCGAGCATCCGCTCGCTCGCGTCGGACACCTGGTCCTCGGGGAAATGCCACGGCCCCGCCGGCATCGCCGCCGCGAGCGCGCGCTTGAGCTCGGGCAGGCCGTCCCCCGTCGCCGCCGACACGAAAAACGTCTCCGCGAACGGAAGCAGTTCGTTGAGCCGCTGCGCATGCGTCAGCAGCTTGGGCTTGTCGGCGATGTCGACCTTGTTGAGGATCAGATATTTGGGCTCGCGCCGGCTCGACAGCGACTGGACGATCGACGTCACCTTCTCGCCGAGCCCGCCCTTGCCGTCGACCACCAGCGCGATGACATCGGCTCCCTCGGCCCCGCTCCACGCCGCCGAGACCATCGCGCGATCGAGCCGCCTTTTGGGCTCGAAAATCCCCGGCGTGTCGACCAGCAGCAGTTGCGCCTCACCCTCGAGCGCGACTCCCATCAGCCGCGTTCGCGTCGTCTGCGCCTTGGGGCTGACGATCGCGACCTTCTGGCCGACCAGGGCATTGACGAGTGTCGACTTGCCCGCATTGGGGGCGCCCACGACGGCGACGAGGCCGCATGATTGGGTCATCGATTTGTACCTTCCGAACATGCTTCGACAGGCTGAGCACGAACGGCGGCTGGGAGGTGCACCTGCCCCTCATCCGCTCGCCCTGAGCCTGTCGAAGGGCGCCCCACCACTTGCCGATTGCGCGCCAGCAGCGAAAGCCGCTGCCAGTCGCCCGCGATCAGCGCCTCCTTCTTGGCGCGCGTCCAGCCCTTGATGCGGCGCTCGGCTTCGAGGGATTCGATACGTGAGGGGAAATTCTGGGTCCAGACTAGCGTTACGGGTCGGCGACTTCGCGTATATCCTTCGATCTCGCCCGATTGGTGTGCGGCGACGCGCATTTCGAGATTCTCGGTGTGCTCCGCGTAATAGCTGCCGTCGGCGCAGCGAAGGATGTAGGCCCAAAACGTCATCGGACGGCGTCCGCGGCACGGCGCCCTTCGACAGGCTCAGGGCGAACGGTTTCCGGAAAGGCGCGGCCTCCTCCCACCGTTCGTCCTGAGCTTGTCGAAGGAGGATTGCAGAGCACCGCCCTCACGCCAATTGCTCCAGCAGCGCCTTGGCGGCCGCGGTTTCGGCTTCCTGTTTGCTCGCACCCGTGGCGGTCGCTTCGGCCTGCTTGCCGACGGTCACGCGGATCGTGAAGCGCGGCGCGTGATGTGGGCCCGAGCGATCGATCACCTCATAGGCCGGCGGCTTACGATTGTGCGCTGCGGCCCATTCCTGCAGCGCCGACTTCGGATGCTGCGGGGCCGCCGAATTGCTGCGCACCCGCTCGTCCCAGGTGCGGCGGATGAACGCCCTCGGCGCCGCAAACCCATGATCGAGATAGAGCGCGCCGATCAGCGCCTCCATCACGTCGCCGAGGACATTGTCGCTGTCCGCCGCGCCGTCATCGCGCGCCTGCTTGCCGAGCTTGAGGTGCGGCTGCACGCCGATCGTCCGCGCGACCTCGGCGCACACCGCGCCGGTGACGAGCGCGTTCAAGCGCTTGGACAGCGATCCCTCGGGCTCGTCGGGAAACAGCTCGTAGAGCCACTCGGCGATCGCCAGCCCGAGCACGCGGTCGCCGAGAAATTCGAGCCGCTCGTAATTCGCCGTCGCCTGGCTGCCATGCGTCAGCGCGCGTTCGTAGCGCGCCGGCTCGCCCGGTGCCGCGCCGAACGTCTCCGTCAACCATGCCACCAGACCGCTCATCAGAAGCCGTGCCCGATCCGGCTCCAGCGCGCCGCCGTCACCCAGGTCCACGGCTTGACCCACGATGCAGAGCCGTCGGTCGACCAGAAGGTGATCAGCGCGCGGCCTTCGAGATTGACCATCGGCACGTAGCCGAGCCCGCCTTGCTCGACCGGGAAGCGGCTGTCGCCCGAATCGTCGCGATTGTCGCCCATCATGAACACCGAATCGGTCGGCACATGATAGATTTCGGTCTCGTCGGCATCGGGAAAATCGCCGCGATCGAGCACGTCGTAGCTCTTGCCGTCGGGCAGCGTTTCGCGGAACTGGGCGTAGCGGCACACCGCCTTGCCGCCCGCATCGCGCGTCGCGAAACGCGCGGGGCAATTGGGTTGATCCTCGCCCGCGGGAATGCTCGTGTCGTAATTGGGCGACAAGGGAATGACGAAATCGCCGACCTTCTGCCGCGGCACCGGCTTGCCGTTCAGAATGATCTGGCCGCCCTTCACCTGCACCGTGTCGCCGGGCAGGCCGATCACCCGCTTGATGATGTCCTCATGCGCCGGCGCCGGGCTCTTGAACACGACCACATCGCCGCGGTGCGGGGTATGCGCGAATATCCGCCCCGGGATCAGCGGCACGCTGAACGGCAGCGAGTATTTCGAATAGCCGTAATTCCATTTCGAGACGAACAGATAGTCGCCGATGTACAGCCTGGGCAGCATCGACTGCGAGGGGATCGAGAACGGCGCCAGCAGGAAGCTCCTGAACAAGGCGACGAAGATCACCAGCTTGACGAGGAACAGCAGCGTGTCGGCAAGCTCGGAGCGCGGCTTGGCTGCTTTGCCGCGGAGGCGGGCATTGTCGGATCGGGCCATGGCTTGCGGCTTTGCGCACCCGCGCGGGGCCGTCAAGCACGGACCTTTCGCGTGCTCGGACGTTGTCCCGGCGAGGGTCAGGCACTAGGTGCAGGCGCGACCCTTCAATTCCCCGGGAGCCTTGCCATGCCGAAAGCCGATTGGAGCGCCGTCGAAGCGCTGAACCCGCCGCGTCTCGAGCAGCTTTTCAAGGACGATGATGAGCGCGTCGCGCGCCTCGCCCTCGACGTCGCGGGCATCCATTTCGACTGGTCGAAGACCCATCTGACGCGCGATGCCGTCGCCGCGTTCGAGGCGCTCGCCAAGCAGCAGGACTTGGCCGGCAAGCGCGAGGCGATGTTCGCCGGCCGCCACGTCAACGTCACCGAGGACCGCGCTGCCGAACACACCGCCGAACGCGGCGAGGGCGCCGAGGAGTCGGTCGCCAAGGCCGGCGCGCTCCACGCCCGGATGCGCGCGCTGATCGACGCGATCGAGAGCGGTGCGCTCGGCGAAGTGCGCCATATCCTCCACACCGGGATCGGCGGCTCGGCACTGGGGCCGCATCTGCTGGTCGACGCGCTCGGCCGCGAGGACAGCCGCTACGACGTCGCGATCGTCTCGAACGTCGACGGCGTCGCGATGGAGGACGCGTTCAAGCGCTTCGATCCCAAGGCCACGCTACTGGTGATCGCCTCGAAGACCTTCACCACCACCGAGACGATGCTCAACGCCGGCAGCGCGCTGCAATGGATGACCGAGGCTGGCGTCGAGGACCCGTATGGCAAGGTCGTCGCGCTCACCGCCGAGCCCGACAAGGCGATCGAATGGGGCGTCGACGAGACGCGTGTGCTGCCCTTCTCGGAAAGCGTCGGCGGGCGTTATTCCTTATGGTCGTCGATCGGTTTCCCCGCCGCGCTCGCGCTCGGCTGGGATGCGTTCCAGGAGATGCTCGACGGCGCCGCCGAGATGGACCGTCACTTCCGCCTCACCGCGCTGCACGAGAACGCCCCCGCGCTCGCCGCCTTCGCCGACCTGTTCTACACTCAGGTCAAACACGCCGAGACCCGCGCCCCGTTCGCCTATGACGAGCGGCTGCGGCTGCTCCCCTCCTATCTCCAGCAGCTCGAGATGGAATCGAACGGCAAGGGCGTTACCGTCGAGGGCAAGCCCGTCGATCGCCCGACCGCGGCGATCACCTGGGGCGGGGTCGGCACCGACGCGCAGCACGCGGTGTTCCAGTTGCTCCACCAGGGCACCCACCTCGTCCCGGTCGAATTCATCGGCGTGATCGAACCGGGCGACACGCTCGCCGAGGATCATCACCGCCAACTGCTGATGAACATGTTCGCGCAAGGCGCCGCGCTGATGACCGGCCGCGCCAACGACAAGGACCCTGCGCGTAGCTATCCAGGCGACCGGCCGAGCTCGACCTTGCTGCTCGACACGCTCGATCCGCACACATTGGGCGCGCTGATCGCCTTCTACGAGCACCGCGTGTTCGTGAACGCCGTGCTGCTCGACATCAACCCGTTCGATCAGTTCGGCGTCGAGCTCGGCAAGGAAATGGCCAAGGCCGCCGACAAGGGCGACCAGAAATTCGACGCCTCGACCGACGACCTGATCGCGCGGGCGTTCGGCTAGCCGACTAAACCCCCGTTCGCCCTGAGCTTGTCGAAGGGCGTGTCGTAGTATCCCGTGCTTCGACAGGCTCAGCACGAACGGAATTTCAGCGGAGATGGGCATGCCATCCTACGACTACGACCTGTTCGTCATCGGCGCCGGCTCGGGCGGCGTTCGCGCGGCGCGCGTCTCCGCCGCGCACGGCGCCAAGGTCGCGATCGCCGAGGAATATCGCGTCGGCGGCACCTGCGTGATCCGCGGCTGCGTGCCGAAGAAGCTGCTCGTCTACGGCGCGCATTTCGCCGAGGACATCCAGGATTGCGCGCGCTTCGGCTGGCACGTCGATGCCTGCCGCTTCGATTGGCCGACGCTGCGCGACAATGTGCTCGCCGAAGTCGATCGCCTCAACAAGGCCTATACCCAGACGCTCGAAAGCCATCATGTCGAGGTGATCCCCGAACGCGCGGTGCTTACCGGCCCGCACGGCATCAAGCTCGCCGGCGGCCGCGAGGTCACCGCCAAGACGATCCTGATCGCCACCGGCGCCACGCCCCACGTCCCAAAATGCCCCGGCCACGAACTCGGCATCACTTCAAACGAGGCGTTCCACCTCGATGCGCTCCCCAAGCGCATGCTGATCGCCGGCGCGGACTATATCGCCAACGAATTCGCCGGGGTGTTCAGCGAGTTCGGCGTGAAGGTGACGCTCATCAACCGCACCGACACGATCCTGCGCGGCTACGACCATTCGCTGCGCGACCGCCTGCTCGAAATCTCGATCAAGAAGGGCATCGATTTCAAGCTCAACGCCGATTTCCGCGGTATCACCAAGGGCAAGGACGGGCTGACCGTCGAAATGACCAACCACGAGCCCGTCACCGTCGATTGCGTGATGTTCGCCACCGGTCGCGTGCCCAATACCGGCGACCTCGGGCTCGAGGCCGCGGGCGTCGAATGGGACGAGAAGGGCGCGATCAAGGTCGACGACGACAATCGCTCGGCCTGCGACAGCATCTACGCGGTCGGCGACGTCACCAACCGCATCCAGCTCACCCCCGTAGCGATCCGCGAAGGCCAAGCCTTCGCCGACACCGTGTTCGGGGGCAAGCCACACAAGGTCGATTACGACAACATCCCCTCGGCGGTGTTCAGCCACCCGCCGATCGCCTCGGTCGGCCTCACCGAGGCCAAGGCGCGCGAGAAATTGGGCTCGATCAAGGTCTACACCTCCGATTTCCGCGCGATGAAGAACGTCCTCGCGGGCCGCAACGAACGCGCGCTCTACAAGATGATCTGCGACGGCGAGACCGACCGTGTCGTCGGCCTCCACATGATCGGCCCCGATGCGCCCGAGATTTTGCAGGCCGCCGCGGTGGCAGTGAAGGCGGGCCTCACCAAAGCCGATTTCGACCAGACCGTCGCGCTCCATCCGACGATGGCCGAAGAACTGGTGCTCCTGAAATAAGCGCAACAGCACCCCGGCGAAGGCCGGGGCCCAGTTGGGACGGCGGTGGTAACGGGGCGCGGCGCTCATTTTCAATCGCGCGTAACTGGACCCCGGCCTTCGCTGGGGTGGCAACCCTCTTCGCGCCTCGGCGTGAAAATGGTTCGCGCAGAGGCGCAGAGGACGCGGAGAAATTGCCCTCTGCGTCCCCTGTGCCTTTGCGCGAAAAATTCTATTGGTTCACGCGAAGGCGCGAAGATTTATTCGCCGTCCAGATCCCGCGCCACTTTCGGATCGCGCAGCAGCGCGTCGATATGGCTGCCCTCATCGAAGCTCTCGTCGGCGAGGAATTTGAGGCGCGCGGCGTATTTCATCTTTACTCGGTGCGCGACTTCACGCTGCAGATAAGCCGTATTGGTGCGCAGCGCCTTGAGCACCGCCTCCTCGTCCTTGCCGAGCAACGGCTTCACGAACACCGTCGCGTGGCGCAGATCGGGCGACATCCGCACTTCGGTGACGCTCACCATATGCTTGGCGAGCGTCTCGTCATGCACGTCGCCGCGCGCGAGGATTTCGGACAGGATATGCCGCACCTGCTCGCCTACGCGCAACGTGCGGACCGATTGAGATTCGGATTGATTATTTTGAGTCATTTTACAAACCGAACGATGCTGCCCAGACACGCGACAGAAACGACTACCACCGACAGGCAACCTGCAGAAAGACCCCCATCAATCCCTTGGCGTATCGCGCGCCACCGGGAAGGGTGCCCGACGGCCGTGGAAGAACGTCCCGGTTTGGGTGAGCCCGGCTTGGGTCGTCTTCCACGGCTCTTTGGCACTTACAGTGTCCGTTCGCGCATCTCGACTTCGAACGTTTCGAGGAAGTCGCCCGGCTTGATGTCGGTGAAGTTCTGCGTGAACGTCACGCCGCACTCCAGCCCGGCACGAACCTCCGCGACATCGTCCTTGAAGCGACGCAGCGACGCGATTTCGCCCTGGTAGATGATGACGTCGGCCCGCGTGATGCGCGCCTTGAGCGCTTTGCGGATGACGCCCTCGGTGACGAGCAGACCCGCCGCCTTGCCGTGCTTGCCGGCCGAGAACACCTCGCGGATTTCGGCGCGGCCGACCACCGTTTCGAACGCCTCGGGGCCGAGTTCGCCCGCCATGCCGGCCCTGATCTCGTCGATCAGGTCGTAGATGATGTCGTAATATTTCAGCGCGACGCCCTGCCGCTCGGCGATCTCGCGCGCCTTGGCGTTGGCGCGGACGTTGAAGCCGATGATCGGCGCGCCGCTGGCGCCCGCCAGCGTCACGTCGCTCTCGGTGATGCCGCCGACGCCCGAATGCAGCACGCGCGCCTTGATGTCGTCGGTCGAGATCTTGTTGATCGACGCGACGATCGCCTCGACCGATCCTTGCGTATCGGCCTTGACCACCAGCGGATATTCGATCGCCTGCTTGTCCTTGAGCGCGGAGAACATCGTCTCGAGGCTCGCCGGCGCCTGCGTCGTGCGCTTCTGGAGGAGAACGCCTTGGCGATATTCGGCGACCTCGCGGGCGCGCGCCTCGTTCTCGACGACCTGCAGCGGATCGCCCGCCGACGGCACGCCCGACATGCCGAGCACCTCGACCGGCACGGTCGGCCCGGCTTCCTTAACCTGGCGCCCCTTGTCGTCGATCAGCGCGCGGACCTTGCCGCTCTCGGCACCGACCACGAACACGTCGCCGACCCGAAGCGTACCGCGATTGACCAGCACCGTCGCGACGGGCCCACGGCCCTTGTCGAGCTTGGCCTCGATCACATTGCCTTCGGCGGCGCGATCGGGGTTGGCCTTCAGTTCGAGCAATTCGGCCTGGAGCTGGATCGCGTCGATCAGCTTGTCGAGGCCGGTCTTCTTGAGCGCCGAGACCTCGACGTCCTGGACGTCGCCCGACATCTCCTCGACGATCACTTCATGCTCGAGCAACCGCTCGCGGATGCGCTGCGGGTTGGCCTCGGGCTTGTCGATCTTGTTGATCGCTACGATCATCGGCACGCCGGCCGCCTTGGTGTGGTTGATCGCCTCGATCGTCTGCGGCATCAGCCCGTCATCGGCCGCCACCACCAGGATGACGATATCGGTGACGTTCGCGCCGCGCGCGCGCATCTCGGTGAACGCCTCGTGGCCCGGCGTGTCGAGGAAGGTGATCTTCGACTTGTCCTTCAGCGTCACCTGATAGGCGCCGATATGCTGAGTGATGCCACCCGCTTCGCCCTTGACCACATCGGTACCGCGGAGCGCATCGAGCAGCGACGTCTTGCCGTGATCGACGTGGCCCATGATCGTGACGACCGGCGAGCGCGGCTTGAGCTGGTCCTCGGTGTCATCCACCGTGTCGAGCGTCAGGTCGATGTCCGAATCGGACACGCGCTTGATGTTGTGGCCGAATTCGGTGACCAGCAGCTCGGCCGTGTCCTGGTCGATCGTCTGGTTGACGGTGACCGGCATGCCCATCTTGAACAGCGCCTTGACCAGGTCGGCGCCCTTCTCGGCCATTCGGTTGGCGAGTTCCTGGACGGTGATCGTGTCGGGCACCTGGACGTCGCGGACCTGCTTGGCCTGCGGCTCGCGCGGGCCGCTATGGTGCGAGCGGCGTTCCTTCTCGCGGGCGCGCTTCAATGCGGCGAGGCTGCGCGCGCGCGCGCCCTCACCGTCGCCGAGCGCGCGGTTGACGGTAAGCTTGCCCGAACGGCGACGATCATCGGCGCCCGCGCTCTTGCGCTCGGGGCGATCGTTGCGCGGCGGCCGCGAGGGGGCCTCGGCGGGACCGCTGCGCCGCGGCGCGGCAGGCGAGGAGGGCGCGGCCGGGTCGGCCGCTGCAGGCGCAGCGGGCTGCGGCTTGCGCACCGGCTGCGGCCGCTGCACCGGCGTGAAGCGGCGCGGCGCGGGCATCGAATCGTCGAGCGAGATCGTCGGCGGCTGCGGGGCAGGGGCAGGCGTCGGTTCCGCTTGAACCTCCGCACGAGCTTCCGGGGTAGCCGGCGCTTCGACCGGAGTTTCCGCCGGGGCTTCGGCGGCGCGCTGCTTGTTCTCTTCGGCGCGGCGACGCTCTTCCTCGGCAGCCTCGGCCTTCTCGCGCTCCTCGCGGCGGCGCGCTTCCTCGGCCATCGCCAGGCGCTGCTCCTCGGCCTCGCGCAGCATCCGCGCCTGGCGCTCCTGTGGTGTCTCGTTCGAAACCGCGGGCTTCGGGGCCGGCTTTGGCGTGGGAGCCGGGGCCGGAGCGGGCGCAGCCGTCGGGGCGGGCGTCGGCGCCGCCTCGGCCTCGCCGGGCTTGCCCAGCACGCGACGACGCTTGACCTCCACGACCACGGTGTTCGAGCGGCCATGGCTGAAGCTCTGCTTCACCTTGCCGGTCTCGACCGTGCGCTTCAGGCCCAGCGGTGCGCGGGCGCCCAGTTTCGGCTTTTCGTTGTCGGTATCGCTCACTCAAAATCCTCTGTCGTCTCGTCGGCCGAACCCGGTTGACGTGCCCCACATGCCGGTGCGCCGTGCGAGGCCGTTTCGCAAGGTGCCAGTTCCAGGTCAGGGCCGATAAAGTGCAGCCAACGGTCGAGCGCAGCGCGCAACCGTCGGGCCGCATCGGGGTCGGTCAGGCCGCCATGTACCACATTCTCGCGGCCAAGTGCCAAGGACAATATGGTCCTTCCCACCGGAAGAACCAACCCCTTCAAATTCGTTCCTTCGACGTCGCGCCCGACACGCCACGCCTGATCGAGCTTGCGATTGCCGTCCAGGCCAGCGTCGTTAGCGTGGAACAACAGGTATAGCTTACCTGAGCGCGCCGCCTTTTCGATCCGCTCGGCGCCGATCACCACCTTGCCGCTGCGTGCTTCGAGCCCGAGGCGATCGAGGGCGGCCTTGCGCAGAGCATCGGCGATCAGCCCCGGCAGATCATCTGGAACGACCAGCGCATTCGACTTGAACGCCCGCGCCAGCGCCCCGCGCAGCTTGCCCTTGGCGATCGCTTGTTCGAGCTCGCCCTTGCCAACCCCGATCCACACCCCACGCCCCGGCGCCTTGGCGCGGACGTCGGGCAGCACCCAGCCATCAGGGCCGAGCGCGAGCCGGATCAGCTCGCCCCGCGCCTCGCGGTCGCCGGAAAGGATGCACTTGCGAATCGGCTCAGCCATGCGCGCACTCCGCCCCGAAGACCTGTTCCCCCGCGAAGGCGGGGGGCCAGAGCCCAAGGCGAAATCGTTCGTGACCCTGGGCCCCCGCCTTCGCAGGGGAGCAGGACCGTTGATTACGCGGCGCCGTGGATGCCGGAACAAGTCCGGCATGGCGAGTAGCGCTGTTGACTATCCCAGCCGTCTCATTGGGAGGTTTCCGCATTCGCGTCCTCCCCGGTTTCGGCTGCGGCAGCCGGCTCGTCCTCGAACCAGTGCGCGCGGGCGGCCATGATGATCTCGTTGCCCTGCTCGTCCGACAGGCCGTATTCGGCGAGGATGCCGCCCTTGTTGTCGATCTTGGGCGCATTCTCCGAACGGCGCGGCGGCTGCGCGCGCTTCTTCTCGACCAGCTCGTCGGTGGCCAAGTCCGCGAGATCGTCGAGCGTCTTGATCCCGGCCTTGCCGAGCGTGACGAGCATCGCCTCGGTCAGATACGGCATCGTCGTCAGATCGTCGGACACGCCGAGCGACTGACGCTCCTCGCGATTGGCCTGTTCGCGGCGCTCGAGCGCCTCGGTCGCGCGGCTCTGCAGCTCGGCGGCCAAGTCCTCGTCGAAGCCCTCAATGCCGGCGATTTCGTCGGCCTCAACATAGGCGACTTCTTCGAGTGCGCCGAAGCCCTCGGCGACGAGCAGCTGCGCCAACGTCTCGTCGACGTCGAGCTCGCGCTGGAACATCTCCGACCGCTCGACGAACTCGCGCTGGCGCTTCTCGCTGGCGTCTTCCTCGGTGAGGATGTCGATCGCCTTGCCGGTGAGCTGGCTCGCGAGGCGGACGTTCTGGCCGCGACGGCCGATCGCCAGCGAAAGCTGATCATCGGGCACCACCACCTCGATGCGGTCCTCTTCCTCGTCGAGCACGACGCGGCTGACCGACGCGGGCTGGAGCGCGTTGACGACGAAGGTCGCGGTGTCCTCGCTCCAGGGAATGATGTCGATCTTCTCGCCCTGCATTTCCTGGACGACCGCCTGGACGCGGCTGCCCTTCATGCCGACGCACGCGCCGACAGGATCGATCGAAGAATCGTGAGAAATCACGCCTATCTTGGCGCGCGAGCCCGGGTCGCGCGCGGCGGCCTTGATCTCGATGATGCCGTCGTAGATTTCGGGGACTTCCTGCGCGAACAGCTTCTTCATGAAGTCGGGATGCGCGCGGCTGAGGAAGATCTGCGGCCCGCGATTCTCGCGCACCACGCGGAGGATCAGGCTGCGGATGCGATCGTTGACGCGCACCACTTCGCGCGGAATCTGCGCGTCGCGGCGGATTACGCCCTCGGCGCGGCCCAAGTCCACCACGATATGCCCGAACTCGACGCGCTTGACGACGCCGGTGATGATCTCGCCGGCGCGATCCTTGAATTCCTCGAACTGGCGCTCACGCTCGGCGTCGCGGACCTTCTGGAAGATGATCTGCTTCGAGGCCTGCGCCTGGATGCGGCCGAACTCGATCGGCGGCAGCGGATCGACCAGATAGTCGCCAACCACCGCGCCCGCCTGCAGCTTCTGCGCGCCCTTCAGATCGACCTGCTTGTAGAGATCGTCGACTTCCTCGACCACCTCGACGACGCGCCACAGGCGGAGATCGCCGGTGTCGGTGTCGAGCTTTGCGCGGATGTCCATCTCGGCACCGTAGCGGTTCTTCGCGGCGCGCTGGATCGCTTCTTCCATCGCCTCGATGACGATGGCCTTGTCGATCAGTTTCTCGCGCGCGACCGAATCGGCGATCGCGAGCAGCTCGGCGCGGTTGGCGGAAATGGCGGTGGCCATGATGTCAGTCCTGTCCTTCCATGTCGGCGTCGTCGGACGCCGCGCTTTCTTCGAATTCGTCTGCGCCTTCGCTCGACAGCGGCACGGTGGCGGCGAGCAGCGCGTCGGTCATCAGCAGCTTGGCATCGGCGACATCGTCGAGCGCGACCGTCATCGTCGCATGCTTCTTGACGTCAATCACGATGCGCTCGCCGTCCAGGCCTTGCAAGATGCCGGTCAATTGCTTGCGGCCGTCGATCGGCTCGACCAGCTTGAGACGGGCTTCGTGCCCGGCCCAATCCTGATAGTCCTTGAGGCGGGTGAGCGGCCGATCGATCCCCGGCGAGCTGACCTCGAGCCGATACGCCCCTTCGATCGGATCGCGCCCGGCGGCCTCGAGCTCGTCGAGCCGATCGGAGATGCGATGCGACAGCTTGCCGCAATCATCGATCGTGAGCTGCCGCGTGTCGGGGCGCTCGGCCATTACCTGCAGCGTCGGGTCCGAGGTGCCGCCGATCATCTTGACGCGCACGAGATCGAAGCCGAGCGCGGTCGCTTCGGGTTCGATGATCCGCGTCAAAAGATCGATATCGGCCATTCGGGCTCCAACAAGGCATGTCTGTCTGCCGCCGGCCCCGTTCGGGACCAGCCTCTGCAACGTTACCGATGTAGAGAAGGCATGCGCGATATAGGCGGGTCGGGGGCGGTTGGCAATATCGCGGATCCGCATCTGTAAGGCGAGGGACCGAACGGCGTAGCGATCGCCGCGATGCCGTTAACCCACTTGCCGTGCGGATCGGCTAACCGACCGCGATGACCCGCCGCTGGCTGACCGCGATCCCCTTCGTTCTGCTGCCGATCGCGCTGTTTCTCGCGCTGTTCCACCCCGCGCTGCTGGACATCGGCAATGCCGGCTGGCTGATCCGCGGCACCGATCTGGGCGAGAATGCGCTCGGCCTGCACGCCTATCTACACGATCCGGACGCCGGCCTGTCACTGCGCACCACCTTGCTCAATGCGCCCGAAGGCATTCCGCTGCTGTTCACCGACAGCAATCCGCTACTCGGATTGCTGCTCAAGCCGGTCGCGGGGCTACTACCAGCCGATGCCCAGTTCGTCGGGCCGTGGCTGCTGCTGTGCCTCGTGTTGCAGACGTTGTTCGCCTGGCTGCTGCTGCGCGATCATGCGCCGTCGCGCGCGAGCCTGTGGTGCGGCGTGGCGCTGCTATGTGCGCTGCCGACGCTCTACAACCGCTTCGGCCATGCCAATCTGTTCGCGCATTGGCTGATTCTCTGGGCGTTATGGCTGTTCGTCGATGCGCGGCGCGCGGCCGATCTTCGCTGGTGGGCGCCGCTGATCGCGATCACCGCCCTCGTTCATTCCTATCTGCTGATCATGGTCGGCGCGATCTGGGCGTCGGCGATGCTCGAGCGGTTCGTCCGTGCGCGCGGCTGGGTTCGCGGGACGATCCTGGTGCAGGGCGTGATCATCGTCGGGCTGGTCGCGATCCTCGCCGCCTGGATCGGCGCTACGGGCCATTACGAGCTGGCGGGCGATTATGGCGCGCTGGCGATGCCGCTCGACGCGCTGGTCAATCCGGCCAACCTCGATTTCGGCACGATCCTGCCCGCCACCGCGCAGCGCGACGGGCGCGGTTTCGAGGGGTTCCAATATCTCGGGCTGGGCCTGTTGCTGCTGCTGCCGATCGCCGGCTGGGCGATGGCAAGAGTGTCGCCGGCCCAGACCGAGCGGTCGGTCCTGCGTCGGCTGCTGTGGCTCGTGCCCGCGCTGATCGTGCTGACCGCGCTGGCGATCGGCAACCAGCCGGACATCGCCGGCCATGCGCTCGGCCGCTTTCCGCTGCCGGCTTTCATGGCGCCGGTGCTCGACATGGTGCGCGCGTCCGGGCGGCTGTTCTGGCCGGTCGCCTATACGATTGTGTTCGTTACGATCCTGGCCGTCTATCGGCTCCGCGGGCGGGCGACCTGGATTCTCGCGGTTCTGCTCGTTGTCCAACTGGTCGATGTCGCGGGCATGGCCAAGGTCGTGCGCAAGGCGACAAGCGATCCGGGTGGGCAGATGTACGTGCGAACCGCCGATCCGCGCTGGCAATCGGCGATCGCCGCCGCGGCCGACGTCACCTTCATGACCGGCGAACCGACCGACGACCTTGCTTTGTATCAGGAGGTCGCGTGGCGCGCGGTATCGCTGCAGCGGCCGGTCCGCGTCGTCTATTCGGCGCGCCGATCGGTCGAGACCGCGGCGCGGATGGGGGCGGAGCGCAATCGTTTCCTCTCGGGCGCGCTCGATCCGACACGCCTCTATGTGCTGTTGCCGGGAAGTCCGGTGCCCGCGGGGGTGGGGCGCCGGCTTGCGGTGCTCGACGGGACGAAGGTGGTCCTGCCCGCCGCGGCAGCGCCTGCGCAGGTGATCTACTCTGGCCAAACACCCGAACCTTTGGCATCACCGGCGTCATAACCGTTTCCTGGGGAGCCTAATCCATGACCGATCTTACCCGCCGCGGCGCGTTGGGCGCCGCTGCGCTCGCCTCGCTGGCCGCCGCGATGCCCGTCTGGGCGCAGGACAAGGCCGCCGCGACGGACAATACCGGCGCGGTGTGGGACCTCACCGACATCTATCCCTCGGACGCCGCCTGGGACACGGCGCGCAAGCAGGCGCTCGCCGCGGTGCCGGGGATGGCGAAGTTCAAGGGCACGCTCGGCAACTCGGCCGACGCGCTCGCCGCGGCGTTGGTCGCGCAGTCCGATCTCGGCCGGACGATCGCACGGATCTACACCTATATCAGCCTCAAGTCCGACGCCGACGTCCGCATCGCCGCCAATCAGGAAAAGCAGGCGCAGGCGATCGATCTCTATACCAAGTTCGGCGAGGCGACGTCGTGGGTCGCGCCCGAAGTGCTCACCGTCGGCGCGGCCAAGATCGACCAGTTCATCGCCGCCGACGACACGCTCAAGAAGCGCTTCGACTTCTACCTCGCGAACATCCTGCGCGAGGCGCCGCACACGCTGTCGCCCGAGGGCGAGGCGCTGCTCGCGGGTACCTCCGCGCCGTTCTCGGGGCCCGAGGAAATCCGCAGCCAGCTCGTCGCCGCGGACATCCCCTGGCCGACCATCACTTTGTCGAACGGCCAGCAAGTCCGGCTCGACGATCAGGGCTATACGCTCCACCGCGACGCCCCCAATCGTGCCGATCGCAAGGCGGTGTTCGACGCGTTCTTCGGCGAATATGGCAAGTTCCAGAACTCGCTCGGCGCGAGCTACCTCAGCCACGTCAAGGCCGATGTGTACGAGGCGAAGGCGCGCAAATATCCGACCAGTCTCGCCGCCTCGCTGTCAGGCAACAACATTCCCGAGAGCGTCTATCGCACGCTCGTCGCCGAAACCAACACCGGGCTGCCGCAGCTCCATCGTTATTTCGAGCTGCGCCGACGCATGCTCAAGCTGCCCGACATGGCCTATTACGACATCTATCCGCCGCTGGTCGAACTCGACAAGCCGGAGAGTCTGGTCGACATGCGCACGACGGTGCTCAAGGCGCTCGCGCCGCTCGGCCCCGATTATGTCGCCCTGCTCGGCAAATCGACCGCCGCGAAATGGATGGACCCGCTGCCGCGGCCGGGGAAGAAATCGGGCGCGTACATGAACCCCGGCGCGTACGACGTGCATCCGTACCTCCTCCTCAATCTGAAAGAGGATTATTCGGGCATGACGACCTACGCGCACGAATGGGGCCACGCGATGCACTCGCTGCTCGCGCAGAAAAGCCAAGTCTACGACAAGTCCGATTACCCGCTGTTCCTCGCCGAGATCGCCTCGACCTGCAACGAGCAGTTGCTGGTCGCCTACATGGTGGCGCAGGCCAAGACCAAGGCGGAGAAAATCTATTATCTCGGGCAGCAGCTCGAACAAATCCGCGGCACCTTCTACCGCCAGGCGATGTTCGCCGAGTTCGAGCTCAAGGCGCACGACATGGCCGAGGCGGGCGAAGGGCTGTCGGGCGCGGCGTTCACCAAAATCTATGGCGACCTGCTCGCGCATTATCATGGGCCGAAGGTGAAGATCGCGCCGGCCTACGCCAACGAATGGGCGTACATCCCGCATTTCTATTCGAGCTTCTACGTCTACCAATATGCGACGTGCATCTCGGCAGCGTCCTATTTCGCGCGACAGATCCTCAAGGGCGGCGCGAAGGAGCGCGACAATTATCTCACCGTGCTGAAATCGGGCGGATCGGACTATCCGGTCGACATCCTGAAGCGCGCCGGGCTCGATATGACGACGCCAGCGCCTTACCAGGCGGTCGTCGCGGTGTTCAAGGACACGCTCGATCAGGTCGAGGCGCTGATGGGATAGTTCAGCCGTAGTAGCGCGTGGCAATTTTGCGAGGCCGCGCATCTCGCAACGTTTGCTCCATCGACCTCGGGCTTTCGTTCGGCGGCGGGCTTACTTATACTCGTGTAAGTAAGGAGAGCCGATGGCCCACGCGCATACGATTCCCGCCAACCCGCACTGGCTGCCGCTCAATCCGCGGCGCACGCTGGCGGCGATTCCAGGCGAGGACGGGCTGCCGTTCTTCGGCAACACGTTCAAGATGCTGAAGGACCCGCTCGCCTTCACGCAGCGGATGGCGGCGACCTATGGCCCGGTCTATCGCAACAACGCGTTCGGCGGGCCGAGCGTGATCCTGCTCGGCGCCGAGGCGAACGAGCTGGTGCTGTTCGATCGCGCGCAGATTTTTTCGTCCGAACAGGGCTGGGGGCCAGTGCTCAACCTGCTGTTCCCGCGCGGATTGATGCTGATGGATTTCGAGAAGCACCGCGCCGATCGCAAGGTGATGTCGGTCGCCTTCAAGCCCGAGCCGATGCGCCATTATGCCGAGCAGCTGAACGCCGGGATCGCCGCGCGGGTCGATGCGTGGAGCGGGCGGACATTGCGCTTCTACGACGCGATCAAGGCGCTGAGCCTCGATCTTGCCGCAACCAGCTTCCTCGGCGTGCCGCTCGGCGAGGAAGCTGATCGGATCAACACGGCGTTCGTCGACGAGGTGCAGGCGTCGATCGCGCCGCTGCGCAATCCCTGGCCGGGAACGGCGATGCGCAAGGGGATGACGGCGCGCGCCTATCTGATCGAGCTGTTCAAGCGCGAGATTCTGGGGCGGCGAACCGGCGCGGGCGAGGACTTCTTCTCTATCTTCTGCCGCGCGACCGATGATGACGGACGGCCGCTATCCGACGACGCGATCGCCGATCACATGAACTTCCTGATGATGGCGGCGCACGACACGATCACGTCTTCGGCAACGACATTGGTGATGATGCTCGCGCGGCATCCCGAATGGCAGGAGCGGTTGCGGGGCGAAGTCGGCGGGCTGGGGCTCAACAAGGCCGATGTGCCGCACGGCAAGCTCGATCAACTGGTGCTCACCGAATATGCCTTCAAGGAGGCGCTGCGGCTGATGCCGCCGGTGCCAACGATCCCGCGGCGGGCGCTCAAGGATTTCTCGTTCGGCGGGTTCGACATTCCCGCCGGCAGCTTCGTCGGGGTCAATCCGGCGTACACCCACCACATGGCCGAGCATTGGCCCGACCCCGAGACGTTCGATCCGCTGCGCTTCGCGCCCGAGGCGGCGCGCGGCCGGCATCGCTTCGCGTGGGTGCCGTTCGGCGGCGGCGCGCATATGTGCATCGGGCTGCATTTCGCGACGATGCAGATCCGCCTGCTCGTCGCGCACCTGCTGCAACGCTACCGCATCGAGATCGAGCCCGGAGTCGGCGAGGCATGGCAAGTGTTCCCGATCCCGCGGCCGCGCGACGGGTTGCCGGTGCCGATTCAGCGTAGCTACAAAGACTCAATAAGCGCGGACGAAGAAGACGATCGTCGTCGCGATCGCGACGAACAGCGTCCAGCCGCGCACCGCACCGGCAGGAAGGCGCTTGCCGACATGCGCGCCCGCCCAGCCGCCGATCACCGCGCCGATCAGCATCGGGACGCAGGCGGGCCACCGCACGAGCCCGGTGGCGACGAACACGAATGCCGCGGCGAGGTTGCCGATCGCGAGCATCAGCGTGCGCTGCGCGAACAGGCCGCGCGGCTCGATTCCCGCAAGCAGGCCATAGAGCGCGGTGGTCATCAGCCCGACGCCGCCGCCGAAATAGCCGCCATAGATGCCGAGCAGGCCCTGCACCGCGATCAGCGTGCGCGGCCCGATCGTCACCCGGTCGTGCAGCCAGCCCGCGGCGCGCTTGCCGAATGCGAGCACCAGCGAGGCGAACAGCAACAGCCACGGGATGATGACGTCGAAGGTGCGCGTCGGCGTGACGACGAGCAAAGCGCTGCCGCCGAGCGCCGCGACGAACGTGACCGCGCCGAGCAGGCGCGGCGATACCCCGCCGACGGGGCCGAGCTCGTCACGAAACGCCCAGGCGCTCGTCGCCGCGCCGGGCAGCAACGCGACGTTCGAAGTGGCATTCGCCGAGGTCGAGGGCAGGCCGATCGCGATCAGCGCAGGCAGCGTCGCAAAGGTGCCGCCGCCCGCCAGCGCGTTCATCGTCCCGCCGACCAGCCCTGCGCCCGCGGCGAGCAGGAGATCGAGCACCGTGATGGTTCAGTCCGTTTCGGGTTCGGGAAGAACGGGCGGCGTCGAATCCATATAGGTCAGGTACGATTTCCAGATCATGTGCGTGCGCTCTTTGGTCAGCGAAATGCGGCACCCCAGCGCCATCGCGTTGCGGATCGTGCCGCCTTGCCAATACACGTAGATGTTGTCGCACTGCCGATCGCGATAGCTTTCCCACGCTGTCTCGGCAGCATCGAAGCCGGCGAGCAGCTTGGGCGTATCGCTGGCGGGGTCCGCGCCGTCGGATTGGAGCCTGTGGCGAGAGACCGTGAGATAATGGTCGAGCTTGGCTTGCGCCGCATCGGCCTGCTTGGCGAGGCAGGCGTTGATATCGAGCGTCGTAAAGCCGTCGCATGGATCGGCCGCTGCCATCATCAGCGCAAGGATCAGCATCGTCGTTCCCCCTTCGGCCGCTCAGCCCAGAGCGGCGAGCTTCTCTTCCGCGAGCCGATCGAGCTCGGCGCGGCTCTTCTTTTCGGCGGCGGTCTTGAGCTGGCCGCAGGCGGCGTCGATGTCGCGGCCGCGCGGGGTGCGTGTCGGCGCGGAAATGCCGGCTTCGAAGACGATGTTGGAGAAGGCGCGGATCCGCTCGGGCGTCGAACA
This sequence comes from Sphingomonas sp., assembly GCA_051954635.1. Lineage (GTDB taxonomy): Bacteria > Pseudomonadota > Alphaproteobacteria > Sphingomonadales > Sphingomonadaceae > Sphingomonas. The sequence goes on along the minus strand of JBQCHO010000129.1, from coordinate 1,861 downwards.
TTCGTACGGCGCGCCGGGCCAGGGATTGAACGGGATCAGATTGACCTTGGCCGGCAATTTGTAGTGGCGGATCAGCCGCACGAGTTCGCGCGCATCATCGTCCGAATCGTTCTTGTCCTTGAGCATGACATATTCAAACGTGATCCGTCGCGCGTTGTTGGCGCCCGGGTAGTCGGCGCACGCCTGAAGCAGGTCCTCGATCCCGTATTTGCGATTGAGGGGCACGATCTCGTCGCGCACGTCCTTCGTCACCGCGTGGAGCGAAACGGCGAGGTTGACGCCGATCTCCTCGCCGGCGCGCGCCATCATCGGCACCACGCCCGAGGTGGAGAGCGTGATGCGGCGCTTCGACAGCGCAAGGCCGTCGCCGTCCATCACGATCTTGAGCGCGTCGCGGACCGAATCGAAATTGTAGAGCGGCTCGCCCATGCCCATCATCACGATGTTGGTGAGCATGCGGCCCTCGGGCGTCGACGGCCATTCGCCGAGCGCGTCGCGCGCGAGCATTACCTGGCCGACGATCTCGCCGGGGGTCAGGTTGCGGACGAGGCGCATCGTGCCGGTGTGGCAGAATCGGCAGTTGAGCGTGCAGCCGACCTGGCTCGACACGCACAGGGTCCCACGATCGGCGTCGGGGATGAACACCATCTCGTAATCCTGCGCGTCGTCCGATCGCAGCAGCCATTTGCGCGTGCCGTCGGTCGAGACCTGCGCCTCGACCACCTGCGGGCGGCCGACGACGAAGCGCTCGGTGAGCCAGGGATGCTGCGCCTTGGCGATGTCGGTCATCGCGGCGAAGTCGGTGGCGCCGCGATTGTAGATCCAGTGCCAGATCTGCTTGGCGCGCAATTTGGCCTGTTTGGGCTCCATGCCGGCGCCGGCCAGCGCCTCGCGGATGCCGTCGCGCGACAGGCCGATCAGGTCGACGCGGCCATCGGCGCGCGGCGTCGCGGCGCGCGGGACGGGCACGGGATCGATATGCCCGGGAATGGGCATGGTGAGCGGTTCAGCGGTCGGCATGCGCGCGCATATAATCGCAAACGCGGCGTTGCGCTAGCGCGGCAGGCAGGCGAGCGCGGCGGCGTCGATTGCGCTGGCGGCGCCGGGCAGCTGATAGGTGTCGGCGAAGGGACGGCCGGTGTCGCTGACGGCGCTGACGCTCATCGAGCGTGCCGAGCGCATCGCGGCGACGAGCGCGCGATCGGTGCGTGTGTCGGGCGCCCATGCGTTCTGCCCGCTTGCCGTAAGCGCGAAGCGACGCTCGTCGATCGACAGCGTCGGGGCGATGCCGTCGCGGACCGCGCGGCTGAGGTGGAGCGCGACCTGGTTGCGGATGCCGCGCGCGGGCCAGGTGACGATGCTGGCGAAGGCGCCGGTGCCGTGGCGGATCGGCTCGGCGAGCGCGAGGCAGCGCGGCGGATCGCCTTCGCGAAACGCGCCCCAGGCGTGATAGACGCCGATCGCCTCGCGCCCCGGTGCGGCGGCGAGCAGCAAGAGGGGGAGCGCTGCGCGGATCATGCCGGGGCGTGCCCGTTGCCGCGGTGGACGACGGTCTCGCTGCCGTCCTCGATCATCACCAGCGAGCCTTGCGGCAGGCCGGGAGCGACCGGCGCGCCGAGTTCGGGATGCGGCGGCGCGCCGGTCATCACGCCGCGCAGGACGCGGCTGGAGATGCCGTGCATGATGATCAGCCGGTCGCCTGTCTCGTCCGCGGTATCGGTCAGCCAACTCGCGATGCGCGCGGCGATCTCGGGATAGGTTTCGCCGTCGGGCGCGCAGACCAGCAGGCCGCCGGCGAGCATGACGGGCGCGCCGCGCTCCTCGACGATCTCGCGGTAGGTGCGGCCGCTCCAGCGGCCGA
>JBQCHO010000128.1:0-19803 GCA_051954635.1 Sphingomonas sp. | reverse complement strand
GTCGAGAACGTGCGCGCGACGGACTTCATTTGCCGTGCGGATTGATGTTGGCCAGAATGTCTTGAAACGGCGCGCGATTTGGTCGCGGCGTTCAGGCGATGTCAGCGAGGAGGGTTGGCCAGCCCTTGGCCTCAACTCTGTAACAATGGTCACGCAGCTGCCTGCCGCAGATCAAACGAATCGCTGAACGCCTCTGCCGACATCGGTCTGCCGATGTGCCACCCCTGACCGACATCGCATCCCATGGACCGAAGCAGCGTTAAAATCGCTTCAGTCTCGATCCCCTCGGCAACCACCGAATAGCCAAGTTCGTGCGCGAGGTTGATCGTCGAGCGCACCATCGCCTGGTCGCTGGCGCTGGCTTCGAGTCCGAGAATGAAGCTCTTGTCGATCTTGATCTCGCGAGCGGGCAATTTTTTCAAATAGCTCAGCGTCGACTGACCTGTGCCGTAATCGTCGATCGACAGCTTGATACCGCGGGCGGCGATCCGTTCGAGCGCTGCGATCGCTCGAGCAGGGTCGTTGAGCGCCGCGGATTCGGTTACTTCCAGCGTCAGCATCTGCGGCACCAACGGATTGGCATCGATTGCCGCATCGAGGGCGAACAGAAAATCTCGATCGGCCGTGAGCAACGCGGAAACGTTGACCGCAACGGCGATCTCCGCACCTGCCGCGCGCCACTTTGCCGCATCCGCGATCGCGCGCCGCAGCACGAACAGCGTCAGATCCAGAATTCGTCCGCTCTCCTCAAGCGCGGGAATGAAGGCATCCGGCGGAATCGCCCCGCGCTTCGGGTGATTCCAGCGCACCAAGGCCTCGGCAGACGATACCCGATCTCGGTTGATATCGAGCTTGGGCTGATAGGCGACCCAGATATCACCGTTCGCCAGCGCCTGATCGAGTTCGCCCGCCAGCATCAGACGCCAGTCCTGGGCTTCGCCCAATTCCTCGCTATGAACTTCCCATCGGCTGCCGGCTTCCATCGCGTGGTCGGCCGCGAGGATTGCACGATCGGCAAGAGCGTCGCCGCCTTGCTCCGCGCCACAAGCGAGACCGAAATGGCAGCGTAGTTCGATCTGCCGACCGCCAACTTCGATCGGCGCACGCAGGAGCGCCGCAATGGCTTCGATCTGGTGGACCAGCGGGTCACTCTGAGAATTTTGATCGGCCCAGGCGAGCACGCCGTCTTCGAGGCGATAGAGCTCGGCAACACCGGCAAGGGTGAGGCGGTCGACGACACGCTGGATCATCTCCGCCGCGCGATCTTGCCCGATAATACCCGCCGCGTCGCTGTAGTTCGCGATCCTCAGCGCGATGACGGCAGCGACATCGAGGCTGGCCGCAGCCGACTGAAATCCGCGTCGGTTGGATAGTCCGCTTGCGGGATCGATTAGACGCGCAGCGCGCAGCGCACCGACTGCCGAGGCAAGTCCCAGCAGGCCGGCTCCCGCGACGAGAGCCGCGATCGCCGGTACAATTTCGGCCGTGCCGAAATGTGCCGCCTCCATCGCCAGCGGCAAGCTGGCGAGCAGCGCACCTGCCACGCTGATAACGACTGTGCGACGTCGACCAGCACAGCCGGCGGCCCATGCCAGTGCCACAAGCGCTATCGCGAGCGGCGCTATCGGGCCGCGATCGATCGGGCTCGATCCAGTCGCCAGCGTATCGGCCGCAAGGAGCTGAATGGTCGGCCCCGGAATGACGCCGTAGCGCGGCACCGAATAGCGGTCGCCGAGTTCGATCGCCGTCGCGCCGATCAACACCGTCTTGCCGTCAAGCGACCCGGGTGCGACCTTCCCCGCGATCAAATCGACGAAGCTGATTTTCGAAATCGATGCGGGATCGATGGCGCCATCGATGGGGAAGCTGTCATTGGCGCGCCCGGTGGCGCCAGCGAGCATCGCGCCGATCGAGGGTCGCGGCACGCCATCGGTGACCACCCCGAACGGGTAGCGATGCACGAGCCCATCTGAATCCGCCACAATATTGACCGCGGCTAGCTGGGCATTCTCGCGCAGGGCGGGGATCGGCAGGTTTTCTAGAACTTGCGTGCTGCCGGACGAACCGAGCTGCCGAAAGGTCGGGAGAATAATCGGCACTGTCGCGTGGGTCAGCGCTTGGGCGAAAAGGCGATCCTGATCGGGCGCGCTATGTGCTGAAAAATCGACGTCGAACGCGATTGTGCTCGCACCGGCCCGTTCGAGTGTGCTTATCGCCTTGGCGTAAATCCCGCGCGGCCAAGGCCAATGATCTACTTTGGCGAGCGACCGTGCATCGATCTCGACCAACGCATATCGGCCGCTGGAAGGGTGTTGCCGCAGCGCGTCACGCAAGCCGTGCAACCCGTCTTCGACCCCGCCCCCCAGACCGGTCGCAGCGACGATCGCGCCGACGGCAAACGCAACCAGCAGGACCAGCGAGGTCAGCCGCCGCCGGTGAAGACGGGCCTCGGAAATGACGGAGCGGCCGGGCATTCAGGCAGCAATTGCGGCGTGTTGGTTCCGATCCACTTCGTGATTAGCCATGCCCGCCGCCGTTCCCGTTGCCGCCGCCGTGTCCGTTGCCTCCACCGTTTCCGTGGCCGCCGCCGTTTCCGTGGCCACCACCGTTTCCGGCGCCGCCGCCGTTGCCGTTACCGCCACCGTTCCCGTTGCCGCCGCCGTTCCCGTTGCCGCCGCCGTTCCCGCTGCCGCCACCGTTTCCGTTGCCGCCGCCGTTCCCGCTGCCGCCACCGTTCCCGTTGCCGCCGCCGTTCCCGCTGCCGCCACCGTTTCCGCTGCCGCCGCCGTTCCCGCTGCCGCCACCTTTCCCGCTGCCGCCGCCGTTTCCGCTGCCGCCGCCGTTTCCGGTGCCGCCGCCGTTTCCGTTGCCGCCGCCGTTCCCGCTGCCGCCGCCGAGTCCGTTGCCGCCGCCGTTCCCGCTGCCGCCGCCGTTTCCGCTGCCGCCACCGTTTCCGCTGCCGCCACCGTTCCCGTTGCCGCCACCGTTTCCGTTGCCGCCGCCGTTCCCGTTGCCCGAACCATTTCCGTGGCCGCTGCCTCCCTTCCCGGGAGCGCCATTGTTTGGTGTATCCGCCGGCGACGACGGCACCTCGGCCGGAGCCGCGGCTGCCGAGGAAACGGCGGCGGTCATCGCCGTCGTTCCGGTGACCAGGCCACCACTGATGTCGCCGATCGATTTCGGCGCCTCGGCGATCGGCATCGAAATGACGACGGGATCCGCCTTGGCGAGTTCCACCGGAACGGTTGATGATTGTGCCGCTGGCGTGTCCGACGCGCCTTCGGTCTGTGCCTCCGCGATGACTGCTGGAGCGGGCGCCTCGGGCTTGGTCAAATCTACGGCGGGTTTGGCCCCGCTCGCGGCGGGAGACGGCGCTGGCGTCGGCGACCGCAGGACCTGGGTCGTCTTGCCCTGGATCGTCATGCGGCCGAGATCGGCTGCGCCCACGGTCGCGATCGCGCCGGGGGTCAGCAGCTGGTGCGCCCCGCCATCGACGGTCGCGACCTCGACAGCGCCCTCGACAACCTGGACCGATGCCCCGCTGTCATCGACCGACACACTGAACGTCGTGCCCTTCACGACTGCCGCCAGATACGGCGTCTGCACCCCGAAATGCGGCGTGGCACCCTTTTTGACGCTGAAGACCGCATTGCCGATCTTCTCGACGATCTGCATCAGGCCGCCACTTGGCGCCGGGTCGGCGATCTCCAAGCGGCTGTTGGGCGATACGACAGCATATTCATCACCATTGACGAGCACCGCGCGGGCGTTCTGGCCCGTCGACACGATGTCGCCAGTCTGCAATTTGCCGCCGCGCGCAGCGGTGTGCGACACGCCGGCATGCACGACCATCACCCCCGACGATGCCTCCGAAATGGTCCAGCCTGACGAGGCCAGCGCCGGCGTGGCGAGACAGGCTCCGCTCAACAGCGCGTATTTCATCAGTCGCATCGTCACAGGTCCCTTGTCGTCAGCGCCCCCCGGCACGTTGATCGAGATCAAATATCTTTCTGTGATAGGGATTTGACGTAAAAGATTTGGCAACCACTCGTGGTTAAGCAGGCGGTCACCATGATCTATCGCCGCTTACCTCGTTTGCTGCTTGCGCTCAGCGTTGCCAGCCCCTCCATCGCGCTCGCGCAGAGCCAGAATGCGCCGCAACGGATCGATCCGGGCATTGCTACAAAGGCAGTCGCCGAGCCGGCGCCTGCACAGCCACAATCGAATCGAACGCAAGTCGAGCTGCCGCCGGCAACCAGCGCGCCGGCGCTTCGCGATAGCATCGTCGCAGGCGCAATCCGCGTCGATGGCGGTGAGGATCTGCCGCCCCAGGAAATGATGGCGGCCATTTCCTCCTATATCGGCCACAGGCTTTCATCGGATGACGTCCAAGACCTGCTGACCGCGGTGTCCGGGGTCGCGCGAGCGCACGGCTATCTCTTCGCACACAGCACGATTCCGGCGCAGACGCTCGACGCCGGTATCCTCCACGTCGCGCTCGACGAGGGTCAAGTCGACGAGGTCCGGCTCACCGGCGATGTGCGACCGTCGGTCGCGACAGTCCTGCAGCCTCTCAAAGGCCACGCGCCGAAGCGCGAGGAGGTCGAGCGCCGGTTGATGATGGCAGGCGATCTGCCGGGCGTGACGATCGGCAAGGTCAGCTACTCGATCGAGGACGGGCACGGGGTGCTGATCGTTCCGATTACCTATGCGCGCGTCACTGGCAGCGCGGCCTTCGACAATCGCGGGCTCGATGCGCTCGGCCCCGAGCGCGCGCGCCTTACGGCCAACCTCAACGGCCTGTTCGGTGATCGCGACCAGCTCACCTTTCAGGGCTTGGCCACGCCGATGGAGCCTCACGAACTCATTGCGCTATACGGACGCTACGCGGTCCAGCCGACCTCAAGCGGCACCGAGTTCGCGTTATACGGCACCTATGGCGAAACGCATTCGGGCGGTCTCTGGCACGACTTCGACCCGCGCGGCAGCAGCGACAGTATCGGCGTGAGCGCAACCCAGCCGCTCGTCCGCAGCGCCAAGACGAGCATCTGGCTGATGGCTCAGGGCGATCGCATCGCGGTCGATGAATGGTGGAACGGATCCCTCGTGCGGCGCGATCGTGTCACGACCGTCGGTGGATCGATCAACGGCTATGCGCCGCTCGCTGGCGGCCGGCTGCGCGCCGGCGGCGGCGTCACCCAGGCGATACTCGCATTCGGGGCAACCAGGCGGGACAATCCGCTCGCTTCGCGGTACGATGCTGGGTCGGATTTCACCGTAGTCAGCGCCTGGGCAAATTGGCAGGGTGACTTGGCGGGGCCGTTCAGCGCGCGCCTCGCCACGACCAGCCAATTATCGAGCGCGCCCCTTCCGGCCGTCGAACAATTGACCATCGGCGGCCCGTATTTCGGCCGCGGCTATAATTGGAGCGAACGAACGGGCGACGAAGGCTTGCTGGGCTCTGCTGAGCTGCGCGCAAACCTGTTGAGCCGCAATGTCGGGCTGCTGCGCTGGGCCCAACTCTACACCTTTGGTGACGCTGGGTATGTGCGCAACATAGAGACCGATTTCGGCACCGGCGATCTCTATTCCGCTGGCGCCGGCGCCCGCCTCAATTTCGCGCAGAACCTCAATCTCGAACTCGAGGCTGCTTTCCCAATCAATGCCGACCGGTATGACAGCGGCGATAAGAGCCCGCGCCTGTCGTTCAGCTTGACCAGCAGCTTCTGACTGTTCTCCGAAACGCTATAAACCAGCCCCCGTGGCGTTTGATCGATCGTTAATCGTTGGGTCGACACGCCTGAAATTGATGGACCACTGGGGGGCAAAATTCTGTTCCCTCTGCCGAAAAGCAGAGCATCCTCAATGTCGACGCCGAACAAGCCTTGGTCTGTAACGCCGATGCCAGAAGACAAAGTGCCTCGGGTGGCTAAGCGGATGTCCGCTATCGAGACCTTCGGATGAACGGCTGAATGACCGTTTATGGGGCGCATTGCTGACGCGACACCTAGCGGTATCGCAATGACCGCATTAGTCCCAAAGTCTGAAGTTCACGCCGCGACTATCAATACCTAATAGCGGGCGACGTGGTGACTGGCTGGCGGGGACGAATGTCATGTTCGTGTTAATTTCCGGCTGCTCGGGCGGCGGCAAATCCACCCTGTTGTCTGAACTGGAGCGTCGCGGACACGCTGCCGTTGCAGAGCCGGCACTGCGTGTTGTGGCTGACGAGCGACAGGGTGCCGGAGAGGCGTTGCCTTGGATCGACGCGGTTGCTTTCGGTCAGCGAGTACTCGCCATGTCCATCGCAGATCACGGAAAGGCGCAAGGGCTCACCTTCTTCGATCGTGGTATCGTTGACGCCGGTGGGGTGATCACGGCCCGAGGTGGGGAGCTCCCGGCGGACGCGATCGCGCAATACCGCTACGACCGCGTCTTCTTCGCGCCACCGTGGCCAGCGATATATGAGATCAACGACGATCGCCGCCATAGTTTCGACAAGGCGGTATGCGATTACGAGCGTATTCGCAGGGCGTATCTACACGCGGGGTACGATCCGATTCCGCTGCCCCGCGATAGCGTCGCTGCCAGAGCAGATTTCGTTTTGACGAGCTTGCGACGTTAGCGTCTGCGTTGGCCTACATCAGCGATAGCCGCTATTCTGTAATCTGCCCAATACCTGCCGACGGATCATCGCCACAATGACAGATGGGCGTCGGGATCGTCGGCTGTTCAATTTAACGGCTGAAACCGGCGCACTCAGCCGACCGGAATTGCACGTTTGCGGTGGTCGCGAACATGTTCCCAGACCTTGGAGATAACAACCGAACCCTCGCCGACAGACGAAGCGACCCGCTTGGTCGAGCCCGCCCGCGCGTCGCCGACGGCGTAAATTCCCGGCAGCGAGGTCGCGTAAGGCGAGGCGCCACCAACCGCCTCCCCGGTAAGGACGAAGCCCTTGCCATCGAGCGCGACCAGACCGGAAATCCAAGCCGTGTTGGGCGCTGCACCGACCATCACGAACATCGCACAGGTGTCGACCTTACGGTCGCCGGTGGCGTCCTGGATCGTCACCGCTTCCAGCGCTTCGGCGCCATGCAATTCTGTGACGCGAGCACCGTAGTCGATGGTGATGGCCGGATCGGCCTGCAGCCGGCTCGACAGATAATGCGACATCGACGTCGCCAGCGCGGTGCCACGGACCAGGAGCCGTACGTGTCTCGCCGCGCGGCTGAGGAACATCGCCGCCTGACCCGCCGAATTGCCGCCGCCGATCACCACTACTTCTGTGTCGCGGCAGAATCGGGCCTCATTCTCGGTTGCCGCGTAGTAGATGCCGGCGCCCTCGAACTCTGCCAGCCGAGCGAGCGGCAAGCGGCGGTACTGAACGCCCGTCGCAACGATAATGGCCGTTGCGCGAACGCGTTGCTGATTGGCGAAAGTGGCGCAAAAGTCGCCCTGGTCCAATTGCTCGAGCGACACGACGCGTCGCGGCATGACGAAGCGCGTCCCGAACTTCATCGCCTGGACCTCGCCCCGCCCGGCGCAGCATAGAGTTTCGCATAATGGACGCGATCACCTTCCGGAAACGCGGTTCGCGTCGCCGCGAAATCGTTCCAGAAGCGATCGAGATAGATGCGCTCGCGGCCCGACACGAGCCGCTCCATGTCGGGGCCGCCGAAGCGGAAGTGCCAGAGCAGCGGGTTCTTGAGGATCTCATCCCACGGGCCGACGCCCGGCACCGGCGCATCCATCATCACCAGGCGAACGGTGCGCTCTGGATGAGCTTCAGCGAACGCAAACGCCACCATGTTCCTGATGTCATGGCCGACGACATCGACCCGTTTGATCGACAGGCGGTCCAGAACGCCCGCTAAATCTTCGGCCTGATTCTTTTTCGTGAAGCCGTCCGTTGCGACCGCCGATAACCCCATGGCCCGCAAATCAGGTACGATCACCATATGATCGCGCGCCAGGTTTGCAGCGAGCGGTATCCACATATCGCCGGTGTCGCCATAGCCGTGGATGAGCAACACGGCCGGTCCCGCGCCGCCGATGCGGACATGCAATCGCGTGCCGTTCGTCGCTATATCTTCGGTGTGGAATCCCGGCGGAAAGGCGAAGTCTCGTTCGGAAGCGTGCGCAAACGAGCACAACGAGACGAACAGAACAATTGCAGCTGCGATTACCCGCGTCACCACAGCCTCCTCTCGCCGATCAACGACTCATCACAAGAAAGCCGGGTCGCTGCTCCTGCCTCGAGGCAAGGCAACCGGTTCGTCTCAATATGAACGAAAGGCAACAATTGGGAAAGCGGGATCGGCGGTCGGAAGAGCGCAATTCGGGCGCGATGTCGCCTAAAGCTGCTGCGGCGCGTTGAGCGCCCATGACGGATACGATCGAGGATCTTCAGCGCCGGATGGATGCCGCGGCGTCCGCCCTCGACTTCGAGGAGGCGCGGCGACTGCGTGACCGCATCAATCTCATGCGCGGTGGCGCTAGTGCGGGCGAGGCCGAACAGGCCGATACATCGGGATTGGTCCGTCAACAGGCTGGCGCGATGGGGCTTGACACCAGCCGTCAACGGCCGGTCGCTCCGCCGGGATGGAAGCCGCCGCCCAAGCCTGATTTGATGACGTCTGGTCGGAAACGGAAATGACGATCGACCTCACAAGCGCCGTCGTGCTGGCCTTGCTTGACGATCGGGAGCCGGGTGCGACGATCTGCCCAAGCGAAGTCGCACGAAGAATAGCTCCAGCCGATCTCGCCGAAGATTGGGGATGGCGGGCCGTCATGCCGACCGTCCATGATGCAGTCGATCGTCTGCTAGCCCGCCACAGCATCACGCTGAGTTGGAAGGGAAGGGCGCTGTTGGCGCGGTCCGGGCCGTATCGCATTGGTCGCGCGAGCAGCAGTATGGGAACGGCTGAGGACTAACGCTTTAGCAAGGCGCGGACTTCAAGGAACCGAGGATCGAACGGACGAGTAGCCGAAAAGTTGGTGATCGCGCAGCCGCGCAGTCCGCAGCTTCTCGCGATCACCGGCATAGTGAACCCCTGTCCAACACGCGGGTTCCTTCCCAAACGGATAAAGGGCAATCCGGAAGCAACCAGCGTGGCGACCCTTTCGGTCATGGCGCGTTCGGTCGGTATGAGCACGATAATCGGGTATTATATACTTTACAAAGCACCCCCAATGAGCGATAAGAGGGTATGGACATCGCCGCGCCCCGCTTCATCGATGAGGACACCGCCCGCGAGCATTTAGAAGCGCTGCGCTGGCCGGAGGGTCCGTTCTGCCCTCATTGCGGATCGCTCAGCGCTACGCGGCTTCCGGCTCAGCGTGGTCGCCCTTCCAAGCGCAATCCCGAAGGCGCGCTCCGCAAGGGCGTGATCCAGTGCAACGATTGTCGCAAACAATACACGGTGACGGTTGGAACGCTGTTCGAAGACAGCAAGGTTCCGTTGAACAAGTGGCTTCTCGCCAATCACCTGCTTTGCAGTAGCAAGAAGGGCATGAGTGCGCACCAGCTTCACCGCATGATCGGCGTCACTTACAAGACCGCCTGGTTCATGTTTCACCGTCTGCGCGAAGCGATGGCGGCAACCGATGACACGCCGTTCGGATCGGGTGGCGGCATGGTCGAGGTTGATGAAACCTATGTCGGCCGCGACCCTGAAAGGCCGCACAAGCCCAAGGCGCGTGTCGGTGGTCGCACTACCGCGCCGAACTTCCGTAACAAGATCGCTGTCGTGTCGCTGATCGACCGAGAGACGGGCCGCTCGTCATCGGTAGTCGTGCAGAATGTGACGATCGCTGAATTGCAGCCAATCATTGCTGCCAAGGTTCATCCCTCGGCTATCCTGATGACCGATCAGGCGCATTTCTATCGCAAGATCGGGGCTTTCTTCGCGAGTCACGAAACGGTCAATCATGGCCGTGACGAATATGTCCGCAAGGGTGCTCCCACGATCCATACGAACACGATCGAGGGCTTCTTCGGGGTGTTCAAGCGCGGGCTGCGCGGCACCTATCAGCACATGGGCAAGCAGCACCTTCACCGCTACCTTTCCGAGTTCGATTTCCGCTACTCGACGCGCTCGGCACTGGACATTGACGACGCCGCCCGCGCCGACATTGCGCTCAAGGGCATCGCTGGTCGCCGACTGTTCTATCGGCGGCCTAGTTTCGCAGCCTAAGTTCGTTGCGATGGGGCGTTGGCGTCGCCAGCGTCGGAAGAAGCGCAATGTTTAGACCGTCGCCGCGTTGACTCCTGTTTCGATTCATGCGGCTTTGGAGGCGTGCTCAGCATCTTGCGCAGCACTTCGTCTTCTTTGCTGTCGGTATCAGTCATGAGAGAAATCGGCTCCTTCCGTTCAAGTCGCGCCAAGTTAGAGTGGGCGCGTCGCCAATACGATGTCCTCGCTCGCGAAATCTCGGAGATTCTCGAAAAGCACAACGACAAACCCGGAATCCATGTGGATTTGACAACGGGGCAGACGGTCGTCGAGGGACAGAAAAGGGCTAATGTCCCCGACATCCTCGTCGTCCACATAGGACGAGTTGTTGGCGCACTCCGCAGCGCGCTGGACAATCTCGTCGTCGAGGCCACGCTTATGGCCTCTCCTGAAGCAAATACCAGAAAAGTGGTTTTCCCCATTTCCGGCAATCAGGAAAAGCCTGGAACCGACAAGTGGATGGGCGAGAAAGTCAGCGGGCTTTCCGAAGAGCACCGCAGGATTATCGTTGACCTTCAGCCCTACAAGGGAGGGCACCCATACCTGTTGACCCTTCACCAATTGAGAAACCAAGACGAGCATTTGCAGATCGTCGTCACCGCAGTCACTTCGTCGAACGTGTTCATGACTAAAACGGTCCAGACCCCAAGCGTCAGAAAGGGCGCGAATGGAAAATATGAATTCTACATTGAAACGACGAATTACCCCACACAGCATGAGGTTCGAACTGTTGTAGAGTTTGATGAGATCGTCGGAATTCTCGACCGCGACGTCTTGAAAATCATTGGAAAGTTTCTGTCCGCCGTAGGACAGATTATCGCAAAGTTTGAAGCAGCTTGCTGATCTAATCGGATGGGTATCGTGCCGCCCTTCGCCCGCCAGTACGGTTTCGATGTGCTTTGTCATGTATATGATGACCAAGATATTTAACCTGTTGGCGCTGATGCGAGTCCTTGTTTTGGACCGAATTTTGGGGCGGACACGAGGCGGACACGGATTTATGTGGGCTGCTTAACTGCCAGCTTTTCTGGGGTTTTTCGAGCAAGATGTGAGTCCTGTAAGCGCACCAGTATGTAACAATAACAACTCGAGCATCGGTCTCTTGACGTTAGGTCGCGGTCGATACGCGGCTATGCGCACGCCTCGTCGTGGGATTCGAGCCCGGTACCGCACAAATGGCGGGAATGGGTATGTCGACAGATCATCGATAGCGACGGTTGCGCGCGAGTTCTTGTTCTACGTTGTCGGATCAGCGAATCACGGTGAGAGTGGTCAGGCCGATTTCAGCGGAGAGCATTGTGTCGGTCGTGCGCTCGCCGCTGCTCGCGCACGCGCGCGAGATACGAACACGCCATAGCCCGTAAGCTGATCCCGGATGCGATCGGCCAACCGGTCGACATAAGGAGGGTGAAGCACCGATTCGTGACCGCCGGAGGTCCTGAGCGCCGCGACTGCGCCGGTAAGGATACTGCCCCATTCGGCGGGTGACGAGCCCCCGCCGCCTTCGGCTTCGATCAGGATCGCGCGGCCGTCATAAGCCGGCAGGTCGGCGTCGCGCAGCACTCGCATGAAACGATCGGTGAGGTCGAGCAGCGCGGTTGCCTCGTCAGCGCGGGGCAGCAGGCGGCGGCGCCAGCGGCTGAGATAACCGCCGATCAGTTCGTCGAAATAGGCGCGGCGCTCGCCCGCAGGCGCACGGAAAAACTCGCGAACCTCGCGCCGTATCCGAATCGCCTTGTTGCGATAGCGCGCCTGGTTGGTCGCATCGAGCATCACCAGGGTGTCGACTTCGGCGTTCCGCGCGCGCAGCCGATCGGCGACCGCGATCGCCAGCAATCCGCCGTTGCACCAACCCCCGATCTGGTATGGCCCCTCGCGTCCCGAGCTCAGGATCGCCGTCGCCATACCATCTGCGATCGCCGTAACGCAGCCGACGTCGTCCATCGCCGCGAACGCCTCGGTGTCGACGGGCAGGCCGATCAGCGCGACGTCGTCGCCAAGCGCCGCGGCGAGATCGCGAAACCCGTCGGCGCGGAAATTTGGCGTGGCGTCGATCCAGAACAGCGCCGGGCCGACATCGCTGCCGATCACGATCGTGCGCGGGACGGTGACCGGCGCTTCGTCGTCGGTTAGCAAAGCGGCGAGTTGACGGACGGTCGGCGCGCGCATCAGCGTCGCGAGCGGCAGCCGGCGGTCGAACTCGACCGACAGGCGCCCGACGAGCTTCGCGGCGAGCAGCGAGTGGCCGCCGAGATCGAAGAAATCGTCGGTTGCGCCGACCGCATCGAAGCCGAGTATCTCGCACCACGCGGCCGCGATCCGCGTCTCGACCTCGCCCTCGGGCAAATCCGCAGGCGGCGGGCAAAAGGCGGAGTCGTCGATCGAGGGCAGTGCGTCGCGATTGATCTTGCCGCTGCTCGACACGGGCATCTGCTCGACCACGCAGTAGCGCGTCGGAATCATGTAGCGCGGCAGCTTGCCCGACAGATGGGCGCGCAGCGTGGCGAAATCGGGCGCCGCCTCGCCCGCCCGCGGCATGACATAGGCCGCGAGGTCGTGCGCCGCGCCTGCCGAGCCGCCCACCGCTGTCACCGCCGCCAGCGCGACACCGGGGCAGGTGCAGATCGCCGCCTCGACATCGCCGATGTCGATCCGGAATCCGCGGATCTTAATCTGGCCGTCGCTGCGGCCGAGCCATTCGATCCGGCCGTCACGTCGGCGAAGCGCGACGTCGCCGCTGCGGTAGAGCCGCCGGCCGTCGCGCTCGATGAAGGCGCGCGCCGTCAGTTCGGGATCGCGATAGCACCGCGCGAGGCCGGCACCGGCGATGTAAAGGTGGCCGGCGACGTTGCAGGGCACCGCGTGGTCGCGATCGTCAAGGATCAGCACTCCGACATTGTCGATCGGGCGGCCGATCGCGATCGTCGCTTGCGGCGCGACCTCGTCGAACGTCGTGTAGATCGTCGTCTCGGTCGGGCCATAGCCGTTCCAAAGCCGCATCCCGCGCGCCAGCAATGCGTCGGCGAGCGACCGGCCGAGCGCTTCGCCGCCGCACAGGATCTTGAGCCCCGGCTTGCCTGGCCAGCCATCGGTGACGAGGCTCTGCCAAGTCGCCGGCGTCGCCTCGATGAGTGTGGCGTTCGAACGCGCGATCTCGGCGGCGAGAAGTTGCGGATCGGTGATCGTCTCGCTCGAGGCGATTGCGATCCGGCCGCCGGCGACGAGCGGCAGGAAGATGTCGGGCACCGACATGTCGAACGTGAGCCGCGAAATCGCGAGCATCGTGTCGCCCGGCGAGAAACTGGTCATTTGCCGGACAGCCTGAAGCACATTGATCACGCCGCGCTGCTCGATCTCGACCCCCTTGGGCACTCCCGTCGAGCCCGAGGTATAGATGACGTAAGCGAGGCTTCGCGCAGTCGCCGGGGACGGCGGCGGCGCGGTGGCATCCGGCACGATCGCGTCGACCGACAGTATTGGACATGGTGGCGTGTCGAATAGCGCCCGCGTGGCAGCATCGCAGACCAATGCCGTCGGTGCGGCGTCGGCAATGATCGCGGTGAGGCGGCTCGGCGGAAAGCTCGGATCGAGCGGCACGTAAGCCGCGCCGGTCTCCAATATGCCGAGGATGGCAGCGACCATCGCGGGCGATCGTTCGACGCACAAAGCGACGAAATCGCCGTGCCCGACGCTTGCGGCGATCAAGGCGCGAGCGACGCCGTTGGCGTGCTTGCCGAGCTCTGCATAGGTCAGGCTGCTCGCGCCGCATATGACCGCGGCGGCATCGGGCCGATCGGCGATGGTGGCACGGATCAGTTCAGACAATGTCGCGTCGGGTATCGGCACACAGGCGCCGAGGCCGAGCGCCGCGATCGCCGATGCCTCCGCTTCTGGCAGCATCGCCAGGTCGCCGATCGGCGTCGATGGCGCCGCGCCGATGCTTGCCAGCAGCGTTTTCCAGTGCCCGGCGATGGCGCGGACGGTTTCGGCATCGAACAGCGTCGTGTCATAGATCAATCGCGCGCGCAGCCCGGCATCGTTCGGCTCGAGTTCGAGATACAGATCGGCCTTGGCCTGGGGCGGCGTCAGATAGTCGAGCGTCACCGTTTCATCGTGCGGCGGCGGGGCGGGCTGCATCGAGATCATGACGTGAAAGCGCCCATCCTCAGTCCCCGGCACCGCGCCGTCGAGCATCTGGGCAACCTGCTCGAACGGCAACGCGGCGTGCTCATAAGCGGCGAACAGCGTATCGCTGATCGAATCGAGCAAGGCGTCGAACGGCATCGTCGGCGTCGGCTGGCTGCGCAATGCGACGGTGTTGAGGCAATAGCCCAGCATCCCGCCGAGCGCGATCGAGGCTCGCGTGTCGATGACGCTGCCGATCGTCACATCGTCCTCGCTGCCGTAGCGCCGCAGCTGGGCCATGAACGCCGCGACATAGACCGCATAGGCCGAAGTAGTTCGCACGCGGGCGAGCATCTCGATCGACGTCACCGTTGCGCCGTCGAGCGTGATCGCCTCGGCTGCCGCAGGGTGCGCGGCGCCAGGCTCCCGTGGGCGATCGGTGGGTAGCGCGACGCGTCCCGCGCCGCCGGCGAGCGCGGTGCGCCAGTAATCGAGCGCGCGCTCCCGAGCGGCCTCATCACGGCGCGTAGCCTGCCACACCGCATAATCGCCATATTGCGCGGGTGGCGGCGGCAGGCTCGGTGCACGTCCGGCGACTAACGCCGCGTGGATCGCAGGCAGTTCGCCCATCAATGCGGCGATAAGCGACCGCCCGTCGAACAGGATATGGTGAAGCGTGAGCGCAAGCCGGTGGTCGGCGTCACTCATGCGGATCACGCGGGCGCGCAGCAGCGGCGGGCGATCGAGATCGAACGGAACGGCCGCGTCGGCTTCGACGATCGCGCGCAGCGCCGGTTCGCGCTCGGGCTCAGTCAAATTCCGTAGATCGACCATTGGGAGGAACGGGTCGACCGCATCGTGGATGATCTGCCGCGGCGCGCCGTCGAGGTTCGCGAAGCTCGTCCGCAGCGCCTCGTGCCGCTGCACCAGCGCGTTGAATGCTTGCACGATCATGTCCGGATCGGTCGCGCCGCTGAAACCGAGGATCATCGGTTCGTTGTAGGCGAGGCTATCGCTGCCGCGGACGATGTCGAGCCAGATATGGCGTTGCTCGCGCGTCATCGGGACCGCAGCGTCGGCACCGCGCGGCGGGAAGAGAGCAGCTGGAGGGTACCCCGTGGCAAAAGCGCGCGTGTCATGTTCGGGCAGATCGATCGCGCTGCCGGTCAAGTCAGCCTCCCTCCGGTCGAAATCCAAGGGAGCGAATTATCAGCCGCGCGGCACACCGGGCAATTCCGGCATTGTGTCTAGGGGATTTTACCTCGGCGGCCGCGCGTTCAGCCCGCCGCGGCGAGCGCGAGCGGCACCGGCTGGACGTGCGCCTCGTGCAGCGCGCGAATGTCGCCCGCCAGCTCGTCGATGCGAACGGGATCGGCGTCCCAGGCGAACATGAACCGCGCGCCGCCGCCGATGAACGTATAGAAGCGCCAGCCGCGCTCGCGCAGCCCGTCGAGCACCGCTTCGGGCGCGCTCAGAAACACCGCATTGGCCTCGACCGGGAAGATCGGTTCGATCTCGTCGAGCCCCGCGACCGCCTCGGCCAGCCGCCGCGCGCAGCGGTTGGCGTGGCGGGCATTGGCGAGCCACGCGCCGCCTTCGAGCAGCCCGAGCCACGGCGCCGACAGGAAGCGCATCTTCGAGGCTAGCTGCCCGGCCTGCTTGCAGCGAAAATCGAAATCCTCGGCGAGCGCGGTATCGAAGAAGATCACCGCCTCGCTTACCGCCAGCCCGTTCTTGGTCCCGCCGAAACACAGCACATCGACGCCCGCGCGCCAGGTGATGTCGGCGGGCTCGCAGTCGAGCGCGGCGCAGGCATGCGCGAAGCGCGCGCCATCCATGTGCAGCTTGAGTCCGAGCTCGCGGCACACCGCGGACAGCGCGCGGACTTCCTCGATCGTATAGACTTGGCCGGTCTCGGTCGGCTGCGTGATCGTCACCACGCGCGGCTTGGGGAAGTGGATGTCGGAGCGGCTGGTGGCCAGGCTGCGTACCGCCTCCGGAGTCAGCTTGCCGTCGTCGCTCGGCGCGACGAGCAGTTTAGAGCCGTTGGAGAAGAATTCGGGCGCACCGCATTCGTCGGTCTCGACATGCGCCGCGGCTGAGCAAATCACGCTGTGATACGATTGGCACAAGGCGGCGAGCGCCAGCGAATTGGCCGCGGTGCCGTTGAACACGAAGAAGACCTCGCATTTCGCAGCGAACAAGGTGCGGAAGGCGTCGGCGGCGCGCTCGGTCCAGGCGTCGTCGCCATAAGCGACCGCCGAGCCGGCATTGGCTCGCTCGAGCGCGGCCCACGCCTCGGGACAGATGCCGGCATAATTGTCGCTGGCGAATTGTTGCGGGGGCTGGGTCACGCGTCGTCTCCAATCGAATCCGGTTCGAGCACCAGAAGCAGACGACGCCGAGTGGCTTGGTTCCCGTTGGTTGCCGGACCGGCCACATCCCCCCGTTGAACGGGGGCACCACCTTGCCCGGGAGCAGGTTGGTGCCGGGCGTCGGCCCGACTCTTGATGCTGGATGGGCGACTAGCGCCGATCGTGCTGCGACGCAACATCAAGCGTGCTTGGGAAGGGGCCGGAACGGGTGTATGTTGGCGCAACGGAGTCGGCGGGCTTCCGCGGACTCCCGAGACCGCCGGGAGACATCCGATGCGCACCCATGCCCCGATCGCCGCGCCCGCCGCCGATCTGCCCGAAATCCGCACGCTCCATACCGCCGACCTGCACTGGGCGCTGGCCGAGGGCTGGCGCGATCTGACGCACAAACGCAGCGATCTCGTGCTGGCCGGGCTGCTCTATCCGCTGATCTGCGGGGTCGCGGTCTATGTCGCGTTCAATCAGCCGCTGCTGCCGCTGCTGTTCCCGCTCGTCGCGGGACTGTCGATCGCCGGGCCGGCGGTCGCGAGCGGGTTCTACGAGATCGCGCGACGCGAGGAGGAAGGGCTCGACGCCGGCTGGGTGCATTTCTTCGATCCGCTGCGCGATCGCTCGCGCGAGCCGCTGTTCGCGCTCGCCTTCGGGCTCGGGCTGTTGTGGCTCGCCTGGCTCGCCGTCGCCTGGGCGATCTACGGCGCGACGATGGGCTATGGCGCGCCGGCGAGCATGGGCGATTTCCTCGCGCGCGTGTTCACCACGCCGCAAGGCTGGGCGCTGATCGTGTTCGGCAACCTCGCCGGGTTCGCGTTCGCGCTGGCGACGCTGGCGAGTTCAGTGACCGCGTTCCCGATGGTGGTCGACCGTCCGGTCGAGGCGGGGACCGCGATCCGAACCAGCCTCGCCGCGTTCCGCCGCAACCCGGGCGTGATGCTTGGCTGGGGGCTACGCGTCGTCGTCCTCCTCGCGCTCGGCATGATCCCGTTCGCGATCGGCCTGGCGGTCGTGCTGCCGTGGCTCGGCTATTCGACCTGGCACCTCTATACGCGGACGGTAGTGCGCTGAGCCACTCCGTTCGTCCTGAGCTTGTCGAAGGACGAGATGCTGCAACCTTGCGCTTATCGATAGCCTCCCTTCGACAGGCTCAGGGCGAACGGGAAAGGACCGTCATTCGCTACAGCACGAACCGGCTGAGATCGGTGTTGCGCGCGACGGCGGCGAGTTGCGCGTCGACATAAGCGGCGTCGATGGTCAGCGCGGTGCCCGCGCGGTCCTCGGCGTCGAAGCTGATTTCCTCAAGCAGCTTTTCCATCACCGTCTGCAACCGCCTGGCGCCGATATTCTCGACCTCGCCGTTGACCTCGGCGGCGATGCGGGCGACTGCCTTGATGCCATCCTCGGTGAAGGTCACCTCGACGCCCTCGGTGCCAATCAGCGCCTTGTACTGTTGCGGCAGCGAGGCTGTCGTATCGGACAGAATCGACACGAAATCGTCCTCGGTCAGTGCCTTCAGCTCGACGCGGATCGGCAGGCGGCCCTGCAGCTCGGGGAGCAGGTCGCTCGGCTTGGCGACGTGGAACGCGCCGCTCGCGATGAACAGGATATGGTCGGTCTTCATCGGCCCGTATTTGGTCGCGACGGTGGTGCCCTCGATCAGCGGCAGCAGGTCGCGCTGGACGCCCTCGCGGCTGACCGAGCCGCCGCCGCGATGCTCGGACATGGCGATTTTGTCGATCTCGTCGAGGAACACGATGCCGTTGGCCTCGGCATCCGCCAGCGCAACGCGGCTGACCTCGTCCTGATCGAGCCGGGCGTCGGCCTCCTCCTCGACGAGCTTGTCCCACGCCGCGGCGACGGTGATCTTGCGGCGCTTCTTCTGGCCGCCGCCGAACGCCTTGCCCATCATGTCGCCGAGGTTGATCATGCCGACCTGGCCGCCACCGGGAATCTCGAACGGCATTTGCGGCGCGGCTTCGAGGTCGAGCTCGATCTCCTTGTCGTTCAGGTGGCCGTCCTTGAAGCGCTGCTTGAACGCCTCGCGCGTCGCGGTCGACGAATCTTTCCCCGTCAGCGCGTCGAGCAGGCGGTTCATCGCCGCCTCCTCAGCCTTGTCCTTGACCGCGGCGCGGCGGCGCTCCTTTTCGAGCCGGATCGCCTCTTCGACGAGGTCGCGCGCGATCTGCTCGACGTCGCGGCCGACATAGCCGACCTCGGTGAACTTGGTCGCCTCGACCTTGACGAACGGCGCGTCGGCGAGCTTGGCGAGCCGCCGCGAAATCTCGGTCTTGCCGCAGCCGGTGGGGCCGATCATCAGGATGTTCTTGGGCGTCACCTCGTCGCGCAGCTCGGGCGCGAGCTGCTGGCGGCGCCAGCGATTGCGCAGCGCGACGGCGACCGCGCGCTTGGCGTCCTTCTGTCCGATGATGTGCTGGTCGAGCGCGGCGACGATCGCCTTGGGAGTCAGTTGGTCGTTCATGGGTCTCTCAAGTGGGAAGCACGTGCCGGCCGATCAAGCGCAGGTCAGCCGCTGCGCGATCCGCGTGTGGCGCGCGATCAGCGCGCGGGTGGTGCCGGGATCGACCTCGGTCGACCAGTCGCCGCGATCGGCGGTGCCGCCGAGGATCACGCCGTCGGAGCGCGAGAACATGTACATGCCGTCGCCGGTCTCGAGCGCGTAATCGACCTCCGGCTGCGGCAGCAGCACCGCGAGCTGGCCGCGCATCGGGGTGATCTCGGCATCGCCGAACCGCGCGCCGGCGCCGAGCCCGGTGCAGTTGAAGATCAGGCTTTCGGGCAGCGCGACGACCTCAGCGGGCGCGTGGAAATCGCGCACCTCGATGCGGCCGCCGGCGATGTGGATATCGCGCAGCATCGCGCGCAGGAAGCGCGGCGGCTCGATCAGCATGCCGTCGAACTGGCCGACATAATTGTAGGTGAATCCGCGTGCACCGGCGCCTAGGTCGCGCGCTTCGGGAAGCATCGACCTGAGCAGCCGATCGGTA
This sequence comes from Sphingomonas sp., assembly GCA_051954635.1. GTDB lineage: Bacteria > Pseudomonadota > Alphaproteobacteria > Sphingomonadales > Sphingomonadaceae > Sphingomonas. The sequence continues at coordinate 66 of JBQCHO010000128.1, read as the reverse complement.
TCGCTGTCGCCCGGCGGCCTGTCCGACACCAAGTAATTGGTCATCCAGCGCACGCCATAATCGTCG
>JBQCHO010000127.1:0-27893 GCA_051954635.1 Sphingomonas sp. | reverse complement strand
GGCGCGGGCTTGGCGATCACGGTGTTGCCGGTGACCAACGCCGCGACCGTCTGGCCGAGGAAGATCGCCAGCGGGAAGTTCCACGGCGCGATCGTCGCCCACACGCCGCGGCCGTCGAGGTGCATCATGTTGCGCTCGCCTGTCGGCCCGGGGAGCTCGACCGATTGCAGGTCGGCGCGCGCCCGCGCCGCGTAATAGCGGCAGAAATCGACCGCCTCGCGCACTTCGGCGAGCGCGTCGGGGATTGTCTTCGCTGCCTCCTGGATGCACAGCGCCATCAGCTCGTCGCGATGCTCTTCGAGCAGGTTGCCGAGCTTTTCGAGGATCGTCGCCCGCTCGTCGACATCGCGCGCGGTCCAGGCGGGGAACGCCCTGTCGGCGTGGTCGATCGCGTCGGCCACGCTGACCGCTTCGAGCGCCGCTAGCGAACCTTCGGCCATCATCGGATGCTTGGTGTTGACCGCCTTCTTCGCCGCATCGAGCACCGTGCGATCCATCAGGTCGATCCCGGCGCTGTTGAGCCTTTCGGGCTGGAACAAATCCTTGGGCAGCGGGATCGACGGATGCCGCGTGCCGCCGACCGCCTTCACCTTGGCGACGGGATCGGCGAGCAGATCCTCGTCGGACAGATGCTCGTTGGCGAGCTGGTGGACGAAGCTCGAATTGGCGCCGTTCTCGAGCAGCCGGCGGACGAGATACGCCAGCAAGTCCTTGTGCCCGCCGACCGGCGCGTAGATGCGCGTGTGATAGCCATGCTCGCGCACCAGCCGCTCGTAGAGGCCGTCGCCCATGCCGTGCAGCCGCTGGAACTCGAAATCGCGCTTGTTGCCCGCCCATTCGATGATCGTCGCGACTGTCAGCGCGTTGTGGCTGGCGAAGGCGGGGCGGATATTTTCGGCCTTGAGCATGTCGCGCGCGCAGGCGAGATACGACACGTCGGTCGCCGCCTTGCGCGTGAACAGCGTGTAATTGTCGAGGCCTTCGACCTGCGTCTTCTTGATCTCGGTGTCCCAATAGGCCCCTTTAACGAGCCGCACGTTCATCACCCGATCGAGCCCGTTGGCCCAGGCGATCACCGGCCGCGCGCGCTTGCCATAGGCCTGCACCGCCATGCCGAAGCCGTCCCAGCCGTTCAGCGCGGGCAGCTTCGCGACCGCCTCGATGATGTCGAGGCTCATTTCGAGCCGCTCCTGCTCCTCGGCGTCGACCGTCAGCGCGATGCCGCGCTTCGCCGCCTGCACCGCGAGCGCTTCGAGCATCTCGGTCAGCGCGGGCACGCAATCGGCATATTGCGCGACCTCGTAGCGCGCGTTGAGCGCCGACAGCTTGACCGAGATCGAATGCCCCGCCGCCGCGTCGCGCCCGACCGCGTCGATCGCCTTGGTATAGGCCTCGAAATAGCGCTCGGCATCGGCTTGCGTGCGCGCCGCCTCGCCGAGCATGTCGAAGCTCGCGGTGAAGCCCTTGTTCTCGGGCTTGCGCATGCGCTTGAGGGCCTCGTCGATGGTGCGGCCCATGACGAAAATCTCGCCCATCATCCGCATCGCAGCACCGACCGCCTGGCGCACGAATGGCTCACCCGCGCGCGCGATCAAGCGCCTGAGCGGCCCCGCCTGCCCCTCGCCGACCAAGGCACGGCCGACAATCAGCCCCCAGGTCGCCGAATTGACCAGCCGCGAGTTGGACTTGCCCGTGTGCGCGCTCCAGTCCGCCTCGCCGAGCTTGTCGGAGATCAGGAAATCCGCGGTCTCCGGATCGGGCACGCGCAGGAACGCCTCGGCGAGGCTCAAGAGCGCGATGCCCTCGGACGAATTGAGCTGATATTCCTGCAGGAACTGGTTGACCCAGCCCTTGTTCTGCGCCGCGCGCAGATCGGCGAGCAGCCCGGAGGCCTCGCCCATCACCCTGTAATGCGTCGCCGAATCACTCTCGGCGCGCGCGATGAGTGATTTTAGAACTTCGGGTTCGGGCGCACGGTGCAATTTTGCCATGCTTTCACGCGCGGCGGACGTAGCGTCAACGGTCATATTCGTAAACTCGGTAGAGTGAGGCTTGCCCGCAAGGGCGGCTCGGTCCTATGTGATGGCCCGCGCTACGACGAAAGATCACCGGAAGGAAAGCCGTGTCGACGATTCCCCCTCAGGAGATGCACCAACGCATCGGCACCGAGACCGTATCCGATTGGGTCGAAGTCACGCAGGAAATGATTGATAAATTTGCCGATGCCACCGGCGATCACCAGTTCATCCACGTCGATCCCGAGCGCGCGAAACTGACCCCGTTCGGCGGCACGATCGCGCACGGCTTCCTGACCCTGTCGCTGATGCCGCTGCTCGCCTCGAAAGTGCCCGACGCGCCGCAGGTCGAGGGCGTCAAGATGGGGGTCAATTACGGCGGCAACAAAGTCCGCTTCCTGCAACCCGTCCGCTCGGGCAAGCGCGTCCGCGGCCGTTTCAAGCTGCTCTCGTTCGACGAGAAGCGCCCCGGCCAATGGCAGCAGGTCGTTGAGTTCACCGTCGAGATCGAAGGCGCCGACAAGCCCGCGATGATCGCCGAATGGATCAGCCAGATTTTCGTATAACCATCGTCATCCCAGCGCAGGCTGGGATCTCGCGCTGCAAGCCGAGCGCTCGCGGCCTGAGACCCCAGCCTGCGCTGGGGTGACGCAAACCAGGAGGTTTCCGTCATGCGTTCCGCCGTCATCGTTTCCACCGCCCGTACCCCGATCGGCCGCGCCTATCGCGGCGCGTTCAATGCCCTTCCCGCCCAGACGCTCGCCGCGAAATCGATCGAGGCCGCGGTCCAGCGCGCCGGGATCGACGGCGCGGAAGTCGACGACGTTGTGTTCGGCGCCGCGCTCCAGCAGGGCCACCAGGCTGGCAACATCGCGCGCCAGGAGCTGCTGCGCGCGGGTCTTCCGGTGTCGGTCGCGGGCATGTCGGTCGATCGCCAATGCGCGTCGGGCCTGATGGCGATCGCCACGGCCGCCAAGGAGATCATCGACGATCGCATGGACGTCACCATCGGCGGCGGCGTCGAATCGATCAGCCTCGTCCAGACCCCGCAGATGCGCGTCGCCCCCGATCCCGAGCTGCTGCGCATGCATGACGACATCTACATGCCGATGCTGCAGACCGCCGAGGTCGTCGCCAAGCGCTACAACATCTCGCGCGATGCGATGGACGAATATGCCCTCAAATCGCAGCAGCGTACCGCCGCCGCGCAGGCCGCGGGCAAGTTCGACGACGAGATTGTTCCCGTCACCGCGACGATGAACGTGACCAACAAGGAGACCAAGGAGGTCACCCAGAAAGAGGTCACGCTGGCGAAGGACGAGGGCAACCGCGCCGACACCACGCTGGAGGGTCTGAAGTCGCTCAATCCGGTGCTCGGCCCCGACATGACGATCACCGCGGGCAATGCCAGCCAGCTCTCCGACGGCTCATCGGCGAGCGTGCTGATGGAGGAGAAGCTGGCCTCCAGCCGAGGCCTCACCCCGCTCGGCCGCTATGTCGGCATGGCGGTCGCCGGCACCAAGCCCGACGAGATGGGCATCGGCCCGGTCTTCGCGATCCCCAAATTGCTCGATCGCTTCGGGCTCGAGATGGACGATATCGGCCTTTGGGAGCTCAACGAGGCGTTCGCCGTCCAGGTGCTCTATTGCCGCGACAAGCTCGGCATCCCTAATGAATTGCTCAACGTCAACGGCGGCGCGATCTCGATCGGCCACCCTTACGGCATGTCGGGCGCACGCATGACCGGCCACGCGCTGATCGAAGGCAAGCGCCGCGGCGCGAAATATGTCGTCGTCACAATGTGCGTCGGCGGCGGCATGGGCGCGGCAGGGCTGTTCGAAGTTCTCTGAGCCGGGATAGGATCGGCCGTTAAATCGTTCTCTCCTCGACGCTAACGCGAGGAGAGTTTCGATGTCCGACGATATCCGCAAGAAGATGTGGAAGGCGATGGCCGACAGTCCGTATCTGATGATCGGGCTGAACGGCACGAGCGATCACAGCCAGCCGATGACCGCGCAGCTCGACGAGGACGCGCACGGGCATTTCTGGTTCTATTCGAACAAGCAAAACAAGCTCGCGCCCGGCGGCCCCGCGATGGCGCAATTCGCTGCCAAAGGGCACGACCTGTTCGCTTGCATCAGCGGCCGGCTGGTGGAGGAAACCGATCCGGCGGTGATCGATCGCTATTGGTCGAAACAGGTCGCTGCCTGGTACGAGCATGGCCGCGACGATCCCAACCTGATGATGCTGCGCTTCGAGCTCGACGATGCCGCGATCTGGGAAGCGGACCTGTCGATCAAGGGCATCTTCCGCCTGATGACAGGCCACCGCATCAAGAGCGATGACCTCGGCGATCATGGCGAGGTCCCGCTAAGCTAGGCGACCGACAGCCGATCGAGATATTTGTCGAGCGTGACCGGGTAGTCGCGGACGCGTACCCCGGTCGCGTTGTAGATCGCGTTGGCGACCGCCGCCGCGGCGCCGCACAGGCCGAGTTCGCCGACGCCCTTTGCCTTCATCGGCGACGACACCGGATCGTCCCCGTCGATGAAGATGACGTCCTGATGCGGGATATCGGCATGGACCATCACCTCATATTGGGCGAGGTCGTGGTTGGCGAAGAACCCGAAGCGCTTGTCGACCGCCAGCTCCTCGGTGAGCGCCGCGCCCGCCCCCATCGTCATCGCGCCGATCACCTGGCTGCGCGCCGAGATCGGATTGAGAATACGCCCGGCGTCGCACACCGCGAGCATCCTCTCGATTCGCGCCTCACCGGTAAAGGCGTTGACGCGCACCTCGACGAAATGCGCGCCGAAGGTCGATTGCTGATACTTCTTGTCGAGATCGCCGAACTCGATCTTGTCCTCGGCAACCAGATCGCCGGCATCGGCGAGCCCGGCGAGCGGCACCTTGCGATTGCCGACCGCGACATGGGCGTCGGCGAATTCCGCGGTGCTGGGGTCGAGCCCGGCCTTGGCCGTGATCGCCTCGCGCAGTTTGACGCACGCGGCATAGACGCCGGCGGTCGAGCTGTTCGCGCCGAACTGGCCGCCCGACCCGGCCGATACTGGAAATGCCGAATCGCCGAGCTTCACGTCGACATGATCGAGCGGGACGCCGAGCATCTCGGCCGCGGTCTGCGCGATGATCGTATAACTGCCGGTGCCGATATCGGTCATGTCGGTTTCGACCGTCACGCGGCCCGCATGGTTTAGCTTCACCCGCGCGCCCGAATCGAGCACGATATTGTTGCGGAAGGCGCCCGCCATGCCCATCCCGACGAGCCATTGCCCGTCGCGTACGGCGCCGGGTTTCGCATTGCGCGCATGCCAGCCGAACTTGTCGGCGCCGGTGCGCAGGCACTCGACGAAATGACGTGCCGAGAACGGGCGATCGGGCTGCATCGGATCGACCTGCGTGTCGTTGACCGCGCGAAAATCGACCGGATCCATGCCGAGCTTCTCGGCCATTTCATCCATCGCGATCTCGAGCGCCATCAGGCCCGAGGCCTCGCCCGGCGCGCGCATCGCATTGCCCTCCGGCAGGTCGAGCACCGCCAGCCGCTCGGCGACCGAGCGGTTGGCGCCGGCATAGAACAGCTTGCTCTGCGCCGTCGCGCCTTCGGGGTCACCGCCGGGCAGATTGCCCGACCACGCCTCATGCGCGCTCGCCAGGATCTTGCCGTGCTTGTCCGTGCCGATGCGGATGCGCTGGATCGTCGCCGGCCGGTGCGTCGTGTTGTTGAACATCTCGGGCCGCGCCAACGCGACCTTGACCGGGCGCTTGGCCGCCTTCGCGCCGAGCGCCGCCAGAATCGCCTCGGCGCGGACGAACAGCTTTCCGCCGAACCCGCCGCCGATATAGGGCGAAACCAGCCGCACCTTGTCTTCCGGGATGCCGAGGGTCTTGGCGACGTCGCCGCGGCCCCAGGCGATCATCTGGTTGGAGGTGTAGAGCGTCAGCGAGTCGCCGTCCCACACCGCCATCGAGGCCATCGGCTCCATCATCGCGTGGCTGTGATCGGGGGTCGTATAGGTCTGGTCGATCTTGACCGGCGCGCCGGCGAACGCCGTGGCGAAATCGCCATGCTGCGCGTCTTTCGAGCCCTTGGGCATCGTCGCCGACGCCTTGGCCTTGGCAAGGTCGTATTGCCCCTCGACGCGCGCATAATCGACGCGGATCAGCCGCGCCGCCGCGCGCGCATCCTCGAACGTGTCGGCCACGACAACCGCCACCGCCTGGTGATAATGCTCGATCTCGGGCCCCCCGAGCAGCTTGGCGGTGTTGAACTTGCCGACCGCGATCGGACCCGAATTCTTGTAGGTGACGATCGCGATCACGCCCGGCGCGCGATCGGCCTCGCTGGTGTCGATCGAGCCGATCGTGCCCTTCGCGATCGAGGAGCACAAAACATAGCCATAGGCCGGATCGGCGATCACGTCGTGACGCTCGTAAGCATAGGGCGCGGTACCTGTCGTCTTGTACTTGCCGTCGATCCGCTCGGTGGGGCGGCCGACCACGCGCATCTTGTCGATCGGGTTGGTCGTCGCGGGGGTATCGAATTTCATGACCTCACCCCTTCGCTTGCGCCAGCACCGCGCCGAGCGTCCGTTCGGCGAGCGGCAGCTTGAATGCGTTGTCCTTGGTCGGATGCGCGTCGGCGAACACCTGCGCGGTGACCGCCTTGGCGCCCTTCGCCATGTCGCCTTCCGCCGCCTCGACCCGCCACGGCTTGGGCGCGACGCCGCCGAACGCGACGCGGCCGCTGCCGTCCTGCTGAACGATCGCGGCAACCGAAACGAGCGCGAAGGCATAGGAAGCGCGGTCGCGGACCTTGTGATAGATGTGCGTGCCGCCGACCGGCTTGGGCAGCGTCACCGCGGTGATCAGCTCGCCGGGCTCAAGCGCGTTTTCGACCTCGGGCGTGTCGCCGGGCAGGCGATGGAAATCGGCGATCGCGATCGTGCGCGTTTCGCCATCGGGCCTGACCATCTCGACGGTCGCGTCGAGCACGCGCATCGCCACTGCCATGTCGCCGGGATAGGTCGCGATGCAGGCGTCCGACCCGCCGATCGCCGCGAGCGAGCGGCTGAACCCGTCGATCGCCGCGCAGCCCGATCCCGGCTTGCGTTTGTTGCATGCCATGTTGGTGTCGTAGAAATAGGGGCACCGCGTGCGTTGCAGCAGGTTGCCCGCGGTCGTCGCCTTGTTGCGCAACTGCCCCGAGGCGCCCGCGACGATCGCGCGCGTCAGCACGCCGTAGTTGCGCCGCACGCGCTTGTCGGCGGCGAGATCGGTATTGCGCACCAAGGCGCCGATCCGCAGGCCACCGTCATCGGTCGCGTCGATCGTGTCGAGCTTCAGATGATTGACGTCGATCAGATGCGCCGGCGCCTCGATCTCGAGCTTCATCAGGTCGAGAAGGTTGGTGCCGCCGGCGATGAACTTGGCGTTCGGATGCGCTGCCGCCTTCGCGGCTGCGGCGGGCGACGTCGCGCGCTCGTACGTGAACGCCTTCATGCGCGCTCTCCCGCAACCTCGGTGATCGCCTCGATGATGTTCGAATAGGCGCCGCAACGGCAGATATTGCCGCTCATCCGCTCGCGCAGCTCGTCGCCGCTGAGCTGCGCCTTGGCCGTGAGGTCATCGGTGACGTGGCTGGGAACATTGTCGGCGATCTCGCCCAGCGTCGCCACGGCCGAGCAAATCTGGCCCGGCGTGCAATAGCCGCATTGATAGCCGTCATGTTTGACGAACGCGGCCTGCATCGGGTGCAGCTTGTCAGGGGTGCCGAGCCCCTCGATCGTCGTCACCGCGTCGCCGTCGTGCATCACCGCGAGGCTGAGGCACGAATTGATCCGCCGCCCCTCGACGATCACCGTGCACGCGCCGCACTGCCCGTGATCGCACCCTTTCTTCGTGCCGGTGAGGTGAAGATGCTCGCGCAGCGCGTCGAGCAAGGTCGTTCGCGTATCGACCTCGATCTCGCGCGTCCTGCCGTTGACCTTCAACGACACGGTCGCCGTGCTGGGGCGGGCAGCCGCCGGCGCCCGCGCGCTCGCGGCGCCCGGTATCGTCGTGACGGCCGCCGTTGCGGCGCCGCCGGCTAGTACGCCGCGTCGTGACATGTCGAAGAGTCCCGATTTATCCATGGGCTTGCTCCCTTTCCCACGAACGCCCGATATGGGGTGGATGATCCGTCGGGCAATCGGGTCAGCCGGATTTTCTCACCACCAGGTGCGGCGGCAGCAGCGTGGGATCGGTCGCCTTGCCGCCGATCCGCGCGATCAGCGTGTCGACCAGCACCTCGCCCGCACGGCGGTAATCCTGCGCGATCGTCGTCAGCGGCGGGCGGCTGAGGCTCGCGGCGGGGATGTCGTCGAAGCCGATCAGCGCGATGTCGTCGGGCACTGCCCGCCCCGCTTCTTCGAAAGCATGGAGCGCGCCGATCGCGATCATGTCCGAGGCGGCGAAGATCGCATCGAAGGGAATGTCGCGCGCGAGCAGGCGCTGCGCCGCGTCGTGCCCCGATTCCTCGGTCGACAGCGCATCTACCTGGAGGCCGGGATCGACTGCGAGCCCTTCGTCACGCATCACCTGCGTCAGCCCGCGATAGCGGTCACGAAACTCGGGATAATGGCCCGACGCATCGCCGAGGAACGCGATCCGCTTGCGGCCGCCGTCGATCAGGCGCCGCGCCGCCATCGTGCCGCCGGCGAGATTGTCGCAACCGATCGTCGCGTCGCTGTCGGGCTCGACCGACCCCCAGCGCACGAAATGCGTCCCCTGCGAGCGCAACTGTTCGAGGCGTGACCGATACAGCTCGTAATCGCCATAGCCGAGCAGGATGATCCCATCGGCCTTGCGCGCGTCCTCGTAATCCATGTGCCAGTCGCCCGAGAGCTGCTGGAACGACGTGAGCAGGTCGTAACCCCGCGCGGCGCAAGTGCGCAGGATCGATTCGAGCATCGACAGGAAGAACGGATTGATCGCCGAGCCATCGGGCGCGGTATCCTCGAAGAACAACAGCGCGATCGTGTTGCTATGACCACGCCGCAGCGCCGAAGCGTTGCGGTCGACGGTGTAGTTGAGCTGCCGCGCGATCGCCTCGATCCGCATCCGCGTCGCCGGGTTGACCGATCGATCGCCGCGCAACGCGCGCGAAACGGTGGGCTGCGATACCCCCGCCAAAGCCGCGATGTCGAACGAGGTTGGCTTTTCCGCCGACATAGCCTCTCCTTCCCGTGCCCTCTTAGTCCGAACGGATGGCTCAAGAAAAGCGGGCGCGCCAAAACTGCTTGAATACGTATGTCGGGAGCTTGGCTTCCGGACGGGTCAAATCCAGACAGGCTCGAACGAGCGGCCGGCCTGCCGCCGAGGGAGGGGACATGATGAGGCGAACCCTGATCGCCGCCGCCGCGCTCGCGGCCTCGATCGCGACACCGTCGCTCGCCGCGCCGACTCCGGCACCGGCGGCCGTGACCGATCGCCTGCCGCAGGACGAGGTGATCTACTTCCTCCTCCCCGACCGCTTCGCCAATGGCGATCGCGCTAACGACACAGGCGGACTGAAGGGCGGCCGGCTGGTCACCGGCTTCGATCCCACCGACAAGGGCTTCTATCACGGCGGCGACCTCAAGGGGCTGACCGAGAAGCTCCCTTATATCCAGGCGCTCGGCGCGACCGCGATCTGGGTCGGGCCGATCTTCAAGAACAAGCCCGTCCAGGGCCCCCCGGGTCACGAATCGGCTGGCTATCACGGCTATTGGATCACCGATTTCACGCAGGTCGATCCGCATTTCGGCACGAATGCCGATTTCAAGGCGCTGGTCGACGCGGCGCACGCCCGCGGCATGAAGGTCTATATGGACATTGTGGTGAACCACACCGCGGACGTCATCCAGTATCGCGATTGCCCGAAGGACGGGTGCGCCTATCGCAGCATTGCGGACTATCCGTACCAGCGTAAGGGCGGCGTCAATGGCAAGCCGATCAATCCCGGTTTCGCCGGCGATCAGGTGATGACCGCGGACAATTTCGCGCATCTCACCGATCCGAACTACGCCTATCAAGTCGTCGTCCCCAAGGCCGAAGCGCACGAGAAGGTGCCGGCTTGGCTCAACGACCCGATCTATTACCACAATCGCGGCAACTCGACCTTCAAGGGCGAGAGTTCGACGATGGGCGATTTCGCCGGGCTCGACGATCTGATGACCGAGAACCCACGCGTCGTGCAGGGGTTCATCGACATCTTCGGCAAGTGGATCGACGATTTCCGCGTCGACGGCTTCCGCATCGACACCGAACAGCACGTCAATTCGGCGTTCTGGCACGGCTTCGTCCCCGCGATGCTGGCGCGCGCCAAAGCCGACGGCATCCCCCATTTCGCCATTTTCGGCGAAGTTTTTACTGGCGATATGGACCCCGCGCACCTCGCCGAGCATACCCGCACCGACGGCATCCCCGCGGTGCTCGATTTCGCGTTCATGCGCGCGGTGAACGACGTCGCCAGCGGCAAGGCGGGCACCGAGGAACTCGCCCGCCTGTTCTCCGCCGATCCGCTATACGAAGGCGGCGCGGACGCGGCGATGACGCTGCCGACCTTTCTCGGCAATCACGATGCCGGCCGCGTCGGCATGGGCCTGCGCAAGGCGCTGCCGAACGCCTCCCCGCAAGAAATCCTCGGGCGCGACCTGCTCGCCCACGCGATGCTGCTGACGCTGCGCGGCGTGCCGACGATCTATTCGGGCGACGAGCAGGGCTTCGCCGGCAAGGGCGGCGACCAGGACGCGCGGCAGGACATGTTCGCGAGTCATGTCGCGAGCTACAATGCCGAGAGCCTGATCGGCAGCACCGCCACCACCGCGACCGACAATTTCGACGAGACGGGCCCGATGTTCCGCGAGATCGCCGCGCTTGCGAAACTGCGCACCTCGCACCCCGCGCTGACCCGGGGCCGGCAAGTGCTGCGCTTCGCGGGGGACAATCCTGGCCTGTTCGCGGTGTCGCGCTTCGATCCCGAGACGGGTGCGGAATATCTGATCGCCTTCAACACCGCCGCGACGCCGCTCGACGCCAATGTGCTCGTCGAAACGCAGTCGGCGGCGTTCGATACGCTCGCCGGCCAGGGCTGCGCCGCCACCGCGACCGCGCCCGGCAGCCTCCACCTCACCCTCGCGCCGTTCGGCTATGCCGTGTGCGCCGCAAAGGCCAATTGAGTGAACGACCAGTCCCCCCAGCCGATCACCAAGGCCGCCGAATGGTGGCGCGGTGCGGCGATCTACCAGATCTATCCGCGCAGCTTCGCCGATTCGAACGGCGACGGCGTCGGCGATTTGCCGGGCATCACCGCGCATCTCGATTATGTCGCCAACCTCGGCGTCGATGCGATCTGGCTGTCGCCCTTCTTCACCTCGCCGATGGCCGATTTCGGTTACGACGTATCCGACTATCGCGACGTCGATCCGATCTTCGGCACGCTCGCCGATTTCGACGCGCTGGTCGCCCGCGCTCACCACCTCGGGCTCAAGGTCATCATCGATCAGGTCTGGTCGCACAGCTCGGACCAGCATCCGTGGTTCGCCGACAGCCGCGCGTCACGCGACGGCAAGCACGCCGACTGGTATGTCTGGGCCGACGCCAAGCCCGAGGGCAGCCCGCCTTCCAACTGGCAATCGGTCTTCGGCGGCCCCGCCTGGACGTGGGACGCGCGGCGCGGCCAATATTATCTGCACAATTTCCTGAAGGAGCAGCCGCAGCTCAACGTCCGCAATCCCGCGGTGCAGGACGAACTGCTCGATACCGCGCGCTTCTGGCTCGACCGCGGCGTCGACGGCTTCCGGCTCGACGCGATCAACTTCGCGATGCACGATCCCGCGTTGATCGATAATCCGCCCGCACCCGACGACGGCAGCCCGCGCACGCGCCCCTTCGACTTCCAGCTCCATCGCTACAATCAGAGCCATGCCGACATCCTGCCCTTCCTCGAGCGCGTCCGCGCGCTGATGGACGATTACGGCGCACGCTTCACCGTCGCCGAAGTAGGCGGTGCCGAGGCCGAGCGCGAGATGAAGCTGTTTACCCTCCCCGGCCGTCGCCTCGACAGCGCCTACAGCTTCGACTTCCTCTACGCCGATCGCCTGACCGCCGATGTGGTCCGCACCGCAATGGCCAAGTGGCCGACCAGCGCCGACACCGGCTGGCCGAGCTGGGCGTTCGAGAACCACGATGCGCCGCGCGCCGTCTCGCGCTGGGCGCCACCGGAAGAGCATGACGCCTTCGCGCGGATGAAGATGCTGCTGCTCGCGAGCCTGCGCGGCAACATCATCCTCTACAACGGCGAAGAACTTGGCCTCGGTCAGGTCGACATCCCGTTCGAGGCGTTGCAGGATCCCGAAGCAATCGCCAACTGGCCGCTCACCTTGTCACGCGACGGCGCCCGCACGCCGATGCCCTGGACCCGGAACGACGAAGGCCACGGCTTTAGCACCGGCGCGGCGTGGCTGCCGTTCGGCGACGACAATATCGACCGCGCGATCGACGGTCAGGACGGCGACGAAGCGTCGCTGCTCAACTGGACGCGCGCGATGATCCGGCTGCGCGACGAGCTCTCTGCGCTGCGGTACGGTGCGCTGGTTCCGGTCGAAGCGCCGCACGACCTTCTGGCTTTCGAGCGGTCAACCGGCGACGAACGCCTGCTCTGCGTGTTCAATCTCGGCACTCAGCCTGTCGACTGGTCGTCTTCAGGCTGGACGCCGATCGTTTCGACCGGCACCATCACGACCGATACGCTGGGCGCCTTGTCCGGCATGATCGCGCGTCGCGATTGACGACGGCGACGGGGGAGAGAGCATGACGGCGAGGCGACCGACGCGCGGCTTTGCGGGGCTGTGGAACATCTCGTTCGGCTTCTTCGGCATCCAGATCGGCTTCGCGCTGCAGAACGCGAACGCGAGCCGCATCTTCCAGTCGCTCGGTACCCCGCTCGACAGCCTCGCCTTGATGTGGATCGCGGCACCCTTGACCGGGCTGCTCGTCCAACCGCTGGTCGGCCATTACAGCGATCGCACTTGGGGCCTGCTCGGCCGCCGCCGGCCGTATTTCCTCGCCGGCGCCATCCTCTCGACGCTCGCGCTGTTCGTGATGCCCAACGCGCCGGCGATCTGGGTCGCGGCGATCACCTTGTGGCTGCTCGACGCCTCGCTCAACATCTCGATGGAGCCGTTCCGCGCGTTCGTCGGCGACATGCTCGATACGCGCCAGCGACCCGCCGGCTACGGCTTCCAGACCGCGTTCATCGGCGCCGGCGCGGTGGTCGCGAGCGTTGCGCCCTGGGCCATGCAGCACTGGTTCGGCGTCGCCAACGTCGCTCCTGCCGGCGAAACGCCCGATACGGTGCGTTACGGCTTCTATTTCGGCGGCGCGGTGCTGCTCGCAGCGGTGCTGTGGACCGTCTTCACCACGCGCGAATATTCGCCCGAGGAGATGGCCTCGTTCGGCGAAATCCCCGAGGACGCCGCACACGAGATCGTTGCCCCGACCACCGGCTGGCGCTGGATCGCCGGCGGGATCGTCCTCGCCGCGCTGATCTATTTGGCGCAGCATACCGGTTGGCTCGCCTCGGCAAACGAGGCTTATTTCGTCGCTGCCGGTGGTGTGGCCTACGGCATCGCGGAGATCGTCGCTCGCGCGATGGTCGCCGGCGGCAAGCGCGATGGTGCGCTCGTCCAGATCGTTAGCGATCTCGCCACCATGCCCGATGCGATGCGCCGCCTTGCACTCGTCCAGTTCTTCACCTGGGGGGCGCTGATCATCATGTGGGTCTATACGACGCCCGTGGTCGCCGAGCATGCCTGGGGTGCGACCGATCCGGCCTCGGCTGCCTATAACGATGCCGGCAATTGGGTCGGCATCCTGTTCGCGATCTATTCGGGTGTCGCGACGATCGCCGCGATGATCCTGCCACGCGTCGCCCGCGCGATCGGCGCGGGGCACACGCACATCGCCTGCCTGGTGATCGGTGCGCTGTCGTTCGCAGGGCTTTTCGCGATACGCGATGCCAATATGCTGATCGTGCCGATGATCGGCATCGGCATTGCCTGGGCGTCGATCCTGTCGATGCCCTATGTCCTGCTCGCCGACGCGCTGCCGCAAGCCAAACTCGGCGTCTATATGGGCATCTTCAATTTCTTCATCGTGCTACCGCAGCTGATCGTGGCCACCCTGATGGGCGCGATCATCAAAGAATATTTCCCCGGCGAGCCCGCCTGGACGATGCTGATCGCCGCCGCGGTGATGGCCATCGCCGCGCTCGCGATGTTCCGGGTGAAGGAAACTAGCTAGCCGTCGCGCGCGCCAGCGCATCGGCGATCTGCTCGAGCCGATACGGCTTTTGCAGCACGATCCGCTCATTTTCCTCACCAAGCCCCTGCCGCCCATAGCCGGTAGCGAAGATGTACGGTCGCCCGATCGCGTCGAGCGCCGCCGCCACCGCATCGCTGCGCTCGCCGCCGAGATTGACGTCGAGCACCGCGAAATCGAATGCGTCGACCGCGATGATCGCCAGGGCGGCGCTTACGGTCGATACCGGCCCGACTACCTCATGCCCCAACTCGATCAGATAATCCTCGAGCAGCATCGCCACGATCGGCTCGTCTTCGAGCACCAGTACGCGCATCGTCATACCACCCCCTCCGTCGGCAACGGCGCGTCGACAGTACAGATGAGCCCGTCCGGGGCGAAATCGATCGTCACCGTGCCCGACAGTTCGGCCGCCAGCCCGCGTTCGATCATGCGCGATCCGAAACCGCGACGCGTCGGCGCGATCACCGGCGGCCCGTCGCTCTCGCGCCATTCGAGCCGCAGGCGCCCCTGCTCGGTTGCCCAGCGGATACTCACCCGCCCCGCCTCGTTCGACAACGCGCCATATTTGAGAGCGTTGGTGCTGAGTTCATGGAGCGCCATCGCCAAGGACACCGCAGTCTTCGGCGCTAGCCATAGATCGGGGCCGTCGATCGCGAATCGTTCCTGCCGGGGCGTCGCCGCAAGCGCATCGGCGACGACCTGCCTCAGCGACGCCGCTTCCCAATTCTGTTCGGTGAGCAGATTGTGCGCCGCCGAAAGCGCCGCCAAGCGGCTCTCGAACCCGGCGCGCGCGACCAGCGGATCGACGCCGGCGCGGAACGACTGGTGCGCGATCGACTGGATGATCGCGAGCGTGTTCTTGACCCGGTGGTTGAGCTCGTTGATCAGCAGCCGCTGCCGCCGCTCCCATTGCTTGCGCTGGGTGATGTCGAACGACACGCCGACGAAGCGCATGTTCTTGCCCGGCCCCGGCTCGATACGGTTGCCGTGGCTCTGGAGCCAGAATTCCTCGCCGGTATCGGCGCGCAGGATGCGGTATTCGGCGTGGAACGGCGTACCGTTGGCGAAGCAGCTATCGAGCAGCGTGCGCACCGCCGCGACATCGTCGGGATGAATTCGCTCGATCCATTCCTCGACGCCCGCGGCATTGCCCGGCGGTCGCGGCAGGCCGAGCAAATCGAAGCGCGTCGAGGACCAACGCCCGGTCATCGTCTCCAGATCGAGGTCCCAGGTCGCCATGCCGGCGCCCTCGGTCGCGAGCCGCAGGCTCTCCTCATTGTTGCGCAGCACGTCTTCGGCCTGCTTGCGCTCGGTGATCTCCTGGCTGATCCCGATCACGCCGGTCACCTTGCCGGTGCGATCGGTGACGGGCTGTCCGAAGGTGACGATCCAGCCGATCGAACCGTCGCGCTGCACCATCGGATATTCGATGCGATACGACTCGCCCGTCTCCATCGCGCGGTCACCCGCGGCGATGACATAGGCGCGCGCGTCTTCGGGCACCAACGCGGCGATGTCGCCGCTGCTCGGCTGAAAGTCCGCCGGAATGCCCAGTTTGTCGGCGGCAAGCGGCGAGAAGCGGATGCGATCGGTCGCCGCGTCCCAATACCAGTCGGTGAACCCGCCCGCGACGAGCGCAAGGCGCAGCCGTTCCTCGCTCTGCTGGCGCGCCTGCTGCGCCCGCGCGCTTTCGACATTTGCCCATACCCGCTCGGCGACCTCGCGCAGGAAATCGAGCTCGGCGTCGCTCCACCGGCGCGCATGGGCGTCGTGCGCGAACAGCGTCGCGACCAGTTCGCCGCCCTTGACCAGCGGCAGCACGACCTGCGCGCCGATGCCCATCGCGCGATAGACCTCGACGCGGCTGTGCGTGCGCGGATCGCTGTCGGCTTCGTCGATCACCACGTCCTGGCCGGCGACGAGCGCGGCCAACAGCGGCTCGGCGTAGTCAGCGAGACGATGCACACCGACGACCGACTCCATGCCCGGCGCGCACCAGTCTGTTTCAACCGACAACACACCATCATGCGCCTCGGCATAGCCCACCCGCGAAAGCCCGAGATGCTCACCCAGAATGCGCGCGGCCGACGCCGCGATGCTGCGTGGATCGGCGAGCGGGCGGATCGCGTCGGAAAGCTCCTGCAGCGCCACCACACGGCGACGTTCCTCGATGCTCGCCGTCGTTTCGATGACGATCGCAAAAACGCCTACAGGCTTGCCGGTCTCGTCGGGCACCGGCGAATAATCGAGGTCGATCCAGGTTCGCGCCGGCTCTCCGTCGCGATCGAGATCGAACGGTTGGCCGACATAGTTCAGCCGATCGCCGCCGAGCACGCGCTTGACGACCATGTCGTTGAAATCGCGCGCCTCGCCCCAGGCGTCGCGGATCGGCATACCGAGCACCTCGGGATGGCGCCGCCCGGAGAATGCGGCATAGCCGTCATTGTAGAGCAGGATGCCCTCTTCGCCCCACAGCAGCGCCATCGGCACGCTCGATCGCAGGATCAGCCCCAACGTGCTGGTGAGCGCCGGCGGCCACGTCTCTATCGGCCCGAGGGGCGTCATCGACCAATCGTGATCCGCGATCAGCCGCGCAACCGCGCTGGACGGCGCGAGGAAGGCGGGGATCGGCCGTTGGGCGCTAAGGTCCATTTATCTCAACTCGCTGGCGAGTATCGAGCGCTGGCGCGCGCGCCGGGCAATGTCAAGCAACCGCCCGCGCGGCGCAATGCTCGGCGATGAAAGCGGCTTGGCTCGGCATCCTGCTGGCCTCGCGACGATAGAGCAGTTCCAGCGTCTCCATATAATCGGCGAGGTCCTTCTCGCCGATCTGGTCGGCGATCGGGTGGTAACTGTCGGGCATGATCCCCTGCCCCACCAGCACCTGCAGCCAGCCGACCTCGGTGAACAGCTCCTCATGCTCGCGCGTGATCGCGCCGGCCGCGCGGAACAGCTCGATCTTGTGGGCAAGCGTATCGGGCAGCGTCATCGATCGACATGCCTGCCAGAACGGCTCGGGCCGCCGATTTGCCCAATAATGCAGGATAAGGAAATCGCGGACGCGCTCGATCTCGAAATCGGTCTGGCGATTATATTCGGCGCGCTCGGCTTCGCGGATGGTGCGTCCGGGAAACAATTTGAGCAACCGCGAGATCGCCGACTGGATCATGTGGATGCTGGTCGATTCGAGCGGTTCGAGGAACCCCGACGACAGGCCGATCGCGACGACATTGTGGCTCCACGCCTTGCGCCGCCGCCCGGTGACGAACTTGAGCGGACGCGGATCGGCCTCCGCGTCGCCGTCGAGATTGCCGAGCAGCGTCGCCGCCGCCTCGTCGTCGCTCCATTCGCCGCTGCAATAAACCAGGCCGTTGCCGGTGCGATGCTGCAACGGAATGCGCCACTGCCACCCTGCGCCGTGCGCGATCGCCTTCGTATAAGGGACGGGATCGGCCTGCCGCGTGCTCGGCACCGCCAGCGCACGATCGCATGGCAGCCAGTGCGTCCAGCTTTCGTAGCCCGCCTCCAACGCCTGCTCGATCAGCACCCCGCGAAAACCCGAGCAATCGATGAACAGATCGCCCGCGACCGTCTCGCCCGAAGCGAGCGTCAGCGTCGTGACATCGCCGCTCTCGCCATTGCGCGCGACATCGACGATCCTCCCCTCGATCCGCTCGATCCCGCGGAGTTCAGAGAACTTGCGCAAATAACGCGCGAACAGACCGGCATCGAACTGGAATGCGTAAGGCATCGCCGGGATCGACTTCGCGGTGATCGGCCCGCCACGGTGCATCCGCCCCTCACGCGCGGCGATCTCGTTCAACGAGTAAGCGTCGAGGCCGTTCGCCAGCCCCAGCTTGCGCGCGCGCGCCCAATAATGCTGGAACGCGATCAATCCGACATCGCGGCCCACCCCGCCGAACGCGTGCATGTAGCGCTGCCCCGGCTCGAGCCAGCCATCGAATTCGATCCCGAGCTTGAACGTCGCCTGCGTCGCGCGGACGAAGGCGTCCTCGTCGAGCCCGAGCGCCTCGTTGTAGAGCCGAATCTGCGGGATCGTCGATTCCCCGACGCCGACCGTCCCGATCTCCTCGGACTCGATCAACTTGATGCGGAAACCCGTTTCCAGGAATCGCGCCAGCGCCGCGGCCGTCATCCAGCCCGCGGTGCCGCCGCCGGCAATGACGATGGTCGTTTCGGTATCTTGGCTCATGCCGCGTTCCTAATCGTGTTCGCGCGACGCGAAAACAAAAAGGCCGTCGCCGCAGAAGCGACGACGGCCCAGCGAGGATCTGATCGGGAAGGGATCAGAACTTGTAGGTCAGCCCGACATAGTAATCGCGGCCATAGCGCTGATAATCGATCACCTGGCGCGTATCGTTGTTCTGATAGGTGATGAACGGACGATCGGTCAGGTTCTTGCCCTCGAACAGGATCGAGAGGCCCTGCAACGCACCCGACTGGAACTCATACCCGATCTGAGCGTCGAGAATGCCCTCGGGCCTGACCTGGCGGTAGGTCGGCGTTGCCGAGAGGCCGGCGACTTCGCCCAAGAACTTCGAGCGATAGCGGTACGAAGCGCGCAGCTGGATGCCGTGCTTCTCGTAATAGACCTCGCCCGAAGCGACATACTTCGACAGGCCCGGCAGCGTGATCGGCGTCTGGTTGTTGCCATACTTGATCGTGCTGTCGCTGTAGGTGCCGCTGGCAAAGATGCCGAAACCGTCGAGCGCATGGCTGATTTCCGAAAACGGCAGCGACAGCGTCGCCTCCGCACCCATGATCTCGCCACGGCCGGTGTTCGCCGGTGCCGACACCGGACCGATCGTCCCGCCCGGTCCAAGCTGCGCCTGCTGCTCCGGCGTCAGCGCGCCGAGCAAACCGGAGAAGTCATAGGCGTAGTTGTTGTTCGGATCGACGAAGTCAGTGAGGTGCTTGAAATAGCCGGTCAGCGCGACATAGCCGCCACCGCCGAAATATTTCTCGAACGACACGTCCACGTTCGTCGACTGGTACGGCCGCAACTGGACGTTACCGCCGTTCGAACTGAACACGGGATTGGTCGACGGATCCTTGCCAAGATTGCCCGGCGTCACGCTTACCGCTTGGGTAACCCGCTCCTGATCGAGGCGCGGACGCACCATTGTCTGCGACGCGCCGAGCTTGATGTAACCCGCCGGGATCAGTTCGACCGACATCGTCGCGCTGGGCAGGAAGTTGGTGTAGGTCGCCTTGTCGTATGCGGGCGCGACAGTGACCACACCGTTGGTCAGACTGGCGATCGAGCCCGCCGACTGCTGCTTGGTATGCACCATCTGCACACCGAGCGAACCCTTCAGCGGCTTGCCGCCGACGGTGCCGTCGATGTTCAGCTTGGCATAGCCGGTGATGACGTCCTCGGTGACGGTATTGTCACGCGCCAACGAGTCGGGCCGATTGTCGTAAGACTGATGGAAGACGTTATTGGCAAGATATACGGGGTCGATGCCGAGCACGCCCGGGACACCGAGATAGTCGAGCGGGATATTGTGGCCCAGCAGCGCTTCGTCGGGCACCGCGATCGAGGTCGGTGTGCCGCCCGCGACGGTGCAGTCGCCTGCGCCGCCCGGGGGGCACAGGAAGTACGAAGTGTAGGCGCTGGTCTTCTTGCGGCGGCTGTAGTTGGCGCCGACTTCCCAGCCCTTGATCACGCTGTTGTCGATATCGCCTTCAAGATCGGCGCGCAGCGACTTCAGATCGTCCTTGAAGCTCGGACGATTGAGGAAGCCCGACTGGATCACCGCCTGGGTGCCGTTATAGCCCCAACCCTGCGGATCGGTGATCTTGAAGATGTTGGTGTCGGTGTAATCGAGCGTCGGAACGATCGTGTAAGTGCCGTCCTTGTTCTGGCTGACGTTGATCGTATCGCCCGGACCGCTCTTGTTGTAGCCGGTGCCGGTGTACGTCTCGAGCAGATAATCGGTGCGCTTGGCGCGCGACCAGCTCGCGTCGACGACAAGGCGCAGCTTGTCGCTGAAGCCGATGACGTTGTTCCAGCCGATCGACAGGTCGTTGGCCTTGCGCTGGTTGTAATCGTTGCGCTGCACGGCATGGACGTTGCTGAACGTCTCCTGGGTGTCGAAGCCGTCCACCGTCGTGAAATTGCTGGTGTGAACCGCGGTGTCGTAGCCGTCACTTCCGGGCACATTGTTGACGCCGCCATAGCCCAGCGGGAACTCGATGCCCTTCAGGTTCTGCGTTTCCTGAAAGTGCGAATAGAGCACGTCGAGCGTCGAGTGGAAGTTGTCGCTCGGTTTGAACTCGAAGGTGCCGACCGCGCCGTAACGATCGAGAATGTTCGATTGCACATACGGCTTGGCGCCGCCGAGTTCGAGGTTACCATTGGCGTCCGTCGAATAGCCCCACGCGTTATAGCGCTCGTCCTGCGACGGGATGCGCGAGGCGGAAACGCCCAGCGCGACGCCGAACGTGTCGTCGGCGAACTGGTCGACATAGGTCGCCGACGCGCGATAGCCGTAGCGGCTGCCCTCCGGGGTCAGCTTGTCGATGCCGTTCATCTCGCCACGCGCGGCGATCGCGAAAACGCGCTTGTCGGTGTCGAGCGGGCGCAGCATGCGCAGGTCGACGGTGCCGGCGATGCCCGCGGCGATCAGCGATGCGTCGGCCGACTTGTAGACGTTGACGTTCTTGAAGAACTCGGCCGGATATTGGTCGAACTCGACGCCGCGATTGTCGCCGACGGTGACCTGCTCGCGGCCATTGAGCAGCGTGGTCGAGAAATCGGGGCCGAGGCCGCGGATCGACAGGCGCTGGTCGCGGCCTTCGAGGCGCTGCGCGGTGACGCCGGGCAGGCGCGCCAACGAGTCGGCGATCGACACGTCGGGCAGCTTGCCGATGTCTTCGGCCGAGACCGAGTCGACGATCAGCGTCGAGTTACGCTTGATCCGCGCCGAGCTGTCGAGCGATGCGCGGATGCCGGTGACGACGATCTCGCCGCTGTCGGTCGCCACCGGCTGGTTCTCCTGCGCGGTCGCTTCGGTGGTGTTGTCGGGCGCCGGGGTCGGGTTGGTCGACACGGCGGTCGAGGCGCTCGCGGCGGGCTGCGCGGTGTCGTTGGTCGGCTGGTTGGCCTGGTCCTGCGCGAAAGCCGGGGCGCCGGCGATCAGCGCCGCGCCGCCGAGTGCGATCATGCTGGCCCGCAATGCGAGTCGCGTGCGCGCAGAAAAAACGGTGTCCTGAGAAATCATCGGTGCCTCCCCTATGCGCAACGTGCGCTCGGTCGTCGCGCTGGACGGCGCGATCGATTGATTGCCCGATTATTCCCGCAGCGGGCCTAGTGGGAAGAAAGTGACATACGTATTCACATGACTGTCACGATGCGGGGCGGCAGCGTCGTTGCCGATTTGCAACAGCGCTCAGCCTTGGGCTGAGTTCGCGACGATGAAGGTGTTGACCGTCAGCCGCCCCGCCTCGGGATCGGCGACGAACGCCATGTCCTCGGGAATGTCCGCACAATGCAGCGTGTTGCTGCGATATAGGATCGCGCGATTGAAGCGGCCGTCGTGGCGCGCGATCCGCTCGAAAATCGGCGTATCGCCGCCGATATAGCTCGGCTCGGGCATGCCGTGCTGTTTGAGGTCCGCGTCGAGCGCCTCACGATAACGTGTCAGGCGATCGGCATTGACCGTCTCGAAACCGGTCGAGCGATGACGATAGAAAGCCGTCCCGCTCCGCTCGTCGCGCGACAGGAAATGGAGCAGCGCGAGGCGCTCGCGCTCGACTCCGTCGAAATGCGGCAAGCGCTGGATCGGTGCGAGCGCCGAGGGCGGCGTCGTCATCAGCGAATAAAACGCATCGACGACCTCGAAACCGCGTGGCCCGAACACGTTGGTAACGACCGGTTCGAGCGCGGCAAGCAGGTTGCGCAGCATGGCCGGTGCAACCAGCGCGCGTACGCCGGGATAATGCGGCCCGATTGGTCGGAATGCCAAGAACCCGGCATCGTCGATGAAGCGCTGCGGATCGGGCGCGAAATCGTCGATGACGACGACGGGCTCGCGCTCGGCGCCGTGCTCGACGACCGAGAGCGACCAGCCCGCCGAGGCCGCCGCCGCGCTCAGCGCGTCCCCCGCCCCGCCAGCACACGGTAGCTCCACGGCGCCAGCATCACCTGCGTCGTCTTGTCGATCGTCACCGCCTTGCCGTCGTCGAAATCGGTGTAGCGCCCGGCGACCGGGCCGTCGGTGAAGGTGATCGTCTGCGCATCGCCCGACAGGTTGAACAGCGCGAACACCTTGTCGCCGTCCTTCTCTCGCACAAACGACAGCACCTTGGTCGGTGCGCTATTCACCACCGGCGTCATCCGCGCGCCCCACGGCGCATTCCACAGCGCGCGGTGCGCGGTGCGGAAGGCGATCAGGTGTGCGAACAGCGCATTGTTCGGATCGTCCTTCCAGACGATCGGGTCGCGTTCGAAGAATTCGAGCCGCTTGTGGTTGCCCGCCTCCTCGCCGTTGTAAATCAGCGGAATCCCTTCGCCGATGAAAGACAACACGATCGTATCGATCCGCGCCTTGCCGAAGCGCTCATACTCGGTCCCCTCCCAGCTATTCTGGTCGTGGTTCTCGGTATAGACCATCCGCATCGCCGCATCGGGCCAGGCGCTTTCGTTCTCCGAATAATAACCGAACAGCGCGCCGACATCGGCCTTGCCCGCCGCGATATCGGCCATCGCGTTGTTCCACTTCCACGCATAGGTCGCGTCGAACGCGGCCTTGTGGACGTCGCGCTGGTCCCATTCGGCGAGCATGAAGACCGGCTTGATCGCGTCGAGTTCGGCGCGCGCATTCTCCCAGAAATCGAGCGGCACATAGCCGGCGACGTCGCAGCGGAAGCCATCGACATCGGCCTCGCGCACCCAGAATTTCATCGCCTCGGTCATGTATTGCCGCAGGCCCGGCTTCGAATAGTCGAGGTCGATGATGTCGGACCAATCCCACCACGGCGTCGGCCGATTGGCGCCCTTCCAGTCATGCTCGTACCAGTCGGGGTGTTGGGCGTGGAGCGGGTTATCCCACGCGGTATGGTTGCCGACCCAATCGAGGATGACGTGCATGCCGAGAGCATGAGCCTGGGCGACGAACGCCTTGAGGTCGGTCATCGTCCCGAACTCCGGGTTCACCGCGGTATAGTCACGCACCGAATAGGGGCTGCCGAGCGTGCCCTTGCGATGCACCTTGCCGATCGGCTGCACCGGCATCAGCCAGATGATCCCGACGCCGAGCTTCTTCAGCCGCGGCAATTGCTGCGCCGCAGCCGCAAAGGTGCCCTCCTTCGTGAATTGCCGCGTATTGAGCTCGTAGAGCACCGCGGTCTTCGACCAGTCGGGATGCTTGATCTCGACATAGGGCTTGGGCGTGTAGCGATCGGGGATCGCCGCCCCCGCCGCCGTCGAGCCAAGAACAGCCGCAGCCAGCGCCGCGGCCGCGATCGAGCGTTTCAGATATCCTCTCATGGCCGCCATCATGCCGAGCGAACCCGCGCCGTCACGATGAATACGTATGGGCTCACATCCGGAACACGCCGAAGCGCGGACTTTCGGGAATCGGCGCATTGAGTGTCGCGGCGAAGGCGAGGCCGAGTACGTCGCGAGTCTGCGCCGGATCGATAATGCCGTCGTCCCACAGCCGCGCGGTGGCGTGCCAGGGAGTGCCCTCGTCCTCGTATTTCTGGCGGATCGGCGCCTTGAAGGCTTCGGTCTGGTCTTCTGTCCACCCATCGGCGTCGCGGTGGACGGTCGCCAGCACTGACGCCGCCTGCTCGCCGCCCATCACACTGATCCGGCTGTTGGGCCAGGAGAACAGGAAACGCGGTGAATAAGCGCGCCCGCACATGCCGTAATTGCCGGCGCCGAAGCTGCCGCCGATGAGAATGGTGATCTTCGGCACGCTCGCGGTCGCCACTGCCGTGACCAGCTTGGCACCGTGCTTGGCGATCCCTTCGGCCTCATATTTGCCGCCGACCATGAAGCCCGAGATGTTCTGCAGGAACAGCAACGGAATGCGGCGCTGGCAGGCGAGCTCGATGAAATGCGCGCCCTTGACAGCGCTTTCGGAGAACAACACGCCGTTATTGGCGAGGATCGCGACCGGCATCCCCCAGATATGCGCGAAGCCGCACACCAGCGAGGTGCCGTAGAGCGATTTGAACTCGGCGAACTCGCTGCCGTCGACGAGGCGGGCGATCACCTCATGGACGTCATAGGGCGCGCGGACGTCGTCGGGGATGACCCCGTAGAGTTCGTCGCCCGAGAATTTCGGCGGCCGGGGGTCCTTGAGCGCAATGTCGGGCGTGCGGTTGGCGGGCAGTGTCGAGACGATGTCGCGCACGATCGTCAGCGCGTGCTCGTCATTTTCGGCAACGTGATCGACCACGCCCGACTTGCGCCCGTGCGTGTCCGCCCCGCCCAGCTCCTCGGCCGAGATCACCTCGCCCGTCGCGGCCTTCACCAGCGGCGGGCCGGCGAGGAAAATCGTGCCCTGATTGCGCACGATCACGCTCTCGTCGCTCATCGCCGGCACGTAAGCGCCGCCCGCGGTGCAGCTCCCCATCACGCACGCGATCTGCGGGATACCGAGCGCCGACATATTGGCCTGGTTGAAGAAAATCCGCCCGAAGTGATCGCGGTCGGGAAACACCTCCGCCTGATGCGGCAGGTTCGCCCCGCCCGAATCGACCAGATAGATGCACGGCAGCCGGTTCGCCTCGGCGATCTCCTGCGCGCGGAGATGCTTCTTGACCGTCATCGGGTAATAGGTGCCGCCCTTCACGGTGGCGTCGTTACACACGATCATCACCTGCCGGCCCGAGACGCGGCCGATCCCGCAGATCAGCCCCGCGCCCGGCACCTCGCCGTCATACATATCGCACGCCGCGAGCTGCCCGATTTCGAGGAACGGCGAGCCCGGATCGAGCAGCCGCTCGACGCGCTCGCGGGGGAGCAGCTTGCCGCGCGCCGTGTGGCGCTCGCGGCTCTTTTCGCTGCCGCCGAGCGCCGCTTGCGCAACATCGCCCCGCAGCCGCTCGACCAGCGCGCGATTGTGCGCAACGTTGTTCCGAAACGTCTCACTATCGACCGACAATTTGGTGTCGAGCACCGGCGCGCTCATTCAGGACTCCTCTTCTCGTTGGCGGCCTGACTAGGGATTCGTCGAGCCACTGGCAATCGCCGCGCGACGGGTGTAGCCCACGCCTCATACACCGATTCCGGGAGAGGCATTTTCATGAAGCGTATCGTCATTCTGACGGCGGCCCTGCTCGCCACCACCGCCTGCACCGTCCATTCTGGCGGCAACAACACCACCGCTGCCGAGCAGCCCGCAGCCGCCGGCACCGCGATCGGCGTCGATCTTGCCGGGCTCGACAAGTCGGTGAAGCCGGGCGACAATTTTGACGAATATGCCAATGGCGGCTGGCGCGCCAAGACCGAAATCCCCGCCGATCGCGCCTCGACCGGCGTGTTCCTCGAAGTGTTCAACAAGGCCGAAGCGAACAACAAGGCGATCATAGACGCCGCGCTGAAGGCCAACGCCGACGCCGGCACCGATCAGGGCCGGATCGCCAATTACTACAAGGCGTTCATGGACACGAACGGGATCGAGCAGCGCGGCCTCGCCCCGATCCAGCCCGATCTGAACGCGATCGCGGCCTTGAAGGACAAGACCCAGCTCGCGACGATGCTCGGCGCCAACATGCGCGCCGACGAGGACCCGATCAACGCCACCAGCCTCGGCACCGAGAACCTGTTCGGCCTATTCGTCACGCAGGCGCTGACCGATCCGTCGAAGACGGTGCCGTATCTGCTGCAGGGCGGGCTCGGCCTGCCCGATCGCGACTATTACGTCTCGACCTCGGCCGACATGGCCTCAATCCGCGACGCCTATAAGAAATACATCGCGCAGATACTCACCCTTGCCGGCATCAGCGACGCGCAGGCGCGCGCCGGGCGCATCTTCGACCTCGAAACCAAGCTCGCAAAGGCGCATGCGACGCTCGAAAATACCGAGCAGATGTCGAAGGGCCATGACGCCTGGACCAAGGCTGACTTTGCGAAGAAGGCGCCGGGGCTCGATTGGGACGCCTATTGGCAGGCCGCGGGCTTGGGCAACCAGCAGGATTTCATCGCCTGGCAACCCGCCGCGATCACCGGCGAAGCGGCGCTGGTCGCCTCCGAACCGCTGCAATCGTGGCAGGACTGGCTGACCTTCCACCGCATCAATCAGGTCGCTTCGGTCTTGCCGAAGAAGTTCGACGACGCGCATTTCGCTTTCTACGGCACGACGCTCAGCGGCACGCCGCAACAGCGCACGCGTGACAAGCGTGCAATCGCTGCGGTGCAGGGCGCGCTCGGCGACGCGGTCGGCCAGCTCTACGTGAAGCAATATTTCCCGGCTTCGTCGAAGGCCGACATCCAGAACATGGTGAAGGGCATCCTCGCCGCGTTCGACAAGCGCGTCGCCGGCATCGACTGGATGGCGCCGGCAACCAAGGCCGAAGCGCGCAAGAAGATCGAGACGCTCAAGGTCGGGATCGGCTATCCCGAGACTTGGCGCGACTATTCGGGGATGCAGGTCGTCGCCGACAATCCCGTCGCCAACCAGCGCAATGCGAGCCTTGCCGAATATCGCCACCAGATCGCCAAGATCGGCAAACCGGTCGATCGCGGCGAATGGTGGATGACGCCGCAGACGGTCAACGCGGTCAACCTGCCCTTGCAAAACGCACTGAACTTCCCCGCCGCGATCCTGCAGGCGCCATTCTATGATCCGAATGCCGATCCGGCCGCCAATTACGGCTCGATCGGCGCGGTGATCGGCCACGAGATCAGCCACAGCTTCGACAATAATGGCGCGATGTTCGATGCCGAGGGCCGGCTGCGCAACTGGTGGACGCCCGCCGACCTCAAGCATTTCGAGGCCGCCGGCGCCGCGCTTGCCAAGCAGTTCGACGCCTATGAGCCCCTCCCCGGCGTCCACATCAAGGGCCAGCAGACCTTGGGCGAGAACATCGCCGACCTCGCCGGCCTCAACGCCGCGCTCGACGCCTATCACGCCTCGCTGGGCGGCAAGCCCGCCCCGGTGATCAACGGCCTGACCGGCGACCAGCGCTTCTTCCTCGCCTTCGCCCAAAGCTGGCGCGAGAAGACCCGCGACAAGGCGCTGAAGCAGCAGATCGCCACCGATGGCCACGCCCCCGGCAGCTACCGCGCGCTCACGGTGCGCAATCTCGATGCCTGGTATCCGGCGTTCCAGGTGCAAGCGGGGCAGAAGCTGTATCTGACCCCCGACCAGCGCGTTCACGTCTGGTAGGACGAGGCCGGAGCGCCAGAACTAACCGGGCTTGCGCTACGGCCGCGTGTGGGTGGGTAGCGGCCTGGGTGCGTTGGACCCGCCTCCGCAACGAACTGTCATTTTCCAGCCGGGCGGCGCGCAGTCATCAAACATGACGCAAAGCCAA
>JBQCHO010000126.1:0-21390 GCA_051954635.1 Sphingomonas sp. | reverse complement strand
TGGCGGTCGCGTCGACCGGCGTCGCGCCGCTGACAGTCGGCTTGGCTTTGACCATGACGGCGGTTTGGCGCGCCGGCGGTGCGGCGCGCCACGGCAGCCGGTCGCCCCATTGCGAGATCGCTAAGGCTGCAAGCGCGACGCCGGCGACGAACACGGTCGTGTAGATGAGGAACATGCCGGGCCAGCGGCGCCGGCGGGGAAGCGAGAAGGGGTCGTCGCTGGCCATCGCCGCTCTTATCGGCGGCTCGATCGGCGCGGTCAATCGGCGAGCCGCGCGGCGAGTGCGACGAGGGCCGCGTCGTCTCGCGTCTCGGCCACGGCGACCTCGGCCCAGCCGCTGCCGGCGGCGTCGGCGACCGTGGGGCTCAGCGCGGCGAGCCGCACCGTTCGGCGATCGATCGCGTCCGCCACCGACGCCAGTCGCCGCGCCGCCCGGGGCGAATGGAGCAGCGCAACGCCATGCTCGATTGCGCGCAAGGCGTCGGCCGCTACCGGCAATTCCCCGCTGTCATACACGGCGATGACCGCGGTGACGCCCGGCGGAGTCGGTGCATGATCGCGCCCGGCCAAATGGAGGAGCCGACGATAGCCGCGATCGACCGCGATCGCCGCGATCGCCGCCGCGCCCTCGCTTCCCATCGCGACGACGTCCAACCCAGCACGCTCGGCTGCCTGTGCCGTCGCCGCGCCCACTGCGAAAACGGGAAGGTCGTTGAGGCCCGCCAGTCCTGCGCCGGCGTGGCGGATCGCGTTGGCGCTGGTCAGCAGCAATCCGTCATGTGCGCTTGGACCCGGGGCCGTCCACGGCAGCGGCGTGACCTCGAACAAGGGCAGGGCAATCGCTTCGAGCCCGATCCGCGCCAGCGCCGCCACCGTCACCGCATTGCCGGGCTCGGGTCGCAATACTGCGACGCGACGGGTCATGCCGCGAACAATTCCCTGATCGCTGCCGGCGCGCGATCGAGCAGCGTGCGCGCTAGCGCCGCTGCGCCTTGCGTGGAGAAATCGCCGCTTCCCGCCACTACGTCGGCGCCGTTGGGCGAATAGAGCGCCGCGTCGAGCCGCTCGATGTCGGCGCTCGCCAGCGCGGCGACCGGCGAATGACAGTCTGCCCCCAGTGCCGTGAGGAAGGCGCGCTCGATCGCGACCGCACGGTGCGTCGACGGATGGTCGATCGCCGAGAGCAGAGCGCGCACCGTTTCGTCCTCCGCGTGGCATTCGATCCCGACCGCACCTTGCGCCGGGGCGGGCAGCATCGTCTCGATCGGGATCGCCGTCCCCACCTCGCCGCGCCCTAACCGATCGAGCCCCGCGGCGGCGAGCAGCGTCGCATCGACTTCGCCCGCCGCGAGCTTGGCGAGGCGTGTGTCGACATTGCCGCGGAACAGCACGATTTCGAGGTCGGGTCGCGCCGCCAGCAATTGCGCCCGACGCCGCGGCGAACTGGTGCCGACCACCGCTTTTTGCGGCAGGGCCGCGAGCGTCTCCGCCCCGATCAGCCGATCGCGAACGTCGGCGCGCGGCAGCAGCGCGGCGATGGCGATGGCCGCGGGCCGGATCGTCTCGACATCCTTCATCGAATGCACCGCGGCGTCGATCTCTCCGGCAAGCAGCGCGCGGTCGAGCTCCTTGGTCCACAGCGCCTTGCCGCCGATTTCGGCGAGCGCCCGATCCTGCACGCGGTCGCCGGTCGTCCTGATCGTGACGATCTCGATCTCGTCCACAGCCCAGCCATGCGCCGCGGCGAGCGCGTCGCGGGTCATGCGCGCCTGGACGAGCGCGAGCGGCGATCCTCGGCTGCCGAGGCGGAAACGAATGGCCATCGCGGCTTGTGCTAGCGGGATGGGCGGCTAGAGAAAAGCCATGGCGCTGATCCTCGGCCTCGAATCGAGCTGCGACGAAACCGCGGCGGCATTGGTGCGCTGCGACCGCACGGTGCTGGCGCACGCGCTCGCGGGGCAGGAGGCCGCGCACCGGCCCTATGGCGGCGTCGTCCCCGAGATCGCCGCGCGCGCGCATGTCGAGATGCTCAGCCCGCTGATCGAACGCGCGCTTGCCGATGCCGATGTGACGCTTGACCAGGTCGACGCGATCGCCGCGACCGCCGGACCGGGGCTGATCGGCGGGGTGATGGTCGGGCTCGTCACCGGCAAGGCGCTGGCGCACGCGGCCGGCAAGCCACTGATCGCGGTCAATCATCTCGAGGGTCACGCGCTGTCGCCGCGGCTTGCCGATCCCGACCTCGACTTTCCCTATCTGCTGCTGCTCGTGTCGGGCGGGCATTGCCAATTGCTGTTCGTCGAGGGCGTCGGCCGCTATCGCCGCCTCGCGACGACGATCGACGACGCAGCGGGCGAGGCGTTCGACAAGACCGCCAAGCTGCTCGGGCTCGGCTTCCCTGGTGGCCCCGCGGTCGAACGCGCCGCGGCCCAGGGTGACGGCAGGGCGGTGCCGCTGCCGCGCCCGCTGCTCGGCAGCGAGGAGCCGCACTTTTCGTTCGCCGGCTTGAAGAGCGCGGTGCTGCGCGCGCGCGATGCCGGGACTTGGGCGCCCGAGGACATCGCCGCCTCGTTCCAGCAGGCGGTGGTCGACTGCCTGATCGACCGCACCATGCGCGCGATCGAGATCGCCGACGGCGCGACCGCCTTGGTCGTCGCGGGCGGGGTCGCCGCCAACCAGGCGGTGAGGGGCGCGCTCGCCGATCTGGCGGTGACGTCGGGACTGCGCTTCGTCGCACCGCCCTTGTGGCTTTGCACCGACAATGCGGCGATGATCGCCTGGGCCGGCGCCGAGCGTTTTGCCGCCGGGATGACCGATCCGCTCGATACGCCGGCGCGCGCGCGCTGGCCGCTCGATCCGCCCGCCGAACGCGCGCGCGGGGCAGGGGTAAAGGCATGAAGATCGGCGTCATCGGTGGCGGTGCCTGGGGCACCGCACTCGCGCAGGTCGCGGCGGCGGGCGGCGAACCGGTCACCTTATGGGCGCGCGAGCCGGAGGTCGTCGAGGCGATCAACCGGGACCATCGCAATGCGCTGTTCCTGCCGAGCGCCGAGCTCTCGCCGACGATCGTGGCGAGCGCCGACCTGGATGCCCTCAGCGATGCCGATGCCGTGCTCGTCGTCGCGCCGGCGCAGCATGTCCGCGCCGTGCTCGGACAGATCGCCATCGGCCGGCGGCCGCTGGTGCTATGCTCCAAGGGGATTGAAGCGGGCACCCGCCAGCTCGTCAGCGAGATCGCGGCAGACGTGCATCCCCATTCGCCGATCGCGGTCCTCTCGGGGCCGACCTTCGCGCACGAGGTCGCCGCCGGCCTGCCGACCGCGGCGACGCTCGCCTGTGCCGATGCCGATGTGCGCGACGCGCTGATCGCGCGTCTCGTCCAGCCGGCGTTTCGGCTTTACGCGAGCGACGACGTGATCGGTGCCGAAATCGGCGGCGCGGTCAAGAACGTGCTGGCGATCGCCTGCGGCGTCGTCGAGGGTGCCGGGCTCGGTCAGAACGCGCGCGCGGCGCTGATCGCGCGCGGCTTCGCCGAGATGACCCGGTTCGGTCTCGCGCGCGGCGCGCAACCGGAAACGCTCGCCGGCCTGTCGGGGCTCGGCGACCTGGTGCTGACCTGCTCATCGACCAGCTCGCGCAACTTCTCGTTCGGGCTTGGCCTTGGGCAAGGCAAGCCGGCTGCGGAGCTGTTCGCCGATCGCCGCACCGTCGCCGAAGGCGCCTACACCGCGCCGGTCTTGCGCGAGGCGGCCGCCGATGTCAGCGTCGACATGCCCGTCACCGACGCCGTCTGCGCGCTGATCGACGGCGATCCGGTCGGCGCCGTGATCGCCGACCTGCTCAATCGCCCGCTGCGTGACGAGCGCGGCTGAGGTTCAGCCCAGCGCGCCGATCACCGATTTGACCTCCATGAATTCGGCGAGCCCATATTTGCCGTATTCGCGGCCATTGCCCGATTGCTTGTAGCCGCCGAACGGCACATTGGGATCGGGATTGCCCGCATTCACATAGACCATCCCGGCGCGCAGCCGCGGCACGAACGCCTTCGCCTTGGCCGGATCGCCCGAGATCACGGCCGACAGCCCGTAATCGGTGTCGTTGGCGATGCGGATCGCGTCTTCGTCGTCCTCATAAGGGATGATCGTCACGACGGGGCCGAAAATCTCCTCGCGCGCGATCGTCATGTCGTTCGACACGTTCGAGAATAAGGTCGGCTTGACGAAATACCCCGTCTCGACGCCATCGGGCCGTCCGGGGCCACCGGCTTCGAGCGTCGCGCCTTCCTCCATCCCCTTGCGGATCAGCCCCTGCACCTTGTCGAACTGTGCCTTGTTGACCAGCGGGCCGATATGGCGGCCTTCGGTCATCGGATCGCCGGTTTCGGCGCCTTGCATCACTTGCCGGCCGATCGCGGCGGCCTGATCGTGCTGACTCTTGTGGACGAGCATCCGGGTGGGCGCGATGCAGCTCTGGCCCGAATTGACCAGCACGCCCATCAGCCCCGCCGGCACAGCCTGCTCGAGCGGCGCACCTTCGAGGATGATGTTGGGTGATTTGCCGCCGAGCTCCTGATGCACGCGCTTGACCGTCGCCGCAGCATTCTTGGCGACCATGATCCCGGCGCGGGTCGATCCGGTAAAGCTGATCATGTCGATGCCGGGATGCTCGGCCAGCGCGGTGCCGACCCCGGGGCCGTCGCCCTGGATCAGGTTGAACACCCCTGCCGGCACGCCTGCGGCATCCATCACCTCGGCGAAGATCGCGGCCGATGCCGGCGCTTCCTCGGAGGGTTTCAGGATCATCGTATTGCCTGCCGCCAGCGCCGGCGCGACCTTGGCGGTGATCTGGTTCATCGGCCAGTTCCACGGCGTGATCAGCGCGACCACGCCGATCGGCTCGTGCACCACGCGGTTGGCGCCGATCTGCTCCTCGAACTGGAAGTCCTTGAGTGCCGCGATCGCCGCGGTGAGGTGGCCGATGCCGGTGCCGACCTGCGCGGTTTTGGCCATCGCGATCGGGCAGCCCATTTCCATCGCGATCGCCTTGGCGATGTCTCCCGCGCGGTTCTTGTATTCGGCGACGATCGCTTCGAGCAGCGCAACGCGTTCCTCGACGCTGGTCGTCGAAAAGGTCTCGAACGCCTTGCGCGCCGCCGCCACCGCCTTGTCGACGTCGGCCCGCGTGCCGAGCGTGATCTCGGTACACGGCGCCTCGGTCGCCGGGTTGATCACCTCGTGTCGCGTCCCGCCCTCGCTCGCCACCCAGGCGCCGTCGATATATTGCTTGAGATAGCTTTCCATGACGGCCTCTCCGGAAAAGTTTTGAATATGCGGTATGCGTGCGGCGAAGATGGCGTGAGGCGCGATCGGTTGCAAGGCGAAACGCGGTTACCGGATCAGCCGAGCCGATCAGGCGTTGACGCCGCGTCTTCGCCGCAAAATTGACATGTGCGTCGCCCAGTCAAGCCCCCGATCCGAGCCGAAACGAGATTTTGATGATGAAAAGCCCGTTGCTGGCCCCGTCCCTAGCCGCGTCCTTCGCTGCCCTGCTCGCCGCGGCCCCGGCGCTTGCCGCGTCGTCACCCTTCGATCTGCGCGGACCGGCATTGCGTGTCTCGGTGACCCATGGAGGCAAGACATTGCCGGTCGGGCAGGTGCCCAACCTCGCCGCCGGCGATACGATCACCGTTGCCCCCGACTTCCCCGATCAGCAGGGCGCGCGCTACGTGCTGATCGCCGGCTTCCTGCGCGGTGCGACCAATCCGCCGCCGAAAGACTGGTTCTTCAAGGCCGAAACCTGGGAGAAGAAGAAAAAGGATAACAGCCTGACGATCAAGGTGCCCACCGGCGCGCGTCAGCTCGTGCTGTTCCTGATGCCCAAGGATCACGGCGATTTCGATGCCGTGGTATCCGCGGTCCGCAAGCAGCCCGGCACCTTCGTCCGCGCCTCGCAGGAGCTCAACCAGGCGTCGCTCGACCGCGCCCGGCTCGATGCGTTTCTCGGCGATATCCACACGCTGGAGGCGAGCCATCCCGAGCAGATCGCGGCGACCTCGCCGATCCTGACGCGCAGCCTGTCGATCAAGCTCAACGCCGATTGTCTCAACGAGCCGATCGAGGCCCAGGCAGCATGCCTGACGCAGGATCGCGAGTCGCTACTGCTCGCCGACAGCCACAGCTCGGAACTCGCCGAGACACTAGCGGGCGCGCCGACCGACCTCGCCTTCCAGATCAGCTCGACTGCCAAAGCGGGCTACGGTTATTACAGCCCGTATATCGGGATGGTCCGCGATATCGCGCGGATCTTTGGCGCGTTCCAGACGACCCAGTTGCAATATATTCCCGCGATCACCCGCGAGAGCGGCGATCAGATGACGCTGCTGCTCAACGCCGCGCCGTCGTTCGGCAAGCCCGCCTCGGTGATGGTCGTCGCGATGCCGGCGATCGAGCCGGTCCAGCCGCCGCCGTTGCGCCGATCGGGCGACGCGCCGGCATTCTGCGCGCTTGCCGACAATCTCGTCCTGCCGATCGAGGGCGCCCCGCTCGTCTATGCGACACGCTACGCGCACGACATGGTACTGCGCGTGCCGCGCGCCGACGGCACGCCGATCGACGTGCCGGTCACCGCCGATGCCGCGCGCGGCGGCTATGTCGTCGCTGCGCAGAAGCTCGCCGCGGCTGGGATCGACGGCAGCGTGACCGCGCGTCTGCACGGGAATTGGGGCTTCGCCCCATTCGACGGGCCGGCGTTCCGTATCGAAGCGCCCAAGCCGGGCAGCTGGAAGCTCGCCGATGCCGATTCGAGCCTGGTCGTGGGCCGCGACAATCAGGTGACGCTCGCCGGCGCGGCGCCGAGTTGCGTGCAATCGGTGACGCTCGAACAGCCCGGTGCGGCGCCGGTCGCGGTCAAATGGCAGCAAGCCGGCGCGGGAAAGATCGTCGCCACGCTGCCGCTCGCCAAGGCAGATGCCGGCGCGATGACGCTGGCGATCGCCGAGCAGGGGACGAACGCGCCGGTCCGCATACCGGTCAAGGCGCTCACCCAGGCGGCGCATATCGACGGCGTTGATTTCCACGCCGGCGATCAGGCCGCGACGCTGTCGGGCACGCGGCTCGATTCGGTCGCGTCGATGAAGGTTGGAGACGTCACCTTTCGCCCCGGCGCGCTGACGCGATCGGGCGACAGCGACCGCCTCGAAATGCTGCCGGTCGATCCGGCGACGCTCGCCACGTTGAAGGCCGGGGCCGCCGACGCGGCGACGATCACGCTCGCCGACGGCCGGACGCTTAAGCAGCGCGCGGTGATTGCGCCGGCGCGCGCCACGCCTCGGGTGCTTGAGGTGAGCTCGCGACCGGCGCCACAAGAGACTGGCTTGCCGCTCGCCTTGACGGGCGACGGCATGGTCGCCGCCGATGCGCCGCTCAGTTTCTCGTTCCAATCCGATGGCGGCATGACGCTCAGCGGTGACGAGAAAATCGACGTCGCGACCAGCGACGGCCGCGCCTCGACGACGCTCGATGCGAGGTCTGGCTATATGCTGCAGAGCGCGACCGTCGCGGTCGTGTCGTTCGATCCGGCCAAGGCGCTCGGCGGCGCGGCATTCGGGCCGCTGCGCTTCCGCGTCGTCGATGGAGACCGCCGCTCGGCCTGGACGCCGCTCGCGACGCTGGTGCGCTTGCCGGGCATCGACGCGGTGCATTGCGTCGACAAGGCCGTGCGGTGCACGCTTTCGGGATCGCGGTTGTTCCTGGTCGATTCGATCGCGGCGGGTTCGGCTGATCCAGTCGTGGTGCCGCAGGGCTTCACCGGGAGCATGATCGAGGTGCCGCGTCCGGCGGACGGCGTGCTCAGCCTCAAGCTACGCGACGATCCCGCCGCAACCGCGACAGTGAAGATCGGTCAAAAGGGCTGAGAGCGTCTGGTGGGTCCGCCGGGATTCGAACCCGGGACCTCTCGATTAAAAGTCGCTTGCTCTACCGACTGAGCTACGGACCCGCCAGACGGCGTTCGCCCTAGGATCAGCGGCGGCGCGGGTCAACCGCATGTGCGAGGTGGCGCACGCTCAGCCCGGTTACCGGATCGCGCCATTCGGGCGCGATCGTTGTCAGCGGGCGCAACACGAAGTCACGCGTGCGGAACAGGCGGTGCGGGATCGTGAGGGTGGGGCTCGCCCAACTGCCGCCCGACCACAGGATGATGTCGAGATCGATCACCCGCGCGCCCCAGCGCTGGCCGCGGCGGCGACCGAAGGCGTGTTCGATCGTCTTGAGTCGATCGAGCAGCGTGTCAGGCATCTCGTCGGTTTCGATCAGGACGGCGGTATTGGCGAAGCGGCGGATTGATGGGCCGAGCGGCGGCGTCTCGATGATCCGCGACACAGCGACGATGCCTCTCAAGGTTGAGATCGCCGCGATGACCTCGTCTCGCGGCCCGCCGTGGCGGCCGCGCCGGTTCGATCCGATCGCGATCGCATAGCGCCAGGGCAGGGGTGGCCGATCCATCGCGACCTGCGTATCGAGGCGCCATGCCGACGCCAAGTCCGATCCCCGCCACCGAGCCGCCGCACGATTGCCCGCGCTGCCCACGACTGGTCGATTTCCGCCACGAGCTGCGCGTCGAACATCCCGATTGGTGGAACGCGCCGGTGCCGGCGTTCGGTGATCCGCAGGCGTGGCTCGCGATCGTCGGCCTTGCGCCCGGCATGCGCGGCGCCAATCGCACGGGGCGGCCGTTCACCGGCGACTATGCCGGGGACCTGCTATTCGCGACGCTGGGCAAGTTTGCCTTCACCGAGGGCGAATATCGATCCGATCCCGACGACGGGCTTGCGCTGCGTGGCGCGGTGATCGTCAACGCGGTCAAGTGCCTACCGCCGCAGAACAAGCCGACTCCCGAGGAAATTCGCACTTGTCGCCCGTTCCTCGAAGATGCGCTGGCAGCGTTGCCCGAGGTGTGCGTGGTGATCGCGCTCGGCCAGATCGCGCACCAATCGGCGGTCAAGGCGCTCGGTGGCAAGCTGCCCAAGGCGCGCTTTGGCCATCTCGCCGAGCACCGTCTGTCCGACGGCCGCGTGCTGATAGATAGCTATCACTGCTCGCGCTACAACACGAATACCGGCCGGCTGACGCCCGAGATGTTCGAAGCGGTGTTCGCCCGCGCGCTGGACGTTCGCGCCGAGATGACGGCGGGCGCCTGATCTGCTAAGCTGCTGCTCAGCCAAAGGAGATCGTCATGCGTATCCTGCTGTGCCTGCTGCCGTTCGCCGCGATTGCCTCGGCGCCGGTTTCGGATCGGCTGCCCGCCGGGGACGTTGGCAAATGCCCCGACGTGAAGATCACCGACGCCAAGCGCGACAAACCGGTCACGGTGCATCCGCTCAACCAGGAGCCCGGCGCCAAACAGGAAATCGCCGTTCTGCATTATGACGCGAACCACTGCGTCAAGCCGATCGTCGTGCGCGACGATGTCAGCGGCAAGGCGAACTAGATGTCCTTGACCAGCCGGCCGTAAAGTTCGGGCCGGCGATCGCGGAAGAAGCCGAACGCGGCGCGGTGGCGTTTGACGCGATCGAGGTCGAGCGTCGCGGTGATCACGCCTTCCTCCTCGCGATCGAGCTCGGCGAGGATGTCGCCGCGCTCATCAGTGATGAAGCTGGTGCCGTAGAAGGTCTGGCCGTGTTCGGTGCCGACGCGGTTGGCGGCGACGACGGGCACGACGTTCGACACCGCATGGCCGACCATCGCGCGCCGCCACAGCCGCGCGGTATCGAGGCTATCGTCGTGCGGCTCGCTGCCGATCGCGGTGGGGTAGAACAGCACCTCGGCACCCATCAGCATCATCGCGCGTGCGGTCTCGGGATACCATTGGTCCCAGCACACCCCGACGCCGAGCTTCGCCTGCGGGCCGTCCCACACCTTGAAGCCGGTATTGCCCGGGCGGAAATAGAATTTTTCCTCGTAACCGGGGCCATCGGGAATGTGGCTCTTGCGATAGACGCCGGCGATTTTCCCGCCCGGCTCGATCATCGCCAGGCTGTTGTAATGATGCGGCCCGTCAGCCTCGAAAAAGCTGGTCGGGATCCAGATGCCGAGCTCGTCGGCAAGGCGCTGCATCGCCAGCACCGACGGATGCTCGGCGGCGGGCTTGGCGTTGGCGAACAGGCCTTCGTCCTCGACACGGCAGAAATACTCGCCCTCGAACAACTCGGGCGGCAGCACGACCTGCGCGCCGCGCGACGCCGCCTCGCGCACCAGCTCGCCGACATGGGCGATGTTGGCTTCGGTGTCGGTCGAAAAGGCGAGCTGCAGCGCGGCGACGGTGATCTCGGTCATGCGCCGCTATCTAATCGGTATGCGCGCAAATGCCAGCGCGCGGATCAGGCGGTAACGTCGCCGCGATGGATATGGACGTTGCTTTCGGTCGCGACCGCGGGAGCCGCGCCGCCGCGATGAACGTCGACCCCGAACCGCTGGACGACCGTCGCTTCCGCCGCAACCGGTGTGTCGGGAGCGGCGACCGGGCTGGCGACGGCTTCCTCGGCGGCGCGGTGGATGCGAACCCCGGCCTCGATCGCCTGGACGAAGGCCTCGGTAGCCTTTTCCGGCGCGCGGACTGCGACCGCCATGCTCGGTTCGACGCCGCCATAGGTCTGGCGATAGGCCAAGGCCCCGCTCCACGCGCCGGGCAGCTGGAAGAAGACGTGCGCGCCGATATGCGCGACTTCGCTCACCTTGGCGTCCCACCAGGGATGAACCGCGGTGGTGTGATAGTAGGTCGCAGCGCCGACCGGTTCGTAGACGAACCCGGCGAGCGCCTGCGCGGCGATGCGGCGGGCGCGATCCCACGCCGCCGGCTCGCGGCGCGCGTTGAGCGACCCGTCGCAGGTGAAGGTGAACTGGCACCCCGTCTCGCGCGACGAGCCCTCATACACCGTGCCGCACACGCTGGCGGGGAAGGCAGGGTTGCGGACGCGGTTGAGCACGACCTGGGCGACGGCTTCCTGGCCCTCGACCGGTTCCGACCGCGCCTCGTAATAGATCGCGGCGGTCAGGCAATCGAGCGCGCGATCGGCGTCGCGCGGGCTGGCGGCGGCGGTGAGGAACGGCGGCGCGGCGAGCAGGTCGACGGCGATGGTCGGGCCGGCATCGGGTGCCGCGGCGAGCAACGCGGGCGGAGGCCCGGCGGGGATCGCTTGCGTCGTTGGCTTGGGTGAAGCGGGGGCCGGTGCGGCGGCAGGTTCGACGCGCGCGGTCTCGATCGCCGACCCCACGCAGGAGGTGGCGGCCATCAAGCTGGCCAATCCTATGGCGATACGCGCGTGCATGTCCCCGCTCGGCAATTGCGAACGCTCGGGCCTTAGCGGTGGACCTGTTGTGATCCGGTTAACTAGCGTGAAAGCAGCGGCAGCCTTCGCCCGATTCCCGACGTGAAGTGGAGAAAGTGGAGATCCTCGCAGCGTTTTCGCGACTCTTGCGCCGGGAACGCGCCCTTGACGCGGCGGGTTCGCGGCACAAGCGCTGCAGTGACGCGACACCCAGGCGACACCGGCGCGACAGTTACGCGACCTTGCCGGACGACGAGGCGCCGGGTTTGCGATCGAGATGATGCAATTGTCAAAGAGCAGTCGCCCGACGGCGAAGCAACGGTGTCTCAGACATTTTCCAACATTGGAAGGGCTGACGGCGTGCGCCCCGTTTGCTGACGCTCGATCCTCCCCGTTTACGGGGAGGGGGACCAAGACGCGGAGCGGCTTGGTGGAGGGGCAGCGCGGCAAGCGAGTCGTTCGTGGCCCAGCCCCTCCACCACCAACCTGCGGTCGGCGGTCCCCCTCCCATTTAATGGGGAGGATCGAAGGTCCGCTAACCACCCAACACGGGCCGTTCGATCAGCGAGTCCCGCCTCAACCCGGGATTTGCTGGCTGATGCAGTGGAAGCTGCCGCCGCCGGTCAGGATGTGGTCGGCGCGCTGGCCGACGACGCGCAGGTCGGGGAACAGCGCGGCGATCGCGGCGACGGCGGCATCGTCATTGGCGGCGCCGTATTGCGGGACGACGACCGCGGCGTTGCCGATGTAGAAGTTCATGTAGCTCGCCGGGATGATCTCGTCGTCGCGCAGGACGCGGCCGGGCGAGGGCAGGCGGACGAGATCGAGGTCATGGCCGAACGCCCGCGCCCGCTCTGCAGCGCGCTGATAGACCAGCCAGTTGGGGTCGTTGTCCGACGCCTCCGGGATGGCGAGTTTGCCAGGGCCGACGAAGCGCGCGAGATTGTCGACATGGCCGTCGGTGTGATCGTTGAGCAGGCCGTCGCCGAGCCACAGGACATCGGTGAAACCGAGATCGTCGTGCAGCCGCTGCTCGATTTCCGCGCGCGTCATGTGCGGGTTGCGGTTGCGGTTGAGCAGGCATTGCTCGGTAGTGACGACGAGGCCGGTGCCGTCGCCGTCGATCGCGCCGCCTTCCAGGATCCAGTCGCAATCGATGACCTCGATGTCGCGGTCGGCGGCGAGGCGCGCGCCGATATCGTCGTCGCCGGGCAGGTCGTATTTGCCGCCCCAGCCGTTGAACTGGAAATTGCGCGCCTTGTGGCGGCCGACCATGATCACCGCGGTATCACGCAGCCAGATGTCGCCGAACGGCTGCACCACCACCTCGGCGAACGGTGCCAGCCTGGCCGCGGCATCGCCCGCTTCGGCGTCGGCGGCGACGAGCAACACGCGCTCGCCCTTGCCATCGGCATGGACGGCGCGGGCGAAGGCGACGACTTCCTCGCGCGCGGGATCGAGGTCATCGACCCACAATTCGGGGTGGCTCGGAAACCCGATCCAGACCGCCTTGTGATGCGCCCATTCGGGCGGCTGGATCAGCCTCGTCATCGAAACCGCGCTCGTTACTTTTGAGTGGCGACGCCCGCGCGGCTCTTGTCTCGAATCGCGCGGAATTCGGTGCCCTGATACCAGTTTGGCCAGGCGTTGCCATTGGCGAGTTCGCGACCGAGCTCGGCATAGAGCGTCAGGTCTTCGACCGCGCCCGACCAATCCCAGTTCGGATCATATTCGTCCTGCGGCTTGTGATATTTGTGGTCGCGATAATCGGCATCGGCCGCTTCGCCGGCGGCGCGCCCGCCCTGGACGAGATCGTCGCCGCTGCCGCCGTCGAGCATCGGCACGCCCAATTTGGCGAAGCTGAAATGATCGGAGCGGAAATAGCCGCCGGCCTCGGGATGCGCCTCGGGCTCGATCACGCGGCCTTGCGCGGCGACGAGCGGCTTGACCATGTCCTCGAGCTCGGACTTGCCGGCGCCGGTGATGACGAAGTTGTGCGCGCGGCCGTTGGTGTTGAGCACGTCCATATTGACCCCGCCGACCGTCTTGGCGAGCGGGAACACGGGGTGTGACGCATACCAGGCCGAGCCGAGCAGCCCGGCTTCTTCGGCAGTCACCGCCATAAATGCCATCGAGCGTTTTGCCGGGCCTTGCTTAGCCTCGGCTTCGGCCATCGCGACCAGGCCGGCGACGCCACTGGCATTGTCGCGCGCGCCGTTGCAGATCGAATCGCCATCGACCGCGTCGCAATGCCCGAGATGGTCCCAATGCGCGGTGTAGAGCACGGTTTCGTCGGGGTGCGCGGTGCCGGGCAGGACACCGATGACGTTGTGCGACGTCTGGCGCGCGACCCCATTGTCGAACGAAACCGACGCCGTAAGCCCGAGCGGGACCGGCTTAAAGCCCTTCTGCTTCGCCGCCGTTTCCATCGCCGCGAAATCCTTGCCGGCCGACGCGAACAGCTTTTGCGCATCGGCAAGCTGGATCCAGCCGATCGCCAGGCTCTGGTCCATGTGATCGCCCGGCGCGTCGATCTCCTGCTGTGGGCCGGTCCAGGACGATTGGACGACGCCCCAGGGATAGGAGGCAGGCTCGCTCTGGTGGACGATGATCGCGGCGGCGGCGCCCTGGCGCGCGGCTTCCTCGTACTTGTAGGTCCAGCGGCCGTAATAGGTCATCGCGCGGCCCTCGAAGAGGCCTTCGGTGCCCTGCGTCTGCCAGTCGGGATCGTTGACCAGGATGACGACGGTCTTCCCCTTCACGTCGAGCCCGGCATAATCGTTCCAGCCGCGCTCGGGGGCGTTGATGCCGTAGCCGACGAAGACGACGTCGCTGTCCTTGACGGCGATGTGCGGGGTCACGCGGTAGGTCGCGATCACCATGTCCTTGCGGTAGTCCATGCGCAGCGGGGTCTTGCCGCCGGTGAAGGTCAGCGGGGAGACGTTCTCGGCGGTGAGCTGGACCAAGGGCACGTCTTGCGTCCAACTACCGTGGTTGCCGGGCTGGAGGCCGGCGGCCTTGAA
Organism: Sphingomonas sp.; assembly: GCA_051954635.1. Lineage (GTDB taxonomy): Bacteria > Pseudomonadota > Alphaproteobacteria > Sphingomonadales > Sphingomonadaceae > Sphingomonas. The sequence continues at coordinate 7,044 of JBQCHO010000126.1, read as the reverse complement.
GCGCTGGATGATCGTGGCGACCGTCTTGGTCTCGTCGGGCGTGCCCGGCTTGCGGCCGCCATAATCGTCTCCCGACAGCGTCTTGGTGACGGCCTTGAGCGTGTCGACCGAGATGTCCGGAGGCGGCGTCGTCGCGGCGAGCAGAGCGGGCGCGGCGAGCGCGAGAGCGGCGAGGCGCATGGTCATCCCCCTGGGTTTTCGGCCGGTGAAGTGGAGAAAGTGGAGAGCGTCGCGCACTTTTTCGCTCTCGTGCGCGAGCGGGACGCAAAACCGATTGGTTGAATGATGCCTGCGCCCCTCATGACGAGGGTGTGGCAGGAAAAATCCAACATTGGTAGGGCGTCGTCATGCCGGACTTGTTCCGGCATCCAACGTTCCGCGTTCACAGCAAGCGTGAGGTAAGCGGAAGCTCGGACCCCGGAACAAGTCCGGGGCGGCGAAAAAGATGTGCCCAACGAGAAAGGGGCCGCCGTTGCCGGCAGCCCCTTCGCGTGTGCCGATAGGTCGACCGAAAACGGCAGCGACGCGGGAGTAAATCCCGCGTCGTCGGTCCTCACCTCGGTGAGGCCGGCCGCGCCGCTGACGGCGTGCCGCGCTCCAGCTTGCGCTGGAGCTTGGCGTCAGCGGCTGTAGAACTCGACGACCAGGTTCGGTTCCATCTTCACCGGATACGGCACCTCGTCGAGGCTCGGCACGCGGGTGAAGGTCACCTTGGCGGCGCCGTCGGCGGCGACGTAATCGGGGATGTCGCGCTCCGCGAGGCTCTGGGCTTCCATCACCAGCGCCATTTCCTGCGCCTTGTTGCCCAGCGTGATCTCGTCACCGACGAAGCAGCGGCGCGAGGCGACGTTGCACTTCACGCCGTTGACGCGGACGTGGCCGTGCGAAACGAGCTGGCGCGCGGCGAAGATCGTCGGCGCGAACTTTGCGCGATAGACGATCATGTCGAGGCGCTGCTCGAGCAGGCCGATCAGGTTCTGACCGGTATCGCCCTTCATGCGCGAGGCTTCCTGATAGCAGGCCTTGAACTGCTTCTCGGTGACGTCGCCGTAATAGCCCTTGAGCTTCTGCTTGGCGCGCAGCTGGATGCCGAAGTCCGACATCTTGCCCTTGCGGCGCTGGCCATGCTGGCCGGGGTCGTATTCGCGCTTGTTGACCGGGCTCTTCGGGCGACCCCAGATGTTCTCGCCCATCCGGCGGTCGAGCTTGTACTTGGCGCTGGTGCGCTTCGACATGTCAGTTCCTCAATTGCGTTAACGTTGCTGCCGGTATCGCCTGCGTCGATCACATGGAATCGAGCACGGCCGCCGCTTCACCGGCATGCGGGGCCAATTGCGAATGCGCGCGCCCTTAGACATGCCAAAGCCTGCCAGTCAAGTCCGGACTTGGCGGGGGATCGGCTGCCTCGGGGCTAAGAGTGTGGTCGGGGCGTTAGAGGATTGGCTCGTCAGGCGGCGCGCGATCAATAGAAATCAGTTAAGGTCGCCGCCGGTACCGCCCTGCCGGCCGGTCTTGCCGAGCATCGTGCTCGCTTCCTGCTTTTGCTGCGCATCGATCGCTGCCCATTCGGCCGCGTTATGGCAAATACGCTTGCCCGGCATGATGCTCCCGGTCTCACGATACGACCGGCAGGTAACACCCGGCTGGCCGTTTTTCGCCAGCGCCGTGCCGGACGGCGACTGCGTTCCCATCGACGTACAACCCGCCACCGCAACCAGCGACGCCAGCGACAACAACTTGTGCATGATTTGCTCCGACATGTTCGTTCGAATGATCAAGGCGATGATTAATAAAGTCAATAGCAGCGCGTCGATGGACATATCCGCGCGTCGCGCTATCAGAGCGGCCATGAACCACCCCATCCTTGCCGGGCCTGATTGCACGACGATGGCCGAGGTGCGGGCCGGCGTCGACCATGTCGATCGCGAGCTGATCGAGCTGCTCGCCCACCGCTTCGCCTATATGGACGCCGCGGCGCGCATTAAACCCGAGCGCAGCGCCGTTCGCGACGAGGCGCGCAAGGCGCAGGTGATCGACAATGTCCGCGCCAGGGCCCGTGCCATGGGGTTGCCCGACGCGGTGATTGGGGAGCTGTGGGAGCAACTGGTCGAAGCGTCGATCGCCTATGAGTTCGATCGCTTCGACGAGCGCTGACCCTTACGAGGCCGGCGCGTCGGCGGGGCGGCCGGGGACGATCTGCAGCGTGCCGTCGGCGGTCGCCAGGGCGACGAACTGATTGTCGTGATCGCAGGTGATCGCCCAAGCCGGGCGGCCCTGGATCGCGCCATGTGCGGCGGACTGCGCGATCTTCTGGCACGAGAAGCCGGCATCGGTGATCGCGCGCATGAACACGCCATCGCGCTGTGCCTGGGGAAGCGCGGTGATCTTGGCGGCGAAGGCATCGGCGGCAGCAGCGGTGCTGTTGTCGGTCGAGCCGGTCGCGCTCTTTTGGGGGGCATGACACGCGGTGGCCAGCGCGGCGAGCGCCAACAGGGTGATGACGGGGCGGTTCATGTCTCTCTCCTCAGCGCAACCAATCGTTCGAGCGGTTCTAGCGTTCCGAGCCTCGGTTCGTCGATCCGCACTTGAACGGATCGGCGCGCTGCGCCAATCGCGTGCCACCGGCTCAAGTTCGGGGTCCAGCGCCGTAGATTACTACGGCTGCGGCGCTGGATTATCTATGATGCCAGGCGAAGCAGCAGTGGCGCAGCGGCGAGCAGCACGGCGCGCTCGTCGGCGTCGAGCCGCTCGTCGATCGCATCGGCGAGCCAGCGGCGCCTTTGCCGCATCCTATCCCGCAACGCGCGCCGCCCGGCCGCGGTGAGAGCGATCACGAGGTTGCGGCGATCGGCGGGATCGGGGGTGCGCTCGATCAAGCCGTCCTTTTCGAGACGCGCGACGAGCCGGGTCAGCGATTGCGGCTTCAGTCCCTCGGCCGCGGCGAGCGCGACACCGGGCATCGCGCCTTCGCGATAGAGCGTTGCGAGCAGCCCGAGCGCCGCCGGCGAGGGCGCGCCGAGTTCCGACGTCTCGACGCGCAGCCGCCGCGCCAGCCGCGCTACCGCGCGCGCAATCAGCGCGACTTCCGAGTTCCGATCCTCCGCGCTCGACATAATGATACGCATAGCGTATTAAATGCCCCGACTCAACCGGAGGTATCGAGATGACGGCGAACGATGGGACGCGACCGGGGCTGACAGCCATCGTCCCGTGCAACGATCTCGATGCGGCGGAGGCGTGGTGGAACCGGCTCGGGTTCAGCCGCCCGGCCGATCAGGGCTATGACGACTATCGCATGCTCTCGGACGAAGACGGCTGCGACGTCCATCTCACGACCGCTGTCGCGAACTGGGTGGAACCGGGGCGCAATCCGTTCGGCGTCTATCTCTACACCCCGCGCGTCGATGCACTCGCCGAGACGATGCGCGACGCGATCATCGAGCGCCAAAAGGCGCCGACGCACAAGGAATGGGGAATGTACGAATTCGCGCTCAACGGCCCTGACGACCTGCTCGTCCGGGTGGGCTGGCCGAGCCGGTTGATCGACCGGCGCTGATTGCCCCCGGCGGCGCGCGCCGCTAGCGCGAGGCGATGGCCGCGCTTCCGCTCACTCGTCGTTCGATCGTCGCGCAAGCCTGGCCGATCATGCTCGGCCAGACGACGGTGCCGCTGGTCGGGCTGGTCGATACCGCAGTGATCGGGCGGACCGGCGACGCCGCGGCGCTCGCCGGGGTCGCGCTCGGCACGACGATGATCAACTTCATCTTCTGGGCGTTTGGTTTCCTGCGCATGGGGATGACCGGGATGACCGCCCAGGCGCTCGGCAAGGGCGATGCGCGCGAAGTCGAGGCGATGCTGCTGCGCGGGCTGGCGCTCGGGTTCGGCCTGGGTGTGGCGCTGTTCGCGCTGCAAGTGGTGTTGATCCCGATCGGCTTCGCACTGCTTGCGGGCGGCGAGGGGCTCGATGCGGCGGCGCATGGCTATGTCAGCGCGCGGTTTCTTGGGGCGCCGGCGTCGCTCAGCGTGTTCGCGATCAACGGCTGGCTGCTCGGGCTGGGGCGCACGCGCGCGGCGTTGCTGCTGCAGATCGTGATGAACGTCGTCAACGTCGCGCTCGACATACTGTTCGTGTGGCAGTTCGGGCTGGGCGCCCGCGGCGTCGGCCTGGGCACGGCATGCGCGGAATGGACCGCGCTCGCAACCGGGCTGGTCATCACCACGCGCTATGCCGGCGGGATCGGCGTGTTGAGGAAATTGCTGTCGCGCGCGTTGTTCGCGGGGCCGGCGATCAAGCGGCTGTTCGCCGTCAATGGCGACATCATGATCCGCACCGTCGCGCTGCTGTTGCTGTTCGGCTGGTTCACCAACGCCGGCGCGCGACTGGGCGCGCCGACGCTCGCGGCGAACCAGGTGCTGATGCAGTTCGTCAGCGTTTCGGCGTTCGTGCTCGACGGGTTCGCGTTCACCGCCGAATCGCGGATCGGGCAGGCGGTCGGCGCGGGGTCGGCCGCGGCGATGCGGCGCGCGATCCGGCTGACCGCGGAGTTCTGCATCGCGACGGGCGTCGTGTTCGCCATCCTTTTCCTGATCGCCGGGCGGCCGATCATCGACTTCCTGACGAGCAATGCCGACGTGCGAGCCATCGCCGGGGCGATGCTGGTGTTCGCCGCGATCGTCCCGGCGATCGGCGCGCCGGCGTGGCTGCTCGACGGCATCTTCATCGGCGCGACGCGCGGGCGGGCGCTGCGCAACGCGGCGATCCTGGCGACCGCGTTCTATATCGCGACCGACCTGTTGCTGCGGCGGTTTGGCGAGAGCGGCGTGTGGTGGGCGCTCGGCCTCAGCTACATCTATCGCGCTATTGCGCTCGGCGCGTATTTGCCGGGGCTGCTGCGCTCGGTCGATCTTGCGCGAGCCGACTGCGCGACCTAGAGCGCGCGCGTTCCCCTCATCGCCGGAGCTTGCCATGTCCGAGAAGATCAACCGCGTCGTCCTTGCTTATTCGGGCGGGCTGGACACCAGCGTGATCCTGAAATGGCTGCAGCAGACTTATGGGTGCGAGGTCGTCACCTTCACCGCCGATCTGGGCCAGGGCGAGGAGCTTGAGCCGGCGCGCAAGAAGGCGCTCGATGCCGGGGTGAAGCTCGAACACATCTTCATCGACGACCTGCGCGAGGAGTTCGTGCGCGACTACGTCTTCCCGATGATGCGCGCCAACGCGCTCTACGAGGGGCTGTATCTGCTCGGCACGTCGATCGCGCGGCCGCTGATCGCCAAGCGCCAGATCGAGATCGCGCGGGCGGTGGGCGCCGACGCCGTGGCGCACGGCGCGACCGGCAAGGGCAACGATCAGGTGCGGTTCGAGCTCGGCTATTACGCGCTCGCGCCCGACATCAAGGTAATCGCGCCGTGGCGCGAATGGGACCTGACCAGCCGCACCGCGCTGATCGACTTCGCCGAAAAGCACCAGATCATGGTGCCCAAGGACAAGCGCGGCGAATCGCCGTTTTCGACCGACGCGAACCTGCTGCACACCTCGTCGGAGGGCAAGGTGCTCGAGGATCCGTGGCAGGAAGTGCCCGATTACGTCTATTCGCGCACCGTCAATCCCGAGGATGCGCCCGATACGCCGGAAATCATCACGATCGATTTCGAGAAGGGCGACGGCGTCGCGCTGAACGGCGAGGCGATGTCGCCGGCGACGCTGCTCGCGGCGCTCAACGAGCTTGGCCGCAAGCACGGCATCGGCCGGCTCGATCTGGTCGAGAACCGCTTCGTCGGCATGAAGTCGCGCGGGATGTACGAGACGCCGGGCGGGACGATCTACCACCTCGCCCATCGCGGCATCGAACAACTCACGCTCGATCGCGGCGCGGCGCACCTCAAGGACGAGCTCGCGGTGCGCTATGCCGAATTGCTCTACAACGGCTTCTGGTTCTCGCCCGAGCGCGAGATGCTGCAGGCGGCGATCGACCACAGCCAGGAAAAGGTCGCCGGCACCGTGCGGCTCAAGCTCTACAAGGGCAACGTGTCGGTGATCGGGCGCAGGTCGCCGAACAGCCTGTATTCGGAGAAGGTCGTCACCTTCGAGGACGATCAGGGCGCCTATGACCAGCGCGACGCGGCGGGGTTCATCAAGCTCAATGCGCTGCGGCTGCGGCTGCTCGGGCGGCGCGACGCTTAATTTTCGTCACCCCGGACCGGTTCCGGGGGCCAACGAGCCGCAAACCACCGCTCGCTGCTCTTGCGGTGCGCTGGATGCCGGAACAAGTCCGGCATGACGGAAGTGGCCACCTAACCGCTCGTTAACCAGCCTTTAAAGGCTTTCGTTCACTCCGCTCAGGCTGACCAAGCTGGGGGCTGGGATGAATGAGACGCGTGCCGCCGATGTTGTGATTATCGGCGCCGGGCCGGCGGGGCTCACCGCGGCCTATCTGCTGACCAAGGCGGGCAAATCGGTCATCGTGATCGAGAAGGACCCGGTGTACGTCGGCGGCATCAGCCGCACCGTCGAGCATGGCGGTTTCCGCTTCGATATCGGCGGGCACCGCTTCTTCTCGAAGTCGAAGGAAGTGGTCGATCTCTGGAACGAGATCCTGCCCGATGATTTCATCCAGCGCCCGCGGATGAGGGGCATCTATTACGAGGGCAAATTCTATTCCTACCCGCTGCGCGCTTTCGAAGCGCTCGGCAACCTCGGCATCTGGCGGTCGAGCCTGTGCATGCTGTCCTATCTGCGCTGGAAGGCGCTGCCCAAGAAGGACGCGACGAGCTTCCAGGATTGGGTCGTCAACCAGTTCGGCCACAAATTGTTCTCGATCTTCTTCAAGACCTATACCGAGAAGGTGTGGGGGATGCCGTGCGACGAGATTTCGGCCGATTGGGCGGCGCAGCGGATCAAGGGGCTGAGCCTCGGCGGCGCGGTGCTCGACGGATTGAAGCGCTCGCTCGGCCTCCACAAGCGCCGCAATGACGGCATGGCGGTCAAGACCCTGCTCGAAACCTTCCGCTATCCGCGGAAAGGCCCCGGCATGATGTGGGAGG
>JBQCHO010000125.1:0-6804 GCA_051954635.1 Sphingomonas sp. | reverse complement strand
CTCGGCATCGCGCGCAACATCCTCGCCGCGCGGCTTGGCAGGCTGGTCGAACACGGCATCCTCGAACGCCACGCACTGCCCGAGGATCGCCGCAAGATCGAATATCGCCTCACCGACAAGGGCATGGCGCTGCTACCGACGATGATCGCGCTTCGCCAATGGGGCGAGCGCTGGGAAACCGGCATGCCGGCAAGCCCGGTGCTGGTCGACGCGCGCGATCGCCGGCCGATCGCGCCGATCCAGGTCCATGCCCATGACGGGCGCATCCTTGCCAAGCAGGATTTGCTATGGTCGCTGCCCGAGGATGTCGTCAGCGACGACGTCCCTCAGGCAGAAGCGGCCGAGTAACTCAGCCGCCGGCGGGCGGATGCGGTCGATCGCCGACCGGGCCACCGACGAAATCGCCGACATTGATCGTGCCGAGCTCGCGCGACCAGATTTTCGACACTGGTTTGCCGTCACCGGGCAGGTTCACCTCGCCCGCGGGCGCGAATCCGCCATTGCCGCCAGGATCGGCGAGCACGGTGAACATCATCGGCTTGCCCGTGTGGCTGACCGCGGTGACGATCGAGCCGCCCGCGGATAGGCGATAATCGACCGTGACGGCGCCCGGCGTGGACGGCGCCGCCTCGTGGAGCAACTGGTGCTCGTTGCCTGGGGCCAGCGTGAACGACTTGCTCTCGCCGGGATGCAGCGTCACGCGATCGACGTCGGTGCCGGGCGGCGGCGGGGGGCTGGTGGTTGACTGTGCGGCGGCCGCGACGGGCAGCAGGGCAATCGCTATCGGCAGGAGCAGGCGCATCGATCATTCTCCCATTGCCCGCTCCGGCACGCACAACGCGCGGTCGGGCAAAGGGTTCGCAGCGCAGCAATGCAAAAAAAACCGGCCCGGCGGTCGCCTCGCCGGGCCGGCGCGCACTCAGGCCGGCTCTGCGGCCGCGGCCCGGGCGTTGTCCTTCGACGTCGCCATTTCGGTCAGCTTGTCGTCGGTGGCATATTCCTCGTCGAGCGTCGCCTTGAGCAGATCGATACAGTCGGTGCGGCCAAGCTGCCTGGCCCAGGCGATCAGCGTGCCGTAGCGCGTGATCTCGTAATGCTCGACCGCCTGCGCCGAGGCGATCAGAGCAGCATCGAGCACCGCCTTGTCGGCGATGTCGCCGGCGACATGGTTGGCTTCCTTGATGATGCCTTCGATCGCCGGGCAGGTCGCGCCCTTGGCTTCCTCGCCGATCATCGCGAAGACGCGTTCGAGGCGGTCGATCTGGCCTTCGGTCTCGCGCAGATGCTGCTCTAAGCCAGCCCTGAGCGCGGGATCGGTCGCCTTGTCGATCATCTTGGGCAACGCCTTGGTGATCTGGTTCTCGGCGTAATAGATGTCCTGCAACTGGTGCAGAAACAGGTCTTCGAAGGTCTCGATGTCCTTGCTGAACAGGCCCATTGCGGTCCTCCTGGCCAATCGGTGCGCGCGGGCAGGGTAACCCGTGCTGCGCCGATCAACGATCGCGGAGGTCGCGCGTTGCGCGCTAAGAAGATGAAATCATGCTGATCTGGATTAGCTCGGCATCGGTCCCGCAACCAGCAGCGGATCGATCCGCGCGCCGCGCCACATCAGGCTCCAATGGAGATGCGGGCCGGTCGCCCGGCCGGAAGCGCCGCTTTCGGCGATGACCTGACCTTTGCGAACGTGATCGCCGACGCGCACGTCGATCCTCGACAGGTGCAGGAACGCGCTGTTCAGCCCCATGCCGTGATCGATCATCAGCAGATTGCCTTCGAGCGTGAAGGGATGGTCGGCGGCGAGGATGACGACGCCGTCGGCCGGCGCGCGAACCGGGGTGCCGGTCGGCACCGCGATGTCGATGCCCGAATGGTACGCGCCCTTCTCGCCGCCCTTGTAGATGCGCTGCGAGCCGAATAGCGTCGAGATGCGCCCCGTCGCCGGCCAAACCATGTGCTCGCGCCAGCCATCGGCATCGTGATCGGTCGCGCGCGCGGCCTTGATCTGAGCCAGTTCGGGCGGACGCAGTCGCTCGAACTCGGCGCTCGGGACTGGGTATTTGGGCAGCGAGTTGAGCCGCGAAATGTCCCAGGCGCGCGGGGCGACGGCGAGCGTCTTGGCGACCTGGCGCCCGTCCGCGAGTGTAGCGATCAGTTGCGCGTTGGGGCCGTGATCGCGATCGAACGCGATAAGAAACTTGCCATCGGGCGCAACCGGGACCGGATCGTTGTCGAAGGTAAGCGTCTGGGTGCCGCCCGGTACGGTGCCGACCACCGCGCCACCTTGCTCGATCTCGCCCGTCAGCACGAAATCGGCCGGGCCCGATGGCGTCGGAGTGGGCGTCGGCACCGGAGCCGGAGCAGCGGGCGGGGGTAGTGGCCGCGCGGGCGGCGGGCCGACGCAGCTCGCCAGTGCAGGCAGCAGCGCGGCGGCGGCGAGCCAGGTGCGACGGATCACTGCGCGGTCAACGCGCGGCACGCGATCTCGGCGGTGGCATAGGCTTGCTGCTTCTCGACGCTCCAATAGCGGAGCTCGTCGATCGCGATCGGCTCGGCGGTGACGGCGCAGGCGACATGGTCGCCGGGCACGAGGACGCGGAAACCGTTGGCCATGTAATGCAGGCGGGCGAGGCGGGCGGTGTGGGACATCAGCATCGGGAAAGCGGCTACTCTCGAACGCGGGGTTACAACAGGCTGGGCTGCTCGGGCTTGGGCGCAGCATAGGTCTTGCCGCCGACCCGCTCAACCCGGGCATCGACCGCGCCGTCGGCGAAATGCAGCGTCAGCGCGCCGGCGCGCTTCGCCTCGGCGGCCGATGCGACGACGGTGCCCGAGGGCCGAGCGTCGACGCGGACATAGCCGCGCTTGAGCGGCCCATCGGGGCTGAGCGAGTCGAGCAGCCGTCCGGTGCGATCGAGCCGATCCGTCGCGGCGCGGAGGCGCTGGTCGAGCGTCGCGGGGCGCAGCGCGCCGGCGGTGCGATGGAGCTCGGTGCGGGCGCGCGCGACGCGGCGTTCGAGCCCGAGATCGAGCCGCGCGCCCGCTTCGTCGGCGCGTTGACGCTGCGGGCCGAGCAGCCGGTCGCGCCCGGGGATCAGCCGAAAGAGCGCATCGAGTCGCTCGCGGCCGCGCTCGTGGTAACGGCGCGCGCAGCGTTCGGTCCGAGTCGCCATCGCTTGCAGCGTCGCGATCAGGTCGGCGCGCACCGGCACCGCGAGTTCTGCCGCCGCGGTCGGTGTCGGCGCGCGGAGGTCGGCGGCGTAATCGCTTAGGCCGGTGTCGGTCTCGTGCCCGACCGCCGAGATGATCGGGATCGAGCAGGCGGCGATCGCGCGGACGACGACCTCCTCGTTGAACGCCCACAAATCCTCGATCGAGCCGCCGCCGCGTGCGACGATGACGAGATCGGGGCGGGGGACCGGGCCGCCCTCGGCAAGCGCGTCGAACCCGCGCACAGCGGCGGCGATCTGCCCGGCCGCTGTCGGCCCCTGGACCTGGACCGGCCAGACGATGACGTGGGTCGGGCAGCGATCCTCGAGCCGGTGAAGGATGTCGCGGATCACCGCGCCGGTTGGCGAGGTGACGACGCCGATCACCTTCGGCATGAACGGCAACCGCTTCTTGGCAGCGCTGTCGAACAGGCCCTCGGCTCCCAATTGCGCCTTCAATTTCTCGAACAGCGCCATCAGCGCGCCTTCGCCGGCGAGCTCCATTCGTTCGATCACGATCTGGTATTTGGAGCGGCCGGGATAGGTGGTGAGGCGGCCTGTCGCGATCACCTCGATCCCGTCCTGAGGCGCAAAGGGGAGTTGCGCCGCCTGCCCCTTCCACATCACGCCGTCGATCACCGCGGCCTCGTCCTTGAGGCACAGATAGGCATGGCCAGAGGCGGCGCGCTTATACCCTGAAATCTCGCCCTTCAGCCGTACATGGCCGAATTCGCCCTCGACCAGCCGCTTCAATTTGCCCGAGAGCTCGGTGACGGTGAACGGCGCGGCGTTGTCCCCAGGCGTCTCGTTCGCTACGAGCCTCGACATGCCGTCATCGTCGGGGGAAGAGCTTGCCATGAACGTCCTGCTACTCGGATCGGGGGGACGCGAACATGCGCTCGCGTGGCGGCTGGCGCAATCGCCGGCCCTCGATACGCTCTATGCCGCGCCGGGCAACCCCGGCATCGCCAACCATGCCGAGATCGTCGACATCGACCCCAAGGATCATCGCGGGGTGATCGATTTCTGCCTGCGCCACTCGATCGAGTTCGTTGTGATCGGCCCCGAAGCGCCGCTGGTCGACGGCCTCGCCGACAACATTCGCACGATGGGGATCGGCGTGTTCGGGCCGAGCAAGGATGCAGCGCGGCTCGAAGGATCGAAGGGCTTCACAAAGGATCTGTGCGCGCGCGCGAAAATCCCGACGGCGCGCTACGCCCGCGTCACGTCGCGCGACGGCGCGCGGGCGGCGCTCGGCGATTTCACGCTGCCGGTGGTGATCAAGGACGACGGCCTCGCCGCCGGCAAGGGGGTCACGATCGCCACCACGCGAGAGGAAGCGGAAGAGGCGATCGACGCGATCATCGGCCCCGGCCGCGTCGGCGGCGACGCCGTGATCGAGGAATTCCTCGACGGCGAGGAAGCCAGCCTGTTCGTGCTGACCGACGGCACGGCGATCGTGCCGTTCGGATCGGCGCAGGACCACAAGCGCGTCGGCGAGGGCGATACCGGCCCCAATACCGGCGGGATGGGCGCGTACAGCCCGGCGCCGGTGCTGACCCCCGAACTCGAAGCACGCGCGATCGACGAGATCGTGCGGCCGACCGTCGAGGCGCTGGCCAAGGCGGGGACGCCGTTTTCGGGGGTGCTCTATGCCGGGCTGATGCTCACCGCCGACGGCCCCAAGCTGATCGAATATAATGTCCGCTTCGGCGATCCCGAATGCCAGGTGCTGATGATGCGCTTCGACGGCGATTTGCTCGCGCTGATGATCGCGGTGAGCGAAAGCCGGCTCGGCGACATCGCGCCGCCGCGCTTTTCGGGCGAAACCGCGCTGGTCGTGGTGATGGCCGCCAACGGCTATCCCGGCACGCCCGAAAGCGGCGGCGCGATCGCCGGGATCGAGGCGGCCGAAACGGCCGGCGCGCGCGTGTTCCAGGCGGGCACGCGGCGCGACGGTGAGGCGCTGGTGGCGGCGGGCGGCCGTGTGCTCGGGGTTGCCGGCGCCGGCGCCGACATCGCCGAGGCGCAGCGCGTCGCCTATCGCGGGGTCGAGGCGATCGATTTTCCCAGCGGCTTCTGCCGCCGCGACATCGGCTGGCGCGAGCTCGCGCGCGGCTGAGCCGATTTGGACGGCATCGCGAAGCTGGCTATGCTCGCGGCGGTCACCACCGAAATCAAGGAATGCACTCGATGAACCAGACCGACTCGATGGTGACGCTGCCCGATGGCACCGAGATCATCACCACCGCGCACCTCGTGCTGATCGCGGTGCTGATCGTTGCCGCGATTCTGGTGATCTGGTGGGGCAGCCGCCGCCGCGCGCAGGAGCGCCACGAGCGCGAGGAAGCCGGTGTCGATACCGTCGTCGCACGCACCGACCCCACCCCGATGCCGGTCGCGCCGCCGGTGACGCCGCCGCCACCGCCATTGGTCGACGATGAACCGGCGATCGCCGCGGCCCCGGCAGCAGCCGAAGCAAAGCCCGTCGCCGTGCCGACGCCGAGCGCGCCGCCCGCCGCCCCGGTCGAAACACCCGCGGCGGCATCTCGATCAACCGCGACGGAAGGAGGCGTCGGTCAGCCGGTGACGATGCTCAAAGGGCTCGGGCCCAAGGTTGCGGCGCGGCTCGGCGAATTGGGGATCACCAGCGTCGGGCAGCTCGCCGCGCTGTCACCCACCGAAGCCGAGACGCTCGACGCCGAGCTCGGCGCGTTCAAGGGGCGCATGGCGCGCGACCGCTGGATCGAGCAGGCGCAATTGCTCGCAGCCGGTGATCGTGCCGGCTACGAAGCGACCTTCGGCAAGCTCGGCTGAACGCCGATCAAAGCCCGATATGGGCGACGATCACCGTTTCGCGCGCGAGCACGGCATAGCGTTCGGCCATGCTGAGATGCGCGCAGCGCACCGCGCGGTCGACCGCCTGCGCGGCCAGGCTGCGCTCCTGCGTTTCGCGGCGCGTGAAATAATCGGTGTTGCCAGGTGGCCTGACACGGGTGACCATGACGATGTGCTCCTTTCTCCCAAAGGGAACACCCCTCTCGCCGCGCCGATTCGCGTGCGACTCGATCGGATCGCGGCGGTAAGAATACATAGCACGAATACGGAGGCGGCGGAGCAGCGTTGCGCCGAGCCGTTCGTCGCAGGCGGACGCCGCCGAACGCCCGCAAAAATGCTGGATTTCGAGCGATCGACGCCGTAGTGGGAACGGTCATGGACAGCGACGGCACGACGCGCGGCGTGGATTATTCACGCGTCTTCACCCAGGCGATCGACCGGCTGCACGCCGAAGGGCGCTACCGGGTCTTCATCGACATCCTGCGCAACAAGGGGGCGTTCCCCAACGCGCGCTGCTTCGCCGGGCATAACGGGCCGAAGCCGATCACCGTGTGGTGTTCGAACGACTATCTGTCGATGGGGCAGCATGCGGATGTCGTCGCGGCGATGGAAGAGGCGCTGCACGATGTCGGTGCCGGCTCGGGCGGCACGCGCAACATCGGCGGCAACACGCACTATCACATCGAGCTCGAGGAAGAGCTCGCCGATCTCCACGGTAAGGAAGCCGCGCTGATTTTCACCAGCGGCTACGTCTCGAACG
>JBQCHO010000124.1:0-4300 GCA_051954635.1 Sphingomonas sp. | reverse complement strand
GGTCGATATGGTCGAGATGGAGCCAGATATGGTCCTTCTCCTTGCCGACGCCGCGACCCTCGCGGATTTCCATCGCCATCGAGCGTGAGACGACGTCGCGCGAGGCCAGGTCCTTGGCCGACGGCGCGTACCGCTCCATGAAGCGCTCGCCCTCGCTATTGGTCAGATACCCGCCCTCGCCGCGCGCGCCTTCGGTGATGAGGACGCCGGCGCCGTAGATGCCAGTCGGGTGGAACTGGACGAACTCCATGTCCTGCAAGGCGAGGCCCGCGCGCAGCACCATGCCGTTGCCGTCACCGGTGCAGGTATGCGCCGAGGTCGCCGAGAAATAGGTGCGGCCGTATCCGCCGGTCGCCAGCACCACCGAATGGCTACGGAAGCGGTGGATCGAACCGTCTTCCAGGCACAAGGCGATCACGCCGCGGCACGCGCCGTTCTCCATTATCAGGTCGAGCGCGAAATATTCGATGTAGAAATCGGCGTCGTATTTCAGGCTCTGCTGATAGAGCGCATGAAGCATCGCATGGCCGGTGCGGTCGGCGGCGGCGCAGGTGCGCTGCACCGGGGGGCCCTCGCCCATATTCTGCATGTGGCCGCCGAACGGGCGCTGGTAGATCGTGCCGTTGTCGTTGCGGCTGAACGGCACGCCGGCATGTTCGAGCTCGTAGACCGCGGCGGGCGCCTCACGGACCATATATTCGATCGCGTCCTGGTCGCCGAGCCAGTCGGAACCCTTGACCGTATCGTACATGTGCCACGACCAGTGGTCGGGCGTGTTGTTACCCAGGCTCGCGGCGATCCCGCCTTGCGCGGCGACGGTGTGGCTGCGCGTCGGGAACACCTTGGTGATGCAGGCGGTCTTGAGGCCCTTCTCCGCGATCCCCATCGTCGCGCGCAGCCCCGAACCGCCGGCGCCGACGACCACGGCGTCATAGGTGTGGTCGATGATCTTGTAGGCGTCAGCCATTACGCGGCAGCTCCGGTAGCGGTGAAGGCGATCGAGAGGATCGAGAACAGGGCGATCGCGCCGGCGATCAGGGTGAAGGCGTTGAGCACGACGATCCAGGCGATGCGACCGGGGCCGTGGCTATAGTCTTCGATGCACACCTGAAGGCCGAGGCGGAAGTGATAGAACACGCTGAGCACGAGCAGCGCCAGCGGGATCGCCACCCAGAAGGAGCGCATCCACACCGTCAGCGTCGCATAATCATAGGCCGGCAGCCGCGCGATCGAGAGCACGAACCAGAGCACGAGCAGCAGATTGCCGCCCGCGGTCAGCCGCTGGTGCCACCAGTGATGCGTGCCTTCCTTGGCGGGCCCAAGCCCGCGGACCTGGCCGAGAGGGGTGCCGTTGCCCATGATTATTTCCCCGCCACAAGATAGGCCCAGAAGGCGATGGTCGCGATCACCGAGAACACGATCGTCAGCACCGCGAAGGTCTTGTTGATCTTGAGCTCGAACCCGGCGCCGGTGTCCATCACCAGATGGCGGATGCCGCTCGCCATATGCTGGAAGAACGCCCAGGTCATGCCGATGCCGATGATGTAGCCGAGAATGTTGAGCCCGCCGCCCGACACGGTGAAGGTATCGACGAATCTGGCATAACTCTCCTCGCCGCCGGCAAGCGCGGCGAGCCACCAGACGAAAACGATCGTGCCGACCAGCGCCATGCCGTCCCCGGTCGCGCGGTGGAGGATCGAGACCAGCATGTGCGGCCCCCATTTCCAGGCGGTGAGATGCGGCGAGAGCGGGCGCGATCGATCGGGCTGGGTGGCCAAGGCGTGATCCTCGAACAATGAATAGCGCGACCTATTAGTCCTGAGCGCGCTCGATGCAAGCCGGGTGGTGCCGGCTTCCGGATTCTAACTCCGCGTTAACCAGCATGGCCTAAGCCTGTCGCCGAATAGACCGTCACGCGATTGGGGGAACGCACCTTGACCAGCACCGATTTGCCCACGCCCGCAGAAATGGCGGCGCAGGTGAGGCTTTCCGAGCGGCTGCGCATCTTCGATTTCGACGGCTCTCTGGCCGATGCCAGCCGCGCGGTATGGACCGTCATCGAACCTGAAATCCGATCGGTTTCCGACGCTTACTGGCAGCAATGGCTGCGCTGCTTCGCCGACGAGCGCGAATGGGCGCCGCACGAAACGCAGAAGATGATCGATCTCGGCTGCGCCTTCCTCGAGAAGCGCTTTCTTGCGACGGCCGAGCGCGGCTGGGTCGAATCGATCGCCCGCTCGGTCGAGGCGGCTTATATCGCCGAGGTCCAGCCCGAGGCGCTGCTGTCGATGATCAACGCCAGCGACCGCGCCGCGCTCGACATCCTGATGCGCCGCGTCGGCCGCGACGACGATCGCCTGCCCGCACTGATCGACACGCTGATGCGTCTGTCGGCGATGGAAGGCGACATCACCGTCGCGATCTACACCGGCTATCGCGACCACACCGCGCAGCAGGCGCGCGATCGGCTCGCCGCAGAGTTCCGCGACGGCATCGCGACGATGGTCGAAACCGCGCTGCACGAAGGCGGCGCGCTCAAGGATCAGGGCGGCAAGGCCTCGATGGTCGCGCGCGGCATGCTCGGCAAGGCGAGCGAAGTCGCTGCGGCCGCCGAACAATCGGCAGTGGCGATGCGCGAAGCCGCGCAGACCGCCGCCGGCCTCATCCGAGCGATCGAGGATGCGCGCGCCGAGGTCGAGGCAGCCGCCGAGATCGCCACCAAAGCATCGGGCCAGGCAGGCACCGCGGTCGGCATGTCGGAAATGCTTTCCGATCACGCCAAGTCGATCGAATCGATCCTCGGTCTGATCCGCGACATCGCCGGGCAGACCAACCTCCTAGCGCTCAACGCAACGATCGAGGCCGCCCGCGCGGGCGATGCCGGCCGCGGCTTCGCGGTGGTCGCGCAGGAAGTGAAGAGCCTCGCAAACCAGACCGCACGCGCGACCGACGATATCGCCGCCAAGATCGCCGCGATCCAGTCGGCGACGCATTCGACGGTCGCGACCAACGCCTCGATCCGCGACACTGTCGCCGAGGTGCAGGAAAGCGCCAACCGCATCCGTCAGGCGATGGAGGTGCAGGCGCAGACCGTCACCGCGATCACCGCCGCGGTCGACGAAACCGCGCTCGCCGCCGATTCGATGTCGAACACGATCGCCGCGATCCGCGAGGATACCGAAACGGTCGCTTCCGAAATCGATTCGGTCGGCACCGGCTTCGACGCGCTCGACGGCCGACTCGGCACCCTGAAACACTCGACCAGCGATTTCGTCGCCAAGGTCGCCGCCTGATCGTCTTTGGGGGAGGACGTTAGGGATGCCCGAACCAACCGACGTGATCGCCGCGCGCGAGGCGATGATCGATGCGCTCGCGTTGCGCCTCCAGGCGTACAATGCCGACGGCGCGTTGGACGGTGCCTGCGCGATCATCTCGCGGTTGATCGACGGCAAATGCCAGGCGATCGCCGACGCCTTCCTCGATCGCTTCCTCGCCGATCCCGAAGTGCGCCAATCGAGCGGGCTCATGACCGCCGAGGCGCGCGAGCGGCAACGCCGCGATTCGGGCGATTACGTCTGCCGCAAATATGCCGAACCGCTGAGCCGCACTTGGTTGTCGATGGCGTTGCGCAATGCGGCTCGCTGCCACAAGGCGGGCGTCCCGATACATGCCTATCTGTCGGCGCTGTCGGTCGGCCATACCAAGGTCGTCGAGACGATCGAGGCGGCGCTGGGCGACGATGTCGCCACCGCCTGCCGCCTTGCCGACGTGATCCAGCGCCTCGCGATGGTCGAGGCCGCGGTGATGGCCGAACATTACACGCAGCGCGACGAGATCAAGCTACGCCGTGATCGCCGGTCGCGCGCGCAGACGTTCCGCGAGTCGATCGGCGTCACGTTGGAGGCGACTGCGCAGCTCGGCAGCAGCGCGCACGCGCAGGCGGAAAGCGCCTCGGTTGCAGCGCGCGGCATGCTCGGCAAGGCGTCCGAAGTGGCCGCAGCGGCCGAGCAATCCGCCGTGGCGATGCGCGAAGCCGCGCAGACGGCGGCCGGCCTGATCCGCGCGATCGAAGACGCGCGAAGCGAGGTCGAGGCCGCCGCCGAGATCGCGACTCGCGCCAGCAGCCAGGCCGGCACCGCGGTCGGCATGTCGGAAACGCTGTCCGATCACGCCAAGTCGATCGAATCGATCCTCGGGCTGATCCGCGACATCGCCGGGCAGACCAATCTGCTTGCCCTCAACGCCACGATCGAGGCGGCGCGCGCGGGCGATGCCGGCCGCGGCTTCGCGGTGGTCGCGC